>DHRX01000101.1:41303-51555 GCA_002408345.1 Firmicutes bacterium UBA5301 | reverse complement strand
AAAATAAACCCAAAGAGCCCAAAAACAATTGATGGGATTCCAGCTAAAATTTCGGTAAAAAAGCGTACTGTAGTGGTTAACCATCTAACTTTGGCATATTCGGTTAAGTAAATAGCAGCACCAACACCTACCGGTACAGCGAGAAATAGGGCTACTCCAGTTAAATAAAAGGTACTAAGGATAAAGGGAAATATTCCGCCCTGCCGCCCCATCCGTCGGGGTGCTTGACTCAGAAACTCCCAGTTAATAGCGGGTAGCCCCTTAGCCAGGAGATATCCCAAGGTAATTGCTAATATGGCTACAGTTAAAACCGCAATACTTCCCAGAATAATAAGAGCTAGTCGTTCTTTAGCTTTTGGGGTGAGCATTAGTGTGTAGCCCCCTTCCAGCGGACTAGGTTAGCCAGACTGGTTAAGACGAAGATTAGGATGAAGAGGATTACGCCGGTAGCAAAGAGCGCTTGCTGATGTTGACCAGCGGCATAGCCCATTTCTAGAGCTATATTTCCGGTTAAAGTTCGTAGCGGCGAAAGTAGTGAAGTGGGAACCTGAGCTACGTTACCGGTAATCATGATAACAGCCATGGTTTCACCGAGAGCTCGTCCCATCCCTAAAACTACCGAAGCAACAATTCCTGATTGAGCAGCTGGGAGGGTTATCTTAGATATAGTTTGCCAGCGGGTAGCCCCGAGAGCTAGACTCCCCTCTTTGTAACTAAGCGGAACAGCTCGGATGGCATCTTCTGATACTGTCATCACCGTAGGTAGAATCATTATTCCGAGAACTAAAGAACCGGCCAGTAAGCTAAAGCCTGTTCCGCCATAGAGTTGGCGAAGCCAAGGGACTAGAACCAGTAGACCCAGGAACCCGTAGATAACCGAAGGGATAGCGGCCAATACTTCAACAGCAGGTCGTACCCAACTAGTTATTTTGGCTGGGGCAAACTCAGCAAAGAAAATGGCACAACCGACCCCTAGGGGCAACCCGATGAGGATAGCCCCTAGGGTCAAGTAAATTGATCCTAATAACATCGGGAAAATGCCGAAATTTCCTCGGGTAGGTGACCAGTTTTCACCAAAAATAAAGGTGGTTAAGCCCCACTTTCGCAGGAAAGGTAGTCCTTCCTTAAAAACGAAGACGATAATGAGAACGACTGCGAGGATAGAGAAGACCGCTGCAAGAAAGAGGAGAGTGCGTATCCAGGGCTCGACTTTTTTCAGCTTCATTTAACTGGTACCAACCCTTCTGCAGTTATTATATCCATAGCTTCGGAGGTCCGTAGCCATTCTATAAAATTAGCTACAGCACCGGTGGGTCTTGCTGTACAGAGGAGTAAGAATGGTCGCTTAATATCGTCTTTTAGAATTTTAATGGTCTGATCGGCGGCGGCTAAAGAGATGTAACCAATAGAGCTAGGATCGTGAGCTATGGTGGCTTTAACTGCGCCGGTAGATCCTTGGACAATGGCCTTGGCAACGATTGGCTTCTTCTTTAAAACTAATTCTTCAAAAGCAGCTCTGGTTCCGGAGCCTTCTTCTCGAGTAATAACGTTAATTGGTCCGGGTTTGCCGCCTACTTGAGACCAGTCGGTGATCGCACCGCTAAAGATATCATGTATTTGCTCTGTGGTTAAATTGGTGATCGGGTTGGTAGGGTGAACAATTACAGCAATACCGTCATAGGCCAAAGTGAATTCCCAGAGTCCCTTTTCTTCAGGATGTAGTTGGCGTGAGGCCATGCCGATTTCAGCGGTACCGGTCGCAGCAGCTTTAACTCCGGCGCTGGAACCACCGCCCTGTACATTAATTCGTATCTGGGAATGTTGAGCCATATATTCCTGAGCTAGCATTTCGATAATAGGCTGTACTGAGGTTGACCCGGCGATAGTGAAAGTGGTCACTTTAGCTTCAGCAATTAGAAAGCCAAACCCTAAAATGATAACGAGAGCCAAACAAGTTAGACCAAAATTGCGCATTTTTTAACCTCCCAATAGATTAATCTGAACTAAGTTTAACAGCCAGATATTATCTCTATATTGCGAGGAGGTTAACTAATTGTTAAATCTCTTGGGGTTAACCTACCGGAAGGGTAATTAGAAAGGTTGTACCCTGGTCGGGTAGGCTTTGCACCGAGACGGTGCCGGAATGGCGTTCAATAATATGTTTAACGATGGCTAGACCCAAGCCGGTACCCCCTTGTTGCCGAGAACGGGCCTTATCTACACGGTAAAAGCGTTCAAAGATCCGTGGCAAGTCTTGTTTCTGAATTCCCATTCCAGTATCAGAGACAGCTATTTGAATTTGATCGGCTGTGAAGGTACCCATAATTTTGATCTGACCTCTAGTCGGAGTATACTTAATAGCATTTTCCAGAAGGTTAAGAAAAACCTGAGCTAACATATCCTTATCCCCATGAACTAAAGGGAATTCTGCTGGAAAATCTAAAGTTATTTGGAGATTTTTCTGCTGCAACTGGTCTTTAAGTAGTTCGACAACCCCTTCGGCTATCTTTGGAAGGGAAACTAAACTTACGGTCAGTTGAGTCTGTGCGGACTCTAACTGAGAAAGATCCAAGAGGTCATTGATTAGTCGAGAGAGGCGCTGCGATTCGGTGGAGATCACCTCTAGAAAGTGGCGAGCTGTCTCTTGGTCTACCTCCTCGGTAAGTAGAGTTTCGGTAAAACCTCTGATAGCGGTAAGGGGTGTTTTTAGTTCGTGGGAGACATTACCGACAAACTCGGTTCGCAACTGTTCAAGTTGGCGGATAGTAGTAATATCGTGAATGGTGGCTACGGCCCCGTGGGCGTTGCCATCAACATCGCGAATTGGGGTAATATTAACGCTGATTATCATCTCTCGTGGCGAAAAAATACGTAGTTCTTGGGTCGAGGAACTGTTTTCCTTAATGGTTTTCTCAAAAGCGGTTGCTAAATCATAATTGCGGATAACTTCCAGGAGGTGTTTTCCTAAAACAACGGTGCTGTGAACCTGGAAAATCCTCTCTGCTGCAGGGTTAATTAAGACGAGGTAACCTTGGGCGTCAGAAACAACTACCCCATCATCCATACTAACCAAGATAGCTTCAATTTGCTGGCGTTCATCGGTTAGTTTAGCCAGGAGCTGACTAATATCGGTGGCCATTATGTTAAAAGACCGGGCTAGCTCCTGGATTTCCAGTGCGCCTTCTTCTGCAATTTTCTGGGTAAAATCGCCGGCGGCAATAGCTTGGGAAGCAATGCTGATATTATGTAGCGGTTTAATTAGGCTTCTTAAAAATAGGTAGGCGATGATACCGGTAAGTAGCGCTGTTAAAAGGACTATCCAGGATATTCTCTGACCAATTTCCAGTTTTAAGAGGCTGACAGTCCTCAAAGGGTAAGCTAAGCGGATGAACCCTCGGGAGGGATCGCCATTTATGGTTTTGGCAAAATAAATTGTTCGTATATTAGTGGTTGTGCTGAAGCGAGTAACCTGCCCAACGTTATCAGTAGTGGCTTTTTGGATTTCTGGACGGTTAAGGTGGTTTTCCATTTTAGTTGGATCTTCTTCGGTATCAGCTAGAACGGTTCCATCTGGTGCAATAAGGGTTAGTCGGGCTCCGGTAGCCACTTTAAATTCTTGGATTAGCTGAGAGGGGGAGTTAGTACTGGTTGTAAGGGCTAACTCAAATAGTTTAGAGCAGGCTAACATTTCCGAGGCGATCTGTTGTTCTAAATGGTAGACCGCTGAATTAAGGGTAAAAAAGGCGACTATTCCGATTACTATGGTTAACAGAGTAAGATAGGCCCAGGTTAGTTTGTTGAGTAAAGTAGGGCGCATCAGGACAGCTCCTGTAAGCGGTAGCCGATACCATGAACGGTTTCAATGAGGTCAGAGTTCTCAAGTTTAGCTCGTAAGCGACGGATGTGGACATCAACTGTTCGAGTATCTCCATCGTATTCGTAACCCCAGATCGATTCAACTAGATATTCTCTAGTAAAAACTTGTCCAGGGTTAGCTGCTAAAAGGTAGAGAAGTTCAAATTCTTTACGGGTTAGCTCCAACTCATTATTGGCCCAAAAGGCTTTGTAACGGGTGGGGTCAACAGTTAATTGTCCTACAGTTATAACTGTGGTGTTATTTCGAGTCATGGTCTGGTCTAAGTTACTGGATCGTCTAAGTACGGCTTTGATACGAGCTAATAGTTCACGGTAGCTGAAAGGTTTTGTAATGTAGTCATCGGCACCAATTTCTAAACCTAATACCTTATCGATCTCATCTTGCCGAGCGGTTAGCATAATAATTGGAATGTTGGTTGCTTGCTGTAAGCGACGGCAGACTTCAAAACCATCAAGGCCTGGGAGCATTAAATCCAAGAGTACCAAATCCGGATGCTGGGTAAGAGCTAATTCTAGACCGTGAAGACCATCAGTAGCGGTAAGTACAGAAAAACTGTGTTTTTCCAAATGAAAGCGGATTAATTCTAATATAGCTGGTTCATCATCGACTATTAGGATTAAGGGCTTAGACATAACGGCTCCTTAAATTATAAGTTTTCTTCCATATTAGGCAGTTCGATATGTACTTGGGTTCCCCTTTCGACTTCTGACTCTATCCAAATCCGGCCATTATGACCCTCGGTGATAATCTGGTGTGTAATCGTTAGACCCAGGCCGGTACCGCTATCCCCTTTAGTAGTATAAAAAGGTTGAAATAGGTGTTCTAATACATCAGGTTCGATACCGCACCCGGTATCAGCGACGATTAACTCTTGGCAATGGCGTTCGGGATGATTAATAATGGTTAGCGTTAGTATGCCTCCTCGGTCCGTAGCATCAATGGCGTTACTGATTACGTTTAAAAGCGCTTGCTCCAGCAGTTTGGGGTTAGCTTTGATCAGAGGCAAAGAATGGTCAAACTGCTTTTTAATAGTGAGGTGGTTGAAAACGGTTTTTGCGTTAACTAAGTCTAAAACCGAATCGAGTAATGCTGCCAAGTCTTCTCCTTGGTAGGATGCTTGCTCTGGTTTAGCTAAGATTAGGATACTCGAAACGAAGTCGTTAATTTTATCGATCTCTTTGATGATTTGCTGAAAAGCAGCATCTTTTTCGGAACAGTCTAGACATAAGGCTAGTTGAGCAGAGGCTCTAATTGCTGCTAAGTGGTTGCGTAACTCGTGAATGGTTTGAGCGGTCAGTTCACCAATAGTAGCTAACCTTTCTGAATGAATTAGTTGGGTTTTGAGCTGCTGTTTTTCAGTAATATCCTTACGAATTCCTACAGCTCCAACAATGGAACCATGTTGATTGTGGAGAAGATGAATATCGGTTTGGCGGGTCCTCTTACCATCGGGGGTTTGGTAAATCCTGCCTATATGATTAGTGCCGGTTTCTAAAGCTTGGATTAATAAGGAATTATGTTGGCCATCAGGTCGGAGTTTCTCCCCATTAAAAACAATGTTGATATAGTTTTGACCAATATCATCGGCTTGAAAACGGTTGCCAAAAACAATATTTCCATTACGGTCTAATACGACCACATCATCATCTAACCAGGTTAGAGCGTGATAGGTAGTTGTTGTTTTGGGGAAAGCTTGCTGTAGGTCGCAGATTATGACTAGAACCCCTAGTGGAGTACGGTCGGTCGTACTCTTTAGTGGCTGGGAATAGATTAAAATTGAAGTACCATTACTATTGGCAGGGGTAACAATTTTTTTATAATAGGGGGTTCCGGTTTTTAGACATTTTTCAGCAGAGTCGATCAATTCCTGTTCCAGAACTGAGACGTTGTTTTGTAAATAGTCGCCAGACTTTTTTTTAAGTAGCTGTTGAGCTGCTAAATTAGCGTTGATTAATTCCTTATGGCTATTGATGATGGCAATTCCTAACTCGGGTCGGATGCCTTCTTGGGTAGCAACGGATAGACGAATATTTTCTTCTAATAACATCCCTCGTGCCTGATTTCGTAATGTTAAGTGGGTAGTTACTTGGTGCTTGATTTTTGTATGGAGCTCTTCTAACCAGTGGAGAAGTTTTGGACAATATTCTAGTAACCTTCCAACGAGGAGAATAGCACCTGCTACAGTACCTTCTGGTTCTTTAAAGGGGATTCCAACACTAAAATAATCCTGGAGTTGCGGTAGATAATGTTCTTGACCAAAAACAGGGATAGTAGTTTGATCTAGTAAAGCGATAGCTAACCCATTAGTGCCAATAGCTTCTTCTGACCAAAGGGCACCTTTAGTTAATAGATATGGTAAAGGAAATTGGGATGGTCGCTCTTTAATAAATTGAATGTATCCGCTAGCATTAGTGGTGGCTAAAAAGATTCCAGTAGGCAGGTATGGACTTTCGTTTTTACGGAGAATATCTCTGGCGGTAATTTGGAAAATGTGTTCAATAGAGTTATCCGGCTGACTTAATGGTTTGGGGTAATCTTTTTCTAGTGGGTATAGCCTTTGGCAGCGTGCTTGAGATAGAGAAATGAGCTGCTCTCTGTTCACAACAATCGCCTCCCCAACCTCTTTGTAAAAATATACGGCATTGGGACAAATATCCCTTTCTGTTTTATGGAAGAAAGATAATAGAAGAGGAGTAAGTTAGAGTAGGGGAAAAGTATTAGTATGGAAATTAAAAACAGCTAGGATGACCAAATATGAAGAGCAAGGCCCAAAGAAATTTTCTGTTATTAGTAATACTAATCGGCAGCTTTTCTAGCTATGCCCAAGGTGCTTGGCCTCACGGAGGTTTAGATGAGCCTGCTAGCTGTTTAGCTTGTCACAGTGTTCACGAAGCGGTTGCACCGACGTTGTTGAAGAGCAAAGAACTTTGTTTAAATTGTCATGGATTTCAGCCTCCCGCAGGGATGTGGCCCGGTTTCGACGGCTTTGAAGCTTCAGCCCATGCTGGTTTATGCCAGGAGTGCCATCACCCCCATCGGGTTAGCGCTGAACTAGGGGCGGAACTTTGTTTTTCTTGCCATGACTTATTGGCCCAGGAGTTTGCAAAAAGCCAGACTATGGAAGAGGAAACGGCGGTACCAAGTCGGCATCATGTAGACGGAAAAGAAGCTAGAGTTGGATGTAAAGACTGTCATAACCCCCATCTGGTACAACAACGTGAGGATCGTTATGAGCCACGAGTAACAGATCCAGCTAATCCCTTGAATGCGATTTATCTTTCAGATCGTATGGTTATCAATAATTTCTGTATTCGCTGCCATGCCGGAGGTCACCGGGAAGCGCCAGATATTTTGGCTGAAATCCGCGGGGAAGGGTTAAACAGCTATTTTTACACTACAGAGGATGGGCGTTCTTTGCATCAAGTTCATTTGACTCAAACCCATAAGCAAAATTGCCTTCTTTGTCATAGTCCCCACGCAACTCTAGGTAGTGACGGAATAAATCGAGGTCGTCTTCTTTATAACGTAAGGATTAATTCTTTTGCAGAAGGGTACCCTGGATATAATTCTTGTATAACTCAGTGTCATGGTTCTCGTTGTGGCGCTTGTCATCCAAAGCCACCATTTTAGGGTGTTGACATGGAACTAATAGCCTGACTATAATTAGTGGTGATTATTTAGGCGAATTTAGACGGACAGAATGTGGGTGAAGCATAATGGCAGGTTTAGCGATTCGTTATGACGATAACAACCGCCGCGAAGAAAGACCTCAAGAGTCCGCCGGACTATCTAGACCAGCTATAGATGAAGATGTTAAGATTATCTGGAAGGGCAAGAAGATAGCTAAGGTCGTTTTTGCTTCTGGGAAAGAAGTTGTTTTTGAAGAATAAAGGGAAAATGGAAACGAGAGGAACCAGAGGTATTAGCTAGATAATCAGACATATATGGGTAAAGGATAGATAATTAACCATTCTCAAGAAGATATGGCCTAAAATGTCTGAATTCTCCGGAACAGGATGAAGCAGTTAACTAGGCAGGAAGCAGACCCTCAGTTGAGGGTCTTTTTGCTTTTTGAAAACAAATTTTCCTCCCTCTATAATTGGTGCTAGTTGAAGTAGTTGCTTCAAAGTCAGGCAAATTGCACCAGCAGTTAAATTCAAAGGGAGGAAAACGCATGAATAACAAAACTAGAAAGATTCTAAAATCCAGTCTGTTTGCTTTAGTTTTGCTGGCTGTAGCTCTTACTCCGGTAATGGCAGCAACATTTTATTTTTCCGGAGGCTCCTCGGGAAGTTCATACGCTTCTAATTCTAAGACTTTTTATAGTAGCAATACGTACTCGACTAAGTATGGTTCGTCAAATAGTGGGACAAGCTTTTACCCATGGAAAAAATATACTTTTCCAAGCACCCCCCAACCGGCACCACAGCCACCGGCTTCCCAGTGGCCTACTCCAACTCCAACTCCCACCCCCACCCCAACCCCTACTCCTACTCCTACTCCGGTAGCTGGGCTAACCGCTGAGGAACAGCAGATGTTGGACCTAATTAATCAAGAACGGCGTAATGCCGGTGTTCGTCCTTTGCAGGCCGATTTAAGTTTAACCCAAATTGCCCGTCAGAAAAGCCAAGATATGGCGGTAAATAACTACTTTAGCCATATTTCACCTACCTATGGCTCACCCTTTGATATGCTTCGGAAGGCTGGAATCAGCTATATTACAGCCGGAGAGAATATTGCTGGGGCTGGTAGCGTTTCTTCAGCCCACAGGGCGCTTATGAATAGCTCTGGACACCGGGCCAATATCTTAAATCCTGCTTATGAACGAGTAGGTGTTGGAATTTACCGTGGTGGAGCTTATGGGATGATGTTTACTCAGCTTTTCGTAAAATAGCATAACAGCACAAGATGGCGCCGGGGCTCATACTATGTACTAGCTTCGGTGCCTTTTTGCTATTTCTAGCTAGGGACTGCAGCAAAGGAGTGAGGTCAGGGTGTCCAGATTAACACCTGCCAATGCCAATCCTTTGCTTGACCTTAGTCCCCGGGAAAAAGAAGTGCTGAGCCTAGTGGCACTAGGCCTGGGAAATGAGGAGATCGGAAAACTCCTCTTCATTAGCCCGAAAACGGTAAAGAATTATGTTACTAGGATTAAGCACAAACTTAACCTGGAGAATAGGACTCAGGTAGCGCTTTACGCTCTCCGCAAAGGATTGGTAAAGCTGGAAGGAATAGAATAGTCATTAAGCCCGGATTTTCCGGGCTTTAATTATTCCCATTGCTTGTTGAGGCAGGAATTCTCCTTTAAACTGTCCAAAGTATTGAGTGCATTTGCATCTGAAAGGGGACGGCAAAGTGTTCCAGGATTTAAATGAATTTGTACAGCTGTTAGAGAGAGAAGGGGAACTGGTACGAGTTACCGTCCCGGTAGACCCAGAATTGGAAATAACTGAGATCGCTGATCGAGTAATGAAAAACAACGGACCAGCGTTACTTTTTGAAAATGTTCACGGTTCAGATATGCCGGTATTAATTAATGCTTTTGGTTCTGAGAAGAGAATGGCTATGGCTTTAGGCGTTTCGGATTTAGAAGAAGTTACGCAAGAAATTCGTGCTTTAATATCTTTGGCTATGCAGGGGGAACACGATTCTTTATTAGGGAAATTAAAAATAATACCTAAGCTTAATGAGTTAGCAAAATTATTCCCCAAAACAGTTACTAAGGCTCCGTGCCAAGAAGTAGTCATGGAGGAGCCGGATTTAAATAAACTACCGATATTGAAGTGCTGGCCTTTAGACGGGGGACGTTATGTTACCCTTCCGTTAGTATTTACTAAAGACCCGGTAACGGGGAAACAAAACTGTGGGATGTATCGGCTCCAGATTTATGATAGTAAAACTACCGGTATGCACTGGCATATTCATAAGGATGGAGCAGCTAATTACCGGAAGGCTGAAGCTGAGGCGGAACGATTCCCGGTAGCGGTAGCTATCGGTGGTGATCCGGTTTTGACTTATGCGGCAACGGCGCCTTTACCCGGTGGAGTCGATGAAATGCTACTGGCTGGCTTCTTGCGTAAGAAACCGGTAGAAATGGTTCAATGTAAGACGGTAGATATTAAAGTGCCAGCTTCGGCCGATATTATTTTAGAAGGTTATGTGGAGCCTGGGGAACGGAGAGTTGAAGGACCTTTTGGTGATCATACCGGTTATTATTCATTGGCAGACGAGTATCCGGTTTTCCATATTACTGCTATTACCCATCGTAAGAACCCTATTTATTTAACAACAATTGTGGGTAAACCGCCAATGGAGGATGCTTATTTAGCTCTGGCGTCAGAGCGGATTTTCTTACCGTTGCTGCAAATGCAGCTT
>DHRX01000101.1:0-41094 GCA_002408345.1 Firmicutes bacterium UBA5301 | reverse complement strand
GATTATTTCAATAAAAAAGAGTTACCCAGGCCATGCCCAAAAGGTAATGCATGCTGTCTGGGGTATGGGGCAGATGATGTATACTAAAGTTGTAGTTGTTGTTGATGAAGATGTGGATGTACACAATTATTCGGACGTGGTCTGGAAGACTTTAAACAATGTAGATCCAGGTCGGGATATTACTATTGTTAAAGGGCCGGTAGAAACCTTAGATCACGCCTCATCCTTACCACGGTATGGTACTAAAATGGGGATCGATGCGACCCGTAAATGGAAAGAGGAAGGGTTTCAGCGAGAATGGCCAGATGAGGCTAGGATGGATGAGGCGATTAAAGTCTTGGTGGACCAAAGGTGGAAGGAGTACAAAATAGATTGAGTACTGCAGTTTCATTAGCACAAAAAACCAAGCTTTTTTTCAAGATGATTGACTTTCATGAAACGGTTTTTGCTTTACCGTTTGCTTATGTTAGCGCTATGTTGGCAACTAATGCTAAGCTAACCTGGACACAAGCTGCTTGGCTTCTGGTAGCTATGGTTAGTGGTCGTAGCCTAGCGATGGCTTTTAACCGGATGATTGACGTGGAATTTGATGCTCGTAACCCCCGGACGGCCGATCATATTATGCCTAAGGGTTTGCTTTCCCGTAAGGAAGTAATGGGGTCTATTCTGGTCTGCGCAGCTATCTTTATCTATGCAGCAGCTCAGTTTAATCGTTTGGCTCTAATGTTGGCACCGGTGGCTATTTTTATTATGACCTTTTATTCTTATACGAAGCGGTTTACTTGGACTACCCACTTAATTTTAGGTATTGCTTTAGGACAAGTACCGATAGCTGCTTGGCTGGCCTTAACCGGTACGGTACCTTTGCCAGCTTGGTTCCTAGGGGCGGCGGTAGCCTGTTGGGTCGCCGGGTTTGATATTATTTTTGCCTTGCAAGATATGGAAGCAGATAGAGCGGAAGGTCTCTATTCTATTCCGGTTCGCTTTGGTTTGGCCCAATCTTTATGGTGGTCACGGGGTTTGCATTTAGCGGCGATAACCTTTTTTGCCCTTACAGGTGTTGCTATTAACGCTAACTTCTATTACTGGATAGGTTTTACGCTGGTTACCCTGCTTTTAGTAGTTGAACAAGCGGCTATCGCTTCTCTAGACTTGAGCCGTCTTAATTTTGCTTATTTCAAGGTAAACGGTATCGTTTCCATTGCCTTTTTCATCTTTACCTGGCTTTCAATTATACTTTAGAGGTGGTCGGGTGTATGGTGTATAATGTTGCTATTACTGGAGCCAGCGGTATGCTTTATGCGGACAGGCTCCTCCGTTTTTTAGTGCAAGAAGAGCTTCCTGTAAACTTAATGGTATCAGAACCGGCGTGGTCAGTTTTACAACAAGAGCTGGGTTGTCCAGAGTTACCGTCTTCAGAGCGGCAGCAGTGGGTTAACCAATGTTATGGCACTAATATAAAACTATATGCCAATAATGACTGGTCTGCCCCTGTTGCCAGCGGTTCAGCTCAATTTGCCGGACTGGTAATTTTACCTTGCTCTATGGGGACTTTAGGGCGGATTGCTGCTGGTATTTCTACTTCATTAATTGAGCGATGTGCCGATGTTTGTTTAAAGGAACGGCGAAAGTTAATCCTGGTTGTTAGGGAGATGCCGTTGAACCTAATTCACTTAGAGAACATGACCAAACTGGCACAAGCTGGTGCGGTTATTATGCCAGCTTCCCCAGGATTTTACCATAACCCTACTACAGTCGAGGATTTGGTGGATTTTGTAGTCGGCCGAGTATTGACTGTTATGGGGGTAGAAAACTCTGTGGTTCAACAGTGGGGAGCTACGATTGAATAAAATGAGAGGGAGTGGTTGAAACGTCAGTACTACCGAAGCTGAGATTAGGGTTTAAGGTCCTAACGGTAACACTACTACTAGTGGGTCTGTTTAGCTTAGTTACTATAGGGAAAGAAGCACCGAATACTCTAAAAATCGGGTTTCTTCCCGCTGAAGATGAATTACCGCTTTTTGTTGGCCTGCAGCGTGGGGACTTTGCGCGAGCAGGGGTGGACTTGCAGCTAATTACTTTTGCTAGTGCGATTGAACGGGATACCGCTTTTAGAGCTGGACAGCTAGATGGTATTGTCACTGATTTAGTGGCGGTAGGGTTATTCGGTAAAGGTAAGATGCCGGTAAAAATGAGCTCGATTACTTTAGGAGCTAAACCTAGTGAAGGGCGATTTGCTCTGCTAGCCGGTCCGAAATCAGGAATAAAGGGGGTCCCTGATTTAAAAGATGTTCCGGTGGCGATCTCTAACAACTCGATTATTGAGTTTGTAACTTATCAGCTCTTAATTAGTGGCGGGCTTAAAGATAACGAAATTAAGACATTAGAGATACCTAAGGTTCCGGTTCGTCTAGAGATGCTAATTAATGGGCAGGTAGCAGCGGCAACTTTACCCGATCCTTTTGCGGCTTTAGCGGAGGCCCGGGGGGCTAAAGTGATTGCTAGCGACACCGATGCTACTGTTAATCTTTCACCGATTGTCTATGTTTTTACTACGCAAGCGTTAGAAAAGAAAGCAGAAACGCTCCAGCGTTTTTATGCTACCTACAGCCAGATTGTTCAGGATATTAATGCGGATTCTGAGAGCTTTCGTAATGTGATGCTAGAATACTGTCGTATTCCTAAAGGAATCGAAGAAATCTACCCAGTTCCCGCTTTTCCCTTACCAACAGTACCAACAGAGTCGGAGTGGGATTTGGTTATGGATTGGATGACGAGAAAAGGAATTTTGAAAAAGCCCCTGCCTTATGCCCAGTATGTAACGACTACCTACGTTACTAAGTAGAGACGGAGGACCCGGTATTGCTAGAAGTCAGTGATGTCGCTTACCGTTATAACCAACGCCAACGCTCTGTTTTGGCCTTGGAAAAAGTGAACTTTACAGCTGCCCCGGGAGAGAGTTGGGCGATAATTGGCCCTTCAGGTTGCGGTAAGAGTACACTTTTATACTTACTAGCTGGTTTGATGGAACCGACACAGGGAAAAATAAGCTTTAATGGGCGACCTCCGGCGGATTGTGACCACGAGATCGCCCTAATCCTACAGGGTTATGGGCTGTTTCCATGGAAAACGGTGCTGGCTAATGTCACCTTAGGGTTGCGGGTGCGGAAGGTTCCTCTGAAAGAAGCTAAGCTTTTAGCAGAAGAGATTATGGTGGAATTAGGGATTGAGGATCTAGCGGATGCATATCCAGCGCAACTTAGTGGTGGGCAGAAACAGCGGGTAGCAATTGCTAGATCATTAGTTTTAAACCCCCGTCTGCTTTTAATGGATGAACCATTTTCAGCCCTTGACGCTTTGACTCGGGAGAAGATGCAGGAACTGCTACTAAAGATCTGGAACCAGCGGTCTTTAGTGACGATGTTGGTGACCCATAATATTGAAGAAGCAGTTATTTTGGGGCGCAAAATTATGATTTTCTCATCTCTTCCCGGTCGTCTTGTGGAGGTAGTCGATAACCCAGGTATGGGTAGTACGGGGTATCGGTCTACTACCGAGTATCTCCAATTAACTACTTATTTGCGTAGACGGTTGGAGGAGAGTAAAAGTGCTTAAACAACGTAGGTCTCTAGGGGGTTTTAGCGGTAAGCTACTGGCAGCTCTGGTTATAGTTGGGCTATGGCAGCTACTAACACTGATCGTATCCGGAATTGAATTACCTTCTGCTAGGGAAATCGTTTCACTTTTATTTGAACCAGGTAATGCTTTATGGTTTCATGGTCTAATCAGCGCCCGCCGGATACTGGTTAGTTTAGGGATAGCCTTAGTTTTAGCGGTGCCCCTTGGCATGTATTTAGGCCGAAATTTAGAGGTGGATAGGGTTGTTGGCCCGTTTATCTACTTGACCTACCCGGTACCGAAGCTGGTTTTCTTACCGTTGGTTTTTGTTTTACTCGGGTTAGGCGATTCCTCCCGGGTTCTACTAATTACCATGACGGTTTTCTTCCAAATTTTAGTGACTACTAGGGACGCAGCTCGTTCCTTGCCCTTAGAAGCGGTATACAGTATTCGTTCCCTAGGTGGAGGTAGATTGGCTTTCTACCGCCACGTTTTATTTCCATATTGTTTGCCTAAAGTTTTTACGGCTCTACGGATTAGTGTTGGAACCGCTAGTTCGGTATTGTTTTTTGCAGAGTCATTCGCCACTTCAACCGGTTTGGGCTATTTGATTATGGATTCTTGGGGGCAATTTGATTACGCATTGATGATGGCTGCTATAGTTGCTATGAGCTTGTTGGGGTTAGTGCTTTATTCGGTTATAGAGGTTTTAGAAGCAAGAATTTGTGCTTGGTCGAGGTTAGGTGAAGTCAGATAAAATCAGGTTAAAATGGAACTAAGAATAGAACAGAGACGTTTATTTAATGGAGAGCGAGTTAGGCTTTAAGGAATTTATACTGGAGGGAAAAAAATGCCGTTATCCAGGAAGGGAAGAATTTTTGCCGGAATAGGGGTTGTTTTTGCTGCAATCCTTTTTTTGATGTACTTTGGGTTTTCCAAGTCTTCAGCGTATTATCAGACTGTGGAAGAGGTTCTGAACAATGGTTCGGAGTTACTTGATAAACCTCTACGGGTTAGCGGGTATTTAGTTGGGGATGAAATCGACTGGGATGGGGAAAATGTGCTCTTGAAGTTTGCTTTGGCGCCCAGACCGGATGATTCCAGCGGAAATTATCTGCCTGTAATTTACCATGGTATTAAGCCCAATAATTTTGAGCACGGCAATGAAGCCATAGTTGAAGGAAAGCTAGACGCCAACGGTGTATTAACCGCCGATAAATTAATGGTCAAGTGCCCTTCAAAATATGAAGAAGGAAGTGCGGAGTAAAACCGCGTTAGGAGGACATTCTGATGATGGCAGATTTAGGGTATTTAGCACTGGTTTCGGGTTTTTTGGTTTCTATCTACACAATAGTTACATATGTAATGGCTTTGGTAGGTAAAAATGAGCGTTTAGTGAAAACAGCTAACGGTGGAATGGCGGTTATGGCTTTTCTATCGACCGTTGCTTCAGCGATTTTAGTTTACTTACTCTTAACCGGTGACTTTTCGGTTCAGTATGTGGTTCAACATACTAACCGGGCGTTACCACCGATGTATAAAATTTCAGCTTTTTGGGCGGGACAAGAAGGTTCACTCTTGCTCTGGCTTTGGTTCCATACAATCTTCGGAACTTTGTTAGCTTTTTCTGAAAACACCGAAACTGCAGAGCTAAGGCCGACGGCTTCGGCTATTATGACCTTTATTGCCATCTTTTTCTTTGGTGTAACTGCGTTTATGATGAACCCCTTTGCTCGTTTGGACATGACTTATCCTGATGGTGTTGGATTAAACCCATTACTCCAAAACATAGGGATGGTTATTCACCCGGTTACTTTATATTTAGGTTATGTAGCTTTTGCTGTTCCCTTTTCTTTGGGGGTAGCAACTTTATTTAAAAAGAAAATAGATTTTAACTGGGTTAAGTATACCCGGTTATGGTCGTTAATAGCGTGGGGTTTTCTATCAATCGGTATTCTTTACGGAGCACAGTGGGCTTATGTTGAGCTTGGTTGGGGCGGTTATTGGGCGTGGGACCCTGTTGAGAACGCCTCTGTTTTTCCGTGGTTGGTAGCTACAGCCTTTCTACACTCAGCGCTGCTCCATGAGCGGAATAGAGCTCTGAATGCTACTAGCTTACTGTTGGTTATCCTTTCCTATGGCTTGTGTATCTTTGGAACCTACCTCACTCGGAGCGGAATTGTCCAGTCGGTTCACGGTTTCCCAGGGATTCCATTACTAAATACGCTATTCCATGTCTTTATGGCCATTATAGTTGGTGTGCCCCTCATTTTATTGTACAAACGGCGTGATGTTGTAGCCGACTCTGGTCAAATTAATACCTTTTTCTCTAAGGAAGGTAGCGTCGTATTAACTAACTATATTTTAGTTACAATTACCCTAGCGGTTTTGATCGGTAGTCTTTTCCCGGTTATTTCCCGAAACTTTATGGGTGCCGAAGTCAGCTTAGATCAGAATTATTATAACTTGGTTAATGTACCGTTAGGTATAGCCTTAGTCTTTCTCATGGGTGCTTGTATCCGTATATCCTGGAAACGTAAGGAAGGGGCTCCCCTCTTTCCGGTTGATTTCTATTATTCACTAGGAGCTACTCTAGTTTTATCTTTGGTTTTATACCTAATTGGTGTACGCCATATTGGTTCAGCTCTAGCTATCGGTAGCGCCTTCTTCGTAATTCTTAACCTTATTCTAGAGGTAAATAGTACCGCTGTTGTTCGCAGTGAAAAGACGGGCGAAGGGGGATTAACTAGTTTTTGGAAATCACTAGTGGGTAATCGCCGTCGCTTTGGTGCCTACATTGTCCACTTATCGGTAGCCCTGTGTATGATCGGTTTTGCTGGGGCGCCCTTTGATATTGAGAAGTCCCAGGCGGTAAAGTTAGGGGAAACGTGGACAGTTGGTGACTATCAGCTGACTTACCGCGGCCTTAATGAAGAATTTGTCTACGGCCACTCCAGTGTATATGCGACTTTAGAGGTTGCCAAGAATGGTAAAAACAAAGGTATTATGAAACCTGAATTGCAGTTTCACCCTAATTACCTCAACCCTCAAGAGCCAGAACGACAGCGGAGTGAGGTTGCTGTTCGAGGGAACTTAAGTGAAGACTTATATATTATTTTGGCTGGTTGGGAACGTGGGGGAGAAATAGCAACATTTAAGGTAATGGTGAACTATTTAGTGTACTGGATTTGGATTGGAATGTACCTGTTGATAGTAGGTACGGTTGTTGCCTTGTGGCCTGCCAAAAGAAGTTTGGCTGTAGAGGCGGGAACTAGCCTCCAAAAGTAGGTGGGAAGGATGAAGACCTATTATTAAAGCGGTACAGCTGAAGAAAAAGATAGGTAGTAAGGAGATTCTTCACGGAGTTGATCTCACATTAGAGGAAGGTCGGTTTCTGACTATTTTCGGGCCCAATGGGGCAGGTAAAACCACCTTACTGAAAATATTAGCCCTGTTAACCCTACCATCTAGCGGTGAGCTATATATTGCTGGGGAAAAAGTTGAGGATAATACGACCCAATTAAGGGGAATGATTGGGGTTATCTCCCATCATTCCTACCTTTATGGTAATTTGACCGCTCGGGAGAACCTTCTTTTTTATGGACGACTATACCAGATTCCAAACTTAGAGGAACGGGTTGATGAAGTTATTGCTGAGGTTGGGTTAAACTTGTTTTTTAACGATCCTGTTCGCGTCTTTTCTCGGGGAATGCAACAGCGTTTAGCTATTGCCCGGGCAATACTTCATAACCCACGGATTCTTTTTTTGGACGAGCCTCATACCGGTCTAGATCAACAGGCTATTGGCTTGTTGAACTCGGTGCTTAAAGGTTTAAAGGACCAACGAAGAACTGTGGTTATGATTACCCATGATTTGGATGTGGGTTTAACTATGAGTGATGAGATACTGATTCTCAGTAAGGGTTTAGTGCGCTACTATGGACCTAGCTCAGAAATAGGGGGACTAGCGGAATTAAGAGAACTCTACCTGGAGAAGGTAGGTGGCCGAAAGTGAACCAGTTTTTAGCTTCGGTTAAAGCAATTGTCTGGAAGGATTTGAAGGCTGAATTTCGGACTAAAGAGATGCTTAGCTCTATGCTAATCTTTGCGTTCCTGGTGATTGTTACGTTTAGTTTTGCTTTTAACCCAACGCTAGAAAGTATTAAGCAAATTTTACCGGGCATTATTTGGGTCGCCTTTCTTTTTTCCGGGATTTTAGGGCTGAATCGCTCCTTTCTGTCGGAACATAATAATGAGTCGATTCAAGGTTTGATGTTGGCGCCGGTAGACCGTAGTGCTATTTATTTTGGTAAAGTGGTCAGCAATTTTTGCTTAACTACCTTAATCGAAGCGGTATCTCTACCGATATTTCTGATTCTCTTTGATTTTAATTATTCCGCATCTTGGTTTTGGCTAACGGTAGTAGTTGTTTCCGGCACTTTTGGCTTTGTTGCCGTAGGTACCTTCTTAGCGGCGCTAGCTAGTAACACACGCTCTAGTGAGGTTTTACTACCAATAATTTTATTTCCGATTATTATCCCTGTGGTAATCGGTTCGGTGGAAATGACCAAACTGCTCTTTGCCGGAGGCGGGTTGGCTGAGATTGCTACTTGGCTAAGGGTGATTGCAGTCTTTGATGTAGTATTTTTGGTCATTCCTTTCTTGTTATTTGAGTATTTGTTAGAAGCGTAAAGACGAGGTGATTAGTGTGAGTGTAAACGGGGCAAGAACTGTTTTAGGGGGAGCAACATTTGTAGCGTTACTAGTAGCGTTATATATGGTTTTTATATTTGCTCCTTTGCCGGCTAATGTTTCTGATTTTCCAGAGGTACAAAAGATTCTTTATTTCCATGTTTCGGTGGCCTGGATTGAATTCTTGGCTTTCTTTGTAGTTTTTGTAGGTAGTATTGCATACCTAAAAACCCGTTCACGGCGCTGGGATGTACTGGCAGCTGCCTCGGCAGAGATTGGGATTGTTTACTGTTCGCTGGTGTTATTAACCGGTCCTGTCTGGGCTAAAGCCGCCTGGAATGTTTGGTGGACCTGGGATCCTCGGCTAACAACTACCCTGATTCTCTGGTTTATCTATGTAGCTTATTTATTAATCCGTAATTCTGCTGAAGAGGATGAAAAACGGGCTCGGTTTGCTGCGGTATTCGGTATAATTGGTTTTGTGGATGTACCTATTGTATTTATGGCGATCCGCTGGTGGCGGACGATCCATCCGTTAATTTTTGAAGGCGGTAATGTTGGTCTATCACCGAAAATGACAGCTACATTGTTGGTGAGTATAGCTGCATTTACCTTATTATACTTTTACTTTCTGGTTATCCGGCTAAATATCGCCAAACTAAGGTTAGAAGTAACCCAGGTTAAAGAAGAGTTACGGGCTGAATTATAGGAGGAGGTTACTATGATTTACTTGTTTGCTGCGTATAGCATTATTTGGGGTGTTATCTTTTTATATACCGTTTATCTGTGGCGGAAACAGCGAGAAATTGTTGAAGAGCTACGTTTATTAAAAAAGGCTGTCAATAAGTAATTGAAATTGAGGCGCTAGGGGGATTAATATGAAAATGTCAGCACGAAACCTAGTTATTGGTGGCGTAATTGTTGTGATGGTTGCTGTTATTGGGGTAGGCCTTATTCAGACACGGCAGAGCTCTACGCCTCCATCTACCATGCCAGGACCTATGGATGGTTTAAGCAGTATGGGGTCAGCCAATATGGGCAATGTAGAGATTCCAGTTGTTGTAGATGTTGATTATGAGTCAGCGGTGCTTCCCTTAACTGTTGCAACACTACCTAAAGAAATTTTAGCCTTAGATTTGGCCCAGGTAACTCAAGGATCAGAAGCGCTAGAAGCTATTAATACTTTACATGGCAAGGGGATTACAGTTAGCGACGGTATAGTTGCGCGTTATGGGCAAAAAGGCAATAGTTTAGAGTTTTGGTTTTCTACTTCACCTTCAGTAGAAGAGGCTAGCCAATTATTAAGCCAGATGATTGAGAAGATGAAGACCAACGATATCTATTCAACGCCAATGCCTATGCCGATTAGAAAAAGACTTTATTACCAGACTATCGGCAATGGTTTAATGCATTTCTTTTATCAGCGAGGCAGCCAATTAGTTTGGGTAACTTTAGATCTGCCGCAGGAGCAGATGATGACGGCAATGAAAGAAATAATTGAACTATAACTAACACCCGGTATAGCCGGTAGCTATATACTATACCGGGGTGTTAGTAGTGTTAGCGACCTGTTCCGTTATTGTAGCGGTTGGTAATGGGTTGAGCGAAAATTTGTTCTTTTTCCAGCGGTTATTGCGGGAAACTAGCCGGTTGGATGAGTTAATTGTAGTAGATAATGGTACTACCGATGGCTCTGGAACCTATTTGAAGGAGTTACCAAATCGTAAGCTAATTCGTTTTCCCGTGGAAATGGGGTTAACGACAGCTTGGAATTGGGGCTTACGTACGGCAAGTGGGGAAGCGGTAGCTATAGTACAGACCGGCTGTGTTTTACCAACAGATTGGCTTTCAAACTTATTGAAGCTATGGCATGCTAAAAGAAAAACCGGCTTAATTCGTAGTATTGATCGCCAGACGGTGTTAAAGTATGCGTCGGTGTTTGGCCGTTATGCAGAAGCTGTGCGGGGGATCTCCAGCGGTGCTTTTAGTAGCGAAGCGGATTTAAACCAAGCATACAATGGCAGTTTTGATACTTTTGCTACCGGGTTAGCCCGGAGGTATGGTAGTCAACGTATTGCTACTTCTAGTGCAGGTTGTTTTCTTTGTTCTCGGGACTTAATTCAAGAAAAAGGTTGTTTTCCAGAAGGTTCACAAGCAACAGGAGCTGGAGCTATAGAGAGCTTTTTGCAGAGCATAGCCGAAAATGGAGGCTGGGCTCGGAATACAGCTACTGTCTATACCCATCGCTAAAGGGACATCCAGTTAACCTCCTACATACACTGGTCACAGGACAAGTGTATGTAGGAGGTATTATTAATGCCAAAAGCTTTAATCACAGGTATTACCGGTTTTGCCGGCAGTCATTTAGCAGAATATCTTTTAGCTAATACCGATTGTACAGTATATGGAACCTTTCGGTGGCGGAGCAAGCGCCAGAATATTGGACACCTCCAAAATAAAGTCCGGCTTGTTGAGTGTGAGCTAAAAGATGCCAATTCGGTTAGTGAGATAATTGCCCAAATTAAACCGGACTACATCTTCCACTTGGCAGCTCAGAGCTATGTGCCGACTTCATGGAATTCACCTTCAGATACCTTTATTAATAATATTATCGGACAACTCAACCTATTTGAGGCGGTAAGAGAGTTTGCACCATCAGCAATCATTCAAATCGCTTGTTCTAGCGAAGAATATGGGCTGGTTTATCCAGATGAGGTACCGATAACTGAAGAAAGTCCGCTACGCCCTCTCAGCCCCTATGCGGTCAGTAAGGTTGCTCAGGATCTTATGGCATATCAATATTTTCAAAGTTACGGGTTGCAGACGATCCGAACCCGTGCATTTAACCATACAGGACCACGCCGTGGAGAAGTCTTTGTGACATCAAACTTTGCCAAGCAAATTAGTGAAATCCAACTGGGCCTTAAGGAGCCGATTATTTACGTTGGTAATTTAGAAGCGCAACGGGATTTTACTGATGTCCGGGATGTTGTGCGGGGTTACTGGTTAGCGGTAACTAAGGGAAAACCCGGTGAGATTTACCAGATCTGTTCTGGCCGGGCTTGGCCGATTTATCGGGTGTTAGACTTTTTAATTGAGCTCTCCGGGGTTAAGGTAGAAGTAAAGCAAGATCCTAAACGGATGCGTCCTTCTGATGTTCCGCTACTTTTAGGTAGCTATAAAAAATTAGAAAAACAGACAGGTTGGCAGCCGGAAATTCCGTTAGAGCAAAGCCTCGCCGATTTGCTTGGCTACTGGCGAGACGAGTTAGTTCAATAGAAATTAAACAGGCTATAAGCACATTAACCCCCTTTTGCATATCATGTATTGAAACGTGGACAAAAGGGGGTTTTTTCATGGTGACGAAGAAGCCGGGTTCGGGAGGCCCGCTAGGCTATACAGGCAAGTTTGGAACCAGTAGAGTTTCGGTTCAAAGCACTAACAGTAAAGTCATCAAAGCTCATATTGCTGAAAACAAAGCAGCGGTGGCCGATGCGATTTCTAATTTTCAAAAACAACAAACAGTAACCTTATCCCAAAACCGGGACGATCTCAATGCTGTAGCGGTAGCTGTGGCTCAAAACAATACCCAGGAAACAGCGGTAGGCAGTAATCAAATTGCGGTTATTCCTATGCAAGATATAATTGTTACACCAGAGCCGGAGGTATTGGCGGGACAAACTTTGCTGGATTTCCCTGCCCGTAAGGTTCGGGAGATTCGGGGTGAGGTACGGGATATTGAAGTAACAGTGATTGAAAACAAGGTCATAATCCAAGGGGTAATCCATAAGCAAATATTTTATGTGGATGTCGATGGTTTTGTCCGGCATCAAGCAGAGGATATCAACTTTAGCACCTTTATTGATGTTCCTGGAGCGCTACCAGGGATGAATGTGTTGGTAAACCCGGTAATTGAAGATATTATTTTCCGGTTGGTCAACCCACCAAGTCGGGTGCTAGTGGAAAAAGTAGTACTCCAGATTTTTGTCAAAGTAACTGAGACTGTTCAGCTACAGTTAGCGGTAGGAACCGGCCCCTTATTTAAGACCGAATCTGTTATTGGGGAGGGTAGCACCCAGCATCTTTCCGAAACAGTAGTAACCTTACCCAATCCAGCCATTAAAGTCGCCGAAATTGTGGCCAAAGTCCAGGATGTAACTACAGAGATAATTGCGGACAAGGTTATTATTCAGGGGATTATTCACAAGCAAATCTTTTTTGTAGATTTGAATGGAATTAGCCGTCATTTAGCGGAAGACGTCCCCTTTAGTACCTTTATTGATATACCAGGAGCTGCAGAAGGACAGAATGTGCAAGTACATCCTAGTGTAGAATTTGTCGGGTTTATCTTGGAAGATCAGGTTACTTTGCGGCAAAAAGTAGTTCTCGAGATATTTGTCAAAATCACAGAAACTATTCAAATTCAAGTCCAACCAGGTATGGGGCCACTTTTAGCTCTTGGTGAAGTCGTAGGAGAAGGGACAACTCAGCTGCTCAGCGATACAGTGGTTACCCTTAACCAGTCAGCGATCAAAGTTCGAGAAATCATAGCAGAAATCAGAAATCTCACGACCCATGTTTTAGCAGATAAGGTTGTAATTCAGGGGGTTTTACACAAGCAAATTTTCTTTATTAACACCAATAATATTGAAGTACATCAAGCAGAAGATGTAGCTTTTAGCACCTTTATCGACATACCAGTAGCGCTATCTGGTTTAGATGTTCAAGTACACCCGATCATTGAATTTATCGGTTTTAACTTTACTGAACCCGATCAGCTCAATCAAAAAGTGGTTATGCAGTTCTTCGTAAAAGTAACGGAACCGGTACAAATTCAAGTAGCTTTAGGTAATGGTCCATTGGTCAAAGTGGAACAGGTTATCGGCGAAAATAGCAAGCAGATTCTGGTAGAAAGACCACGGCGACCAATAGTAGTTAGCCCTATTACCATTGAAAAAGTATTAATTCAAGTTCCTGTTGTCGGAGAGATTGTCTCTAAACAAATTATTGTCGAAAATGTGGTGGAATTACCAATTCAGGCGATCAAAGTTGCCGGGGTAACGGCTACTATCCAGAATTTAACCGCTACAGTGGTACCAGGTGGCATAATTGTGCAAGGTGACGTTATTAAGCAGGTTCGATTCGTCGGGACAGATAACGTTGTGCGTGATATTTCTGAAACGGTACCGTTTAGTTTACTACTAAGCGTACCAGGCATTACCCCTACCTCTAATGTGGAAGTAGAGATCGTTATCGAAAATATTACGTTAACCCTTAGTGAAGATGGAACTACTGTCAATCAATTAATTGTCCTAGAGGCTGTAGCTTCTATAACCGCACCTGATACCGGTCGTCAGGTAGCAGTAGTTACCGATGTAACTGGACCGGGTATTACCACCAATAAAGTTACCGTACGGGCTGAAGTAGTTACCAATGGTACCGAACTGCAAACCATTCAGGTTGTTACCGATGTTAGCGGCCCCGGTATTGTTGAAGTTATTAAAGAAACCCTGCTCTTAGATGTAGTTGGAGACGGTAACCCTAACCCCGTACCGGTCACGGTAGTTACCGATGTTCGTTTTACTACTTAATTATAGGGGGGAGGTGGCTCTTTCCATCTCCTCCCTTATACTGCAAAACCCATTAACACATAGTGCCGGTGGCACATATAATGAATTAGTCCAACCCCAGCTAGAGGGGGTTTAGTTGGAACCGCTTTGGGGGAGAAGCATTAAGTTAGGACTTGAAGGAGGAAGCAAGATGAGTGTCGTAACGAATCCGTTGGTTAAGATTGACGTGGTTATCGGGGAAAACACCAGGCAAATCCTGTCGGAAACAACTTTAGTCTTGCCTGTCCCAGCGATTAAAATTAGGGATATTGTCGCTCGGGTTCAGGATATTACTACAGAGGTTATCGAAAACAAGGTTATTGTTCAGGGGGTCATCCATAAGCAGATTTTCTTTGTTGGTACTGATAATGTAGTTCGGCATATTGCGGAAGATGTTTCTTTCAGTACTTTTCTGGACATACCCGGCGCCTTACCGGGTATGGATGTTCAGGTGCACCCGACAATTGAAGCTGTAATTCCGATCCTGCTTAACCCCACAACATTATTACAGAAGATTGTTCTGGAAATTTTCATTAAAGTTACTGAAAAGCGGCAGATTAATATTGCTTTAGGTGATGGCCCACTAATTAGGGTTAATGAGGTTGTTGGCGAAGGTACGGTCCAAACTTTAGAAGAAACAGTTGTTACTTTGAATTGTCCAGCCATCAAGGTTGACGCGATTGAAGCTACTGTTCGCGATATTACTTTCGAGCTTATCGAGGACAAAGTTATTGTTCAGGGGATAATCCACAAACAGATATTTTTCATTTGCACCGATAATATTGAACATCACCAAGCTGAAGATGTGTCGTTTAGCGTCTTTCTAGATATTCCTGGAGCAACAGATGGCATGGATGTCCAGGTCCATCCGACAGTAGAGTTTGTAGCCTTTACGTTGGAAGGCCCGACTACATTACGTCAGAAGGTCGTTTTGGAGATATTTGTGAAGGTAACGGAGCGGGTACAGCTTCAAGCAGCTTTAGGTACTGGGCCATTAGTTAAAGTTGAAGCTGTTCGTGGGGAAAATACGACTCAGTTTCTTAGCGAAACCATTGCTATTCTTCCGGTTCCAGCAATTAAAGTCCGGGAAATTGACGCCCGCATTGAAAATGTAACTACAGAGATTCTTCAGAACAAAGTGATTATTCAGGGGATTATTCACAAGCAAATTTACTTTATTGATCTAGATAATGTGGAACGTGAGTTTACGGAGTTAGTTCCCTTTAGTACCTTCGTAGATGTACCTGGTGCTGAAGAGTGCTTTAATGTGGAAGTAATCTCTCGTATTGAATTTGTTGGTTTTAACCTTCTTACTGAGACAGAGTTACAGCAGAAGGTTGTAATTGAGATTTTCGTTAAGGTTACCGAAACCGTTCAGATTCTGGTTGAAGAAGTTATTGTTGGGCCCTATGTTCCACCTTATACTATCGATAATTCGCAACTAAGCAATTTCTTCTAAATCAACAGGGAAATAGGTTACGAAAGATTACAGGCATTCCTAACGAATGCCTGTAATCTTTTTTATGGTCTGCAATTATGAAGCATATACATTTCTTGAGGTAGTATAGGACGAGAGGAGGCTAGTCTCCGTTGGAGGAGCAGGTACTGCTACAAAAGCTGATATCAGAGCACCACGGGGAAGAGCTTCTAACTGTCACTTTTCAGTTACCTGCGGATAACTGTAGTATTGTCAAAATTGAGGCCAAGGCAAGTCATATTATCCACCCGGTAGGCGGCGGTATAATTGTCCAGATAATTGTACTGGTTCAACTGGTAGTATCCTGTGGCGGGAGCGGTTATATCTATCAAGAAGGCGAGGCTAAAGAAGGCTTTTTTTATAGTATCTATAGTCCGGCAGAAAGCCAGTGGGAAAGCCGATGTTTAGTAAAGAAACCGCAAGAAGTCCTTGCCGGTAATAAGCTTATAGTAATTGTACCCTGCCATGTTGACCTATGGTGTACAGAAGAGGAACCTTATTGTCACCACCCAGATCCAGAGGCAACCCCTGATAACGGTTTAGTATTAGCCGATATACTACTAGCTTCTGGAGCGGAACGGCAGTGCCTACATATCCCGGTGTCTTTAGCTGTTGCGGCTGGGTTTTTGCGGGCCGATATAAGCGCGACTACAGTAGAAACAACTATTTTCAACGGAGAAACGATAATTTCCGGTCAAATAGCCGGGGGTATTTATTATGCGGCCCCTAATGGAACCGAGCGCTATGTTTCTATTGAAAAAGATTTTACTTATCTAATTTCTCATCCTAATATTGAGCCTGGTGTAAATGTGCAAACTAATTATTGCTGGGAAGTTATCGTTAGCCGCAGTGTCCTCAGAATATTTCTCGTCTTGGACTGGCTCATAAGTGCTAAAAAAACCATATCAATACCTAAAGGGGTAGTTTACAGTCCTCTGAGAATAGACCGTTTGATTGAGGAAACCCAAACATTGGTAGAGTTCAAGGAGACCTTTGCTATCGGTGAGGAATTCCGGAAAATCCGAGATTATCAATTAACTTGGCAGCGGGTACAGGTTATTATTAAACAGGATTTTCTCTTACTTACAGCCGAGATGATCCTCTGGGTAACTGGAGTGACCCCTTTTGATGAAGTTAAAGAGTTGGTATTTACGGCACCGGTACAAAAAGTAATTTCTAGTAATGGACTACCGCCGGAAACCGATTATTATTTAATTCCTAAAACCGACTATCTCCGATTAGAAATTTTGCCTCGCAATTACTTGTCTGTTTTAGGGCAGGTTTCTTTTGAGGTTAAAGCTATTTACCGGGAGACCTGGGAGCCAGCGCCACCAGTGTTTGGACCAATATACACTGAGGATGAGGTAACCACAGCAGCAGAATATCGGTTGGATTTAGCTTTACCCCGCGGTTTTACCAAGATAGTTAAGGTAGTCGTAACTCCAGGAATAACGGAGGCTGGGATAAACGGAGAAATTCAAGGTTCTTTATGGGTGCAAGCTTGGGTTTGTAATAAAAAAGGATTAACCGAACAGGTTGCAACGTCACTATCCTTCTGGCATTTTCCTCCGGGAGCAGATGTAGAGTTAGTATCCGGTCAACCGGCCCAGGCCAGTATATTAGAGCAGGGAGTAGGCAAAAAAAGAAAACGAAAGGGGATGCGGAACAGATGGTACCTACAGCTTACCATCCAGGTGATTTTCGTGTTCAAAATCCGCAACTGGAAACCGAACTTAATACCAAGGGGGTAGACTTAGTAATTGTTAACTATAACTCTCTGCACTATTTGTCAGATTGCCTTACAGCGTTACACCGTTATACACCACAACCGTACCAGATTATTGTAGTTGATAATGCCAGTAGCGATGGGAGTGTTAGTTACCTCCAAGGTCGTGGCGATATCGAAACTATCTTTAACTTAGAAAACCGTGGTTATGCTGCTGCCTGTAACCAAGGTATCCGCCGAGGGGTAAACCCTTATATTGTCCTCCTAAACCCAGATGTTAAGGTAACTAAGGGCTGGTTGGAACCGCTGTTAGCGACGGCGCGGCCTAGTGAGGTTGCAGTTGTTGGGCCCAAAATGATTAATTCTCAGGGGCTACTGGTAGGAGCTGGCGTGACTAACTGGGATGAGTTAACTCGACCGCGATTTTGGTTACAACCAGACCGACCAGGGCGGCTTAATAAACCAGAGGAATGTATTACGGTTGGTGGAGCCTGTTACTTAATAAAGCGGGCTTTACTTCCGGTCCTAGGTTGCTTTGATGAAAGATATTTCTTATATTTTGAAGAGACAGACTACTCAATAAATGCTGTGCTCAAAGGCTATAAAGTTATATTTAACCCCCTAAGCGTTGTTTACCATGAGGTAGGAGGTAGTAGTGGTGAAGATCATAACAAACGTTTAGTTTACTTTCAGAAAAGTCAGCGGTGTTTTGTCCAAAAATGGGCAGGGTGTATTCCGTGTCTACCCTAAAAGTACTTTTTTTAAGTAGGTCAACATTAACTACGGTGCCAGCAGGAGATACGGTACAGGTCCTCAATACTAAGAAAGCCCTGGAACGTCTTGGCGTTAGTGTTAAGCTCGAGTTGCAACCTAACCGTTGGTCCAAGAGTTATGATTTAATCCACATCTTCAACACAATCCCTATCCAAGATATCTATCCAGCCTATCTTTGGGCCAAAGATTCGGGGTTGCCCATAGTGGTTTCTCCAATTTATTGGGATGCAGCCGGTTGGGTTCAGGAGATTGCGGCTGAACCAGGAGAACTGAAACGTTTGGCTTGGTGGGAGGCAACCCAATACCAGCGGCGAGAAGTATTCACCGGAGCAGAGTTGTTGTTACCTAACGCTTATTTAGAGGCGAAGCAAATCCAAAAAGATTTTCCCGGATTACAGGTAAAGTACCAGGTAGTTCCCAATGCTACTGAACCAGCCTTTGCTAGCGGTTCTGCAGCAAGATTCCGGCGACGCTACAAGATTTACGGAGACTTTATCTTCTGCTCAGCTAGGGTTGACCCCCGGAAGAATCAGTTAGCGTTAATCCAGGCTTTAGCAGGAACTAGCTTTCAGCTGGTTTTTGCAGGAACACCTGGGGATGCCGCTTATTTCCGTAGATTTAAGGCCAGCTTGGGGGAGAAGAATCACTATTTAGGGCCATTAAAGCCTAGTGACTTAGCGGATGCCTATGCGGCAGCCCGGGTTCATGCTTTAGTTAGCTGGTACGATACACCAGGATTAGCTAATTTAGAAGCAGGTTTAGCCGGCTGCCGGTTAGTTACTACCAATCGTGGAACAGCCCAAGAGTATTTGGGTAGTGAGGCGTTCTATTGTGATCCTAATAATCTTGAAAGTATTGGAACGGCGGTAGTACAAGCGTATGGGTCTTCTGTACCTAAAGGTTTGCGAACCAAAATTGCTCAGGAATATACTTGGGGTCGTGTAGGAGACCTGACCTTAACCGCATATCACCAAATATTGAATGACTAAGAGAGGCAGGTCTATGGGTGACCTGCCTCGATTGGGAGGAGCATTAGGATGAAAATATTAGTGCGTAACGTTAGTCCTCTTCTTGCCTTTGAAACGTGCGCTCTTTAGATACCTGTCGGGGGATGGTGGCGACACGAATATAGGCTTGGGGGTTGGGACTATGATTTAATTAAGTTTGACCCCCTTTCTGTTTTCCTAGTATTAGTTTATGTTTGTCTGCCTGAGAGGTGCACCAAAAAGTTGGACCAGGCCAATTTCTTTTCTTTTAAATTATAAACTTCGAAAATCAGTTTAGGCTTATAGAAAAAACGCTTAGTAATAATATAGACACCAGTAAAATCCGATTTTTCTTCAGCGGTTACGAGGACGGTATTAGCGCGGTACATAACCTCAAGTATGGTAAAGTTGAGGGTGACCAGACCAGCTTCGTCAGGTTGAAGTGGGGGTAACTTAACCTGAAAGTCTCTGGGAAGGCTATCGGCGACTGGGCCCCAACCATTGAGGCCATCTTGGATAATCAGACTAAGGTTGCCGTAATTGAGGTTAGTCCAAACGGGCGCTTCCTTTATTATTCTTGGTGTCAAAGGAATATACTCGACTGTTGGGTACCGATGGACATTAGCTAAACGATAACGCACTAAATTTCCCTCCTAACCGTTTACACCTATAGTATATGGGCTAAAGTCCCAGGGGGTTCCTAGTCCTTTACCTTGAAATTTGACGGCAGGGAGGATAGTATAAAATAAGAGGATAGAAAATTAAGGGGGCAATAACCTTGTCGGAAATCGCTGAAAAGGCTATAGAGCTGGCCAAAGTTATTGAGGGTAGCGCCGAATATCTCCGGTTTCGAGAGGCCAAGGCTAAGTTGGCTCAGAATACGGCAGCCCAAATCATGTATTCTGATTTTCAGGCTATGCGGCGGGATTTAGAACAGATGCTACTTACCGGGGAGTCGGTCCCCCAACAGAAGCAGGAAGAACTACGGGAAAAGCAAGAATTAATTATGTTTAATGAAGATATTCGTGAACTGGTGATGGCTGAAGTAGGGTTGGGTAGCGTATTGGTAGAAGTTCAACAAATTTTGGCTGAACATTTAAAACTTATAGAGCCTAATACAGATAAGGATGTAAACTAAGAGTGGTGAAAATGAGCATGAGCAGAAAGGTCCAGAAGCGGTTTCTTAGCTTAGTGATAATATGGCTAGTAACCTTAGTCTCTTTGCCGGTTGTGGCCGGAACAAAATGGCCGGTAGCAACCGGATGGGTCAATGATTATGCTCGGGTATTTACACCAGCAGAATATGAGAATATGGAGCGGATAATCTCAAGTTTGAACCAACGGACCGGTACTGAGATAGCTGTAGTTACCATTGAGTCTAGCGGCCAGTATACTCCAAAAGAGTATGCGGTAGAACTTTTTTCTCGCTGGGGGATAGGAAAAGCCGGTACGGATAATGGTTTATTAATTCTATTGTCCTTAGAGGAAAGACGTATTGAGGTAGAAACAGGTTATGGGTTAGAGGGGGTCCTTCCCGACGGTAAGATTGGGGCTTTGCTGGATCGACGTTTTCTTCCTGAAGCTAAACAGGGTCGATTTGGTCAAGGGATATTAGCTTTTTTAAGGGAACTGGAGCAGGAATTAGGTGGATCAGACCCTAACGGCCCGGTTACCCGAGCGTCAGCTAGACAAAATGAGGATGGCATTTGGTATTGGCTAGCGTTGCTGGTTGTGGCTATTATTGTGGCTATATTTGTAGCTATGTATCGCTTAGCCAAGGGGACGGGAGCTAAATGCCCTCAATGTAAACATAGATTACAGGTAACACGGACTGTCGTGCAGGAACCAACGGAAAAAACAGACGGCTCTCAGCTCATTGATTACAAGTGCATGAATTGTACTTATTCTCGAACAGTAACCATGGTCATCCCGGCTTTAGTAACCCAAGAGATCGCCAATAGACGTGGTGGCGGTGGGATTTGGTTTGGGCCAGGACCTAAAGGCGGTTCAGGTGGCGGATCTGGTTGGGGTGGCGGCGGATTTGGTGGTTTTGGCGGTGGGCGGTCCGGCGGTGGCGGTTCTGGCCGTAGCTGGTAATTTTTTAGGGGGTGGAAACTATGCAGAATGTTCGTAAATATTGGTGGATAGCTATTGTTCTCCTATTAATTTTTCTTCCATGGAGTGGATTTAACACTTTAGTTGCTTTAGATGAAGAGATTAATGGCGCTTGGGCCCAAGTGGAAAATCAGCTGCAGCGTCGTTTTGACCTTATTCCCAACTTAGTAGAGACGGTCAAGGGTTATACTACTCACGAACAAGAGGTTTTAGGTGCTATTGCTGAGGCTCGGACTAGGTATGCAGGGGCCAGTTCTGTCGGAGAAAAAGCGATAGCATCAGGGGAGCTAGATACCGCTTTAAGCAGGCTAATGGTGATTGTGGAAAATTATCCACAACTAAAAGCTGATACCCAGTTTACCCGTTTGCAGGATGAATTAGCTGGTACGGAAAATCGTATAGCAGTGGCTCGGATGCGCTACAACGAGCAGGTTAAGGCCTATAACGCTAAAATTCGTAGGGTGCCTTATGCTCTTTACGCATCATTATTTGGCTTTTCTATTCGGGATTATTTCGAGGCGGCTCCAGGGGCGGCTCAAGTACCGGAAGTTAAATTTTAGTTGCGGTGTGAAATTCCAATGGGAGGGGAGAGCCATTCGCCAGGTTCCTGCTGAGAAAATTACGGCTGTAGTAAGAGAACTGTGCCTAGAGGCTAACTATCGTTTGGCTTTGGGAATGCCGGAAGTTATGGCAGAGGCAGCTCAGTCTGAGAACTTTCCTATGGCAAAGGAAATAATTAAAGAACTTCAGGCCAATGCTGAGATTGCTTGGGCTGAATCGCAACCGATTTGCCAAGATACTGGAATGGCTATAGTAATAATAGAATTAGGACAAGAGGTTCAAATTACCGGGGGTTCTCTTTATTTAGCTGTTGATGAAGGGGTACGCCAAGGCTATGAGGAAGGATATTTGCGCAATTCTATAGTTGGAGATCCGATCTTACGGCGGAATACAGGTGATAATACGCCGGCATTTATTAGGGTGGAGATTGTTCCGGGAGATAAAGTCCGAATTCACCTTTTACCTAAAGGGAGCGGTAGTGAAAACGTTAGCCGCTTAGCCATGCTTAAACCAGCCCAAGGGGTTGAAGGAATTAAAGATTTTGTCTTAGAAACTATGGAACTAGCCGGGGGTAACGCGTGTCCGCCTTATGTAGTTGGTATCGGAATTGGTGGGACTTTTGATGGTTGTGCTTATCTAGCTAAGCGCGCATTGCTTCGTCCGGTAGGAGAAGCTAATTCGGCTCAGCATATAGCCATGCTGGAAGGAGAGCTTCTAACAGCTATTAATGGTTTAGGCATTGGCCCACAGGGCTTCGGTGGGAGCCAAACAGCTTTAGCTGTTCATATTGAAACTGCACCTACTCATATTGCTTGTTTACCGGTAGCGGTTAACCTTAGCTGTCATGTACTTCGTCATGAGGTTTTGGAGGTTTAAGAATGCAGAGGCTGCAAACACCATTAACGCCTGAGGTTATTATGGAGCTGCGTAGTGGAGACCAAGTTTTATTGTCGGGGACGGTCTATACCGCTAGAGACGCAGCTCACGCTCGGCTAGTTAAGACGGTGCTTGCCGGCGGAGAACTGCCTTTTCCAATTGAGGGGGCGGTTCTTTATTATGTAGGACCTACCCCAGCAAGGCCAGGAAAAGTAATTGGTTCTGCAGGACCAACTACTAGCGGGAGAATGGATTCATATACCCCGGAATTACTCCGGCGAGGTTTAAAAGGTATGATCGGCAAAGGAGCCCGTAATCAAGAGGTGCGCCAAGCTATAAGGGCTTATCAAGCCGTTTATTTGGGGGCTACCGGAGGGGCTGGGGCTCTTTTAGCTCAGCGGGTTAAGGCGGCAGAGGTTATTGCTTATCCTGAGCTAGGTCCAGAGGCGATTTTTCGTTTGGAGGTAGACGAGCTCCCTTTAATTGTAATTAACGATATTTATGGTGGGGATCTATATAGTCAAGGACGACAAGCCTACCTTAGCTGCCGCTAAGCGCTAATGTTTTAATACTACTTTAAAGTTCCGGTCTGTATAGGGTGGGGTAATTTGGTAGGTTCGAGTAGTATAGCCGGTAAGGGGGTTAAGGGTGGCACTCCCAGTACTAACTAATTGAGCTGTACCAGATTCAGGGGTAGATAACCAGAGAGACCAGTTAGTATTGGCTGCTATGTGAAACTGAATTTCCCTATGCTCTCTAATTTGGTATATTTCTGGCCAAGGAAAGCAAGTAGCCCAACGTGGTACAGTTAGCCCAATGAGAACGGGGAAAGAAGTAGCCAATTCTGTATCAGCGTAGACATTAATTTGGACTTGAGCTGTGTATCGTCCAGGATAAGAAAGAATAGGAACTATAGCGTTGAACTGGATTCCCGGAGCGGGCCCTTCATCTTCACGGCCTTCCCAAATCCACGTTCCGAAAACCCAATCTAAGTGAGCATTTGGCAGAGGACGGTCGGTCTCGCTCTGAAAGGGTGTGGTGAAAACCGCTTCAATATGGGGCTGAACCGTGGTGAAACCAGATCGTAGGCGAATCATTAATGGATAAGTGCTGTAGTTAACTGTAGTGGCAGGCAGGGTATAGAAATTTTCCCTAGCTAATTGGATAAACTGATCGGCTCCACCACAGTCTAATCCGATAGTTAATGCTTCTGTGGCGGTACAAACTGTCGTTATGGCCAACAAGAAGACCAAAGACAAGTTCAGGATAAAAAAGTGCCGATAAGATTGCATAGCTATTCCACGCTCCACTCGTTCATTGTATTTGTAGTAGCATATGTTTAGCTTGTCCTGACTATGCAGGGAGGTTTACCAGTGGTAATTGTCGATGGTGCAAAGCGGATAGTAGAAATCAGTAAACCCCCGAACCGAATTGTGTCTCTTTCACCAGGGACAACGGAAATGCTTTTTGCTATTGGTGCTGGGGAGCAAGTGATAGGGGCAACTTCTTGGTGCAACTACCCCGAACAAGTATTATCTCTACCAAAGGTTGGAGATATGAATGTTAACTTTGAAATAGTAGCGGCACTTCTTCCAGATTTGATTATCGGCGACGCCTCTCTGCAACCGGCAACAGCAGAGCGTCTAGAATCTTTGGGCTTCCCGGTTTTTTTGATACAGGCGTTAAATATCACCGGAATTTTAGACTCGCTAGAATTATTGGGTCGAGTTACTGGAAACCTTGACATAGCACAGACTTTAGTAATTGAACTAGTTGAAGATTTGCGTACTTACAGAAAAGCAATAGCTAGCAGCCCACTGCAAGCTCAGCCTGTTACAACATTATTGCTTTTTGGAACTGATCAACTATATAGCGCCGGTAATGGTACCTATTTAGACGAAGTTATTAGACGGGCTGGAGGAGATAATATTGCTGCTGGTGCCCGGGGGCAGTGGCCGCAGTTAAGCGAAGAGTATATTTTGGCTAGGGACCCAGAAATTATTTTACTTACTTTCGGAGATCCAGCTGATTTTCTTAATAAAAGCAAGTGGCGGCAGATTAAAGCGGTTCGTAATAATAATATATTTTCTTTAGATCCAGACCAATATAATCGGCCAACCCCCCGTTTAATTAAGGGGATAGCAAACATACAGAACCTTTTTCTGCAGGTGCGGAAGGAGGGCTAAATAGTGATTCAGCAAAAGCGACGGCTTTTGTTGCTGTTTTTAGCTATCTTAGTTGTTTGTATGCTTTTAGCGGTAGGCGTTGGTACGATAACCATCCCACCTAGACAAACGGTGCAGATTATCTGGTCTGCTTTATCAGGTAGCGACTTGACTCAGTTTGGAGCGGGCAGTACTATTCTCCTTAATCTGCGCTTACCAAGGGTGCTTTTAGCCGCATTGGTTGGAGCCGCTCTTGCTGCAGCTGGTACTGCATTCCAAGCCTTTTTTTGCAACCCACTGGCTGATCCTTATATTGTTGGGGTTAGTGCTGGCGCGGCTTTAGGGGCAACTATCGTTTTAGGTTTTCAGCTAGCTATTTTTGGTTCCCAGGCTGTGGCGGTTACCGTTTCTTCATTTACAGGAGCGGTTGCGGTTAGTTATTTAGTTTACTGGATCGCTCAGCGGCGGGCTGGCTTTTCTAGTTTAGTTTTGCTTTTAGCCGGTATGGCAGTAAGCGCGTTTCTTTCTGCAGTAATTTCTTTGTTAATGGTTATTAAAAGTAAGAACTTATCTGAAACTGTTTTCTGGTTAATGGGGGGGTTAGCTGGCCGAGGGTGGCGGGAAGTAGGGCTTGCTTTTCCTCTAGTAACAATTGGTTTCCTTGCTCTTTGGAAATTATCTAAAGAGTTGAATTTACTACTTCTTTCTACAGAAGAGGCTCAGAGTTTAGGCCTCGATGTTCAGAGTACTCGAAGGAAGGTTTTGGCTCTAGGTAGTTTATTAGCTGCGGCTGCGGTTTCTGTAAGTGGACTAATCGGTTTTGTTGGATTGATTGTTCCTCATCTGGTGCGGCTGATACTAGGCCCGGATCATCGTTATCTTCTACCAGGTTCCCTTTTATTTGGTTCCATTTTGTTAGTACTAGCCGATTTAGTAGCTCGAACCGTTGCGGCTCCTCTGGAACTACCAGTTGGTGCTATTACATCTCTTTGTGGGGGACCTTTTTTTCTCTACTTATTAGTACAGGCCAAACAAGAACAGTGAGGTTAACATGCAGATAAAATGTCAAGATGTTACTATTGAATATGCTTCGGTTCCGATCCTTTCCCAACTAACATTTGAGATTAAACCTGGACAATTTGTAGGGATTATTGGCCCTAATGGTAGCGGGAAAACTAGCCTCTTAAAAACTTTAGCTGGGTTATTACCCCCTGCTCAAGGAGGGGTCCAAGTTGATGGTCGGCCTATTAGTCAATATACACCGATAGAACTGGCGGGGCTACTTGGTGTTGTTCCCCAGAATAGTAGCCGAGTTTTTGCTTTTAGTGTAGCAGAAGCTGTAGCGATGGGGGGGTATGCTGCTACAAAAACCGGATTACATCGGAGCCGTCGGGATCAAGAAGCTAAAGTCGCTCAGGTTTTAGCTGAATTGGATTTGCACAAACTAGCCGATCGTCCGATTACCACTTTAAGCGGGGGAGAATGGCAGCGAGTACTTATTGCCAGGGCTTTGATCCAAGAACCACAGATTTTGTTACTTGATGAGGTTACTACCCATCTTGATATTCGCTATAAACTGGAGATTCTCGAAAAGGTACAGGCCTTACATAGAGATTCTGGTCTAACAGTTGTCGCTGTTCTTCACGAATTAGAATTAGCAGCTGAGTTTTGTACTCATTTAATGCTCTTATCTGCCGGAAAGATACGGGCTTTTGGTTCACCTGCAAAGGTATTAACCTCAGAAATTATTGAAGAAGTCTTCGGGGTTAAGATGGATGTGCGACTGGATTCTGATGGAAAATTGGATCTTAAGCCTCGCCGAGTTGGAATTGGACAGAAAAGCTCCAAAAGTACAAAGGTGCATGTAATTGGAGGCGGAGGCAGTGCAACTCAACTACTAAGGAAGTTAGTTGCTGCTGGATTTCCGGTGACGTTAGGTGCAATTAATCGGGAAGATGCTGATTGGGAAGCGGCTGTAAGATTGGGCTTAACGTTGGTTGAAGAGATCCCCTTTGCTCCTCTTTCACCAAGGGTTCGCCAGGGGAACCGGCGGATAATGGCGAAAGCAGACGTTATTATAGTAGCTAACCTACCTTTTGGTCCAGGTAACTTAGGTAATTTAGAGGATCTCTTAGTATTGGTTAGGGCTGGTAAGAAAGTGATACTTATTAATAGTACTGCAATTAAAGATAGGGATTTCACCGGGGGTCAAGGGGTAGCGTTGTGGAATGAACTAGTGGAAGCAGGGGCCCAGTTAGTTCAGTCAGAGGCAGAAGTTTTACCCCGATTAGCAGCAAAGGAGTAATATTTTTGGAAATTTCCGCTATAGCAAGTGGTAGTTCTGGGAATTGTATATATGTATCTAGTGGTGGTACAGGGATATTAATTGATGCAGGGATTACCGGGAAAAGGATAGTGTCCAACCTACAGGAGTTAGCCTGTACACCTGAACGCGATCTGCAAGCAATTTTGGTTACTCATGAACATCATGATCACGTATCTGGTGTCGGGGTACTAGCACGTAAGTTTGGCCTAGATGTTTGGGCCAACACTCCTACTTGGGAGGGGATGAAGCCTTATGTAGGGCGTATTCCAGAAAAGCAACAGAAGGTCTTTGCCAGTAGTAACTCTTTTGTAATCGGAGATCTACAGGTGACGGCTTTTCGGACCTCCCATGATAGTCGGGAACCGGTAGGCTTTTTAATTGATAATGGCCAAAAGAAGCTGGCGGTTGCTACCGATACAGGGGTAATGACTAGTCAGATGTTAACGGAGCTCAAAGAAGCGGAGTATCTGATTTTAGAGGCGAACCATGATTTGGCTATGTTACAAGGGGGACGTTATCCTTGGCCTCTAAAGAAACGGATTATGAGTGATCAGGGCCATCTTTCTAATGCAGCATCTGCTGCTGTAGTAGAATTTCTAGTAAGGCACGGCAAAGTTTGCCAAGGCGGAGTAGCCTTGGGGCACTTAAGTCAGGAAAATAACCGGCCAGAGTTAGCTCTCGATACCGTTTGTTCCCGGTTAACTCAGGCAGGAATTATTCCTGGACGGGATGTAAAGGTCGGATTAGCACGGCGAGACCGGCGAACAGCATTGTTTCAAGCAGGATAGGGCTAAGGGGAAGTGGGGGAAATTTAGAGCAGAGGGGAGATCCTTTTGTCGTCACGTTCCTCATTTTCCAACATTCGGGCATGGGTTTATATCGTAATTTCCTTAATTTTAGTAGCATTGGGCGCTTTTTTGTTCCGCTTTAGTACTCAAGGTGGTAAGGGTTCACCGCAGAATTTGCAATTTAATACGGCTCAGATCGGGCTAGAGCGGCAGTTGCCTATTGTTCCAGGGGTTTCTGGCTTTGATGTTACTAAGGTCGTTGAGCAGGTTGGGCCGTCGGTAGCCCTTATTAATACTAAGACAGAACAAATGCTTTTTGATTACTATCGACAGCCTTACTTAAGCCGTAATGAAGGGGTTGGTTCTGGGGTAGTTATCGAACCAAACGGTTATATTTTAACTAATAACCACGTAGTTGCTAATGCTACATCAATTGAAGTAACTTTACCCGGTCGATCTCCGGTAGCAGCTGAATTAATCGGGGCTGATCCCCAGACGGATTTGGCTGTAATAAAAATTAAAGCTACTAATTTAGCGGCAGTGCAAATTGGTGATTCCCAGAATCTCAAGGTGGGACAGCCGGTAGTAGCGATTGGTAACCCTTTTGGTTTTGATAATACGGTAACAACAGGAGTTATTAGCGCTTTAAATCGTAGCCTTCCTTTAGAGCAAGGGGTTTGGCTGGAAGGGCTTATTCAAACTGATGCTTCAATTAACCCGGGTAATAGTGGTGGCCCTCTACTTAACGCCCTCGGACAGGTTATCGGAGTTAATACCGCAATTATTCAGCAGGCTCAGGGGATCGGGTTTGCTATCCCTATCCACTTAGCGACCGCTGTAGTTCAGAACCTAGTTAACCATGGTAAGGTGTTAAGGTTAGGGGTCTTTGCAGAAACTCTCTCTCCAGAAGTGGCCCAGCGGATCCAACAGGCTGTAGGTGTTGATTTATCCAAGCGTGATGGCGGAGTAGTTATTTTAGGGGTTCAGAATGGTACCGCTGCTACTAAAGCTGGTTTACGTCCTGGTGATGTTATTGTAGAGATTAATGGTCGAAAAGTGAGTAGGCGAGAAGAGCTAATGGCTATTGTTCAACAACTGAAATACCGAGAACGGATTAGGCTAGTTATCTATCGTGGTCAGCGTAAACTACAATTGGATACTAGATTAGAATAGTTGGGGATAGTGGGGCGTGGGAAAAGGTGCAGTTTACTATTGTTGCTGTGGGGAAATTAAAAGAGAGATACCTAGTTCAAGCGGTTCAGGAGTATGTGAAAAGAATTCAGTCTTTAGCTAAGTTACGAATAATAGAAGTAAAAGATGAGCCGCTGCCGCTTCCTGGGTCAAGTCAGGAAGAAATAGCGAAAGAAATAGAAGCCGCCCGAATTCGGGCGGCTTGGCCTGTTAATAGTGTCAAAATTGCTTTAGATCCAGATGGAGTAGAGCTCTCTTCTCCTGAGTTGGCACTGAAACTGGCCCAGTATGGTTTACAGGGCCAGAGCCATATTTGTTTTATCGTCGGAGGTGGGGCTGGGTTAGCTGTTAGTTTACTAAACCAATGCCAGGAGATTATCTCCTTTTCCCGTCTTACCTTTCCCCACCAGCTCTTTCGAGTTCTCCTTTTGGAACAGCTCTATCGTTCACTAAAGATTAATCGTAATGAACCTTACCATCGTTAGTCAGTTTTAAACTGACGGACTGCTGCTTCTAGTTCTGCGGCCATGGTGGCTAAGTCTTTTGCAGCTTGAGCCATTTCTTCTACAGTAGCTAGTTGTTCTTCAGTAGCGGAATTGACCTCCTCAGAACTAGCTGTGTTTTCTTGAGCAACCGCGGAGATTTCCTGCATTGCGTCCATAGTTTGGTTGGTACGTTCTACTGTATTTTCAGTAACCTCGGCAATGTAGGCTAGTTTATCTTGAAGTTCGCTAATAAATTGGGCTAAATTAGCAAAAGCGGTTCCGGCATCATTGACGATAGCGATACCTTGGTCTACCTCTTCAGCTTGCTTGACCGCTTGAGAGACTGTATTATCAGTATCTTTTTGGATTTCTCTAATTAGGTTGGCGATCTGATGGGCTGCTGCACCTGATTGCTCTGCTAGTTTACGTACTTCTTCGGCAACTACAGCAAACCCTCGACCTTGCTCACCAGCCCGGGCTGCTTCAATAGCTGCATTTAACGCTAAAAGATTAGTTTGCTCAGCAATACCAGTAATCAGATCAACAATTTTACCAATTTCCTGAGAACGGGTGCCCAGACCTTTTACAGATTGAGAGAAGGCCTGCATCGATTGACCAATTTGGTTCATTTGTGCGATGGCTTGGGTGTTAGTTTCATTACCCCTCGATGCTGTTGCCGCAGCTTCCTGACCAATCTTAGTTGCTTCTTGGACGTGGGTATTAACGGCTTTAATTTCTGTACTTACGGCGGTAGTAATGGAAGCGGCTTCGGTGATGGCATGGGCCTGTTGATCAGAACCAGCAGCTACCGCTCCAATACTATCAGCAATCTGTTGATTGGTAGCTGTGACTTGACTAGCTTTGGCCGAAAGGCCTTGGGCGGTCTGTGCTACTTGTTCTACAGAGTTGATGATTTTTCGGATTACTCCGGCCATGTTGGCTAACATAGTATTAAAACTGGCGATAACAGCAAAAATCTCATCCTTGCCCCGGGCATCGACGGAGACCGTTAAATCACCAGAGTTAGCTTCCTGCATCCTGTCTTTAAGGGCTAAAAGGGGGTTAATCATACGTTGAGCTAAAACCCAAGCAATCAATGAAGATAAGATAATACCGATCAGGGTAAACAGGGCCATTTGGGTTACGAAATTGCGGCTAGCGGCATCTAGTAACTCTTTGGAAATGCCGATATACCACATACCGATTACTTGCCCTGTTTCATCACGGAGGGGTTTATAGGCGGTTTGGTAATTAACACCAACCACATTGGCGGTACCAATATAAATGTTACCTTTTTTAAGGACTTCTTCAGCGACGTTAGGTGCAACTTGGGTGCCGACAGCTCTTTTCCCATCACGAATTACGTTAGTGGAGACTCGGGTATCGCCTTGAAAGATAGTGGCGGTTCCGCCGGTCATTTCGGCAACACGGTCGATTATCCCGAAGTTATTATTGATAAGGGTATCCCCCTTATAGAGCTGTCCTGCGGTAATACGCCAATTACCAGGGAGCCAGGAATCAATTAACGCTTCCCCCAGAGCTAGATCGGACTTGGCTTTTTCTAAAATGCTCTGCTCAAAAAGGCCTACTGTTAAGTTGTAGGCCATTATAGCGGCAAAAATATTGCTAAGTAGGAGCAAGGCGATGATTAAGCCGTTGATCTTTAAGTGGAGGACGCTGATTCGGAGACGCATAATTAAAACCCTCCTTTTGTAATAACAAGCAATTATTATGCTATATTCTGAAAATTTCCTTAAAACACCTTTTCAGGTAACGTAATATTTTGCTTTTTCCCCCGGTAAATCCTGTAGAGAAAAAGTCCTAGCAGGAGAGCGACTAGAGAAGTTGAATGTAACATTAATTTCCTACATACGGTAGAAGGATGGGGACTTTGAGGAGGTCTAGTGATGATAATTGGTGTTCCTACTGAAATAAAGAATTTTGAGAATCGGGTGGCTATTACCCCTGCCGGGGTTACCGACTTTATCCGTTCAGGACATCAGGTAATAATTCAGGCAGGAGCAGGGTTAGGCAGCGGGATTGTTGATGAGGAATATCTTAAAGCCGGAGCCACCTTAGTTCCAACGCCAGAAGAGGTCTATAAACCGGCTGAGCTAATTTTGAAGGTTAAGGAGCCGGTGGATTACGAATTGGAGCTGCTACGACCGGGACAGATACTTTTTGCTTATTTGCACTTAGCAGCTAGCGAAGAGTTAACTAAAGCCTTGTTAGAGCGGGAAGTTATTGGGATAGCTTATGAAACGGTGCAGTTAGCTGATGGTACTTTGCCTTTACTAGCTCCTATGAGTGAGGTAGCCGGATCTATGGCTCCGCAGATTGGGGCCTATTATTTAGCAAGGACCCAAGGCGGACGTGGTATTCTTATGGGCGGTGTTGCTGGGGTAGAACCAGCTAATGTAGTGGTACTCGGTGGTGGGCATGTTGGAACTCGAGCAGCTATGATGGCTGCCGGACTGGGTGCCCAGGTAACGGTCTTGGAGATTGCTCCCGCCAGAGTACGGTATCTTTTTGAAACCATGCCGAAAAATGTTAAAGTTCTACAGTCCAACCAATACACTATCGAAAAAACTGTTTCCCGTTGTGACTTATTAATTGGGGCGGTGCTAATTCCTGGCTCAAAAGCCCCTAAGCTGGTTACCAGAGAAATGCTTAGTACTATGAAAGAACGGGCGGTGATGGTTGATGTTGCCGTAGACCAAGGCGGTTGTTTCGAAACTACAAGGCCATCAACTCATGAAGATCCGGTTTACTATGTGGACGGAATTTTACATTATGCGGTGTCAAATATGCCTGGTGCGTATCCCCGAACCTCTACTTTTGCTTTAACTAATGCTACGATGCCGTATGCTCTTAAAATAGCTAATAAAGGGTTAGTTGCGTTACGGGAAGATGCTGCGTTGGCTCGGGGGTTAAATCTATATCGGGGTAGCGTTACCCATCTAGGTGTGGCTGCGGCCTTTGATTTACCGCATCAGGCTGTAGAGAAAGTATTAGTTAGTTAATTTTTAGTTACATATCGTAAATATCTTACACTTGTGCCATTTGTTGGTAGGAAGATGAACTTCCATCGCGAAAGAAATAGGGGGTTATTGGTAATGTAATAATTAAGTAGGCGATTGCGATGGGAGAGACTTGTAAAAAGATCACCCGGTTAAATCTAGGGTCGAAACTAAATTTAAATGAAGTAACTGACCGGCAACAGAAATTGGCTGCGCTATTAGCAACAGCACGACCGGCAATGTTGGATTTAGTCTGCTTTACTCAGGGAGAATCTTTAGTTATTCTAACTGATGCAGATGGCTATGTCTTACAAGCAGAAGGTACTCAGGCTGGTGTATATAGTGGGCGTAATTGGGCCATAAACTGTGGTTGGAATGCTTTTACCCATGTTTTGGCTACCGGCACCGCTAATATTAAAATTTGTTCTCAAGAGTGTACTTTTCGGACCTCCCGAGAAGTTAGTATGGCCGTCCCTATTCAGGTTGAGGGGCGGCTTCGTGCTGTTTTAGGGATTTGGTTAGAAAATGGTGAGGAATATAAATTCCTTTTTCGCTTTTTAAAATATGTAGCTAAGGAAATCCAACAGGAATTGGCTATTAACAAGGCCTATGCAGAATTAGCAGCGGCTAACACCTACCTAGCCGCTATTGCTGAAATATCCCGCTACTCGGCCGCAGGTACTGATTATCAGAGTACTCTAGAGAATTTAATTGAAAAATTAGCTGGTATTGGCGGTGTCCGATCCGCGATTATTCTTGTTCCCACCGTAAACGGTCGAGAATTAACCGCTATTGCTCTAAATACCTATGATTCTCCTCATTTTTCGTTGCCACTAGAAGGGGCAGATTCCCCGCTAACTAGCGCTTACCTACAAAAAAGGACTATTGTTCATAATGGATATGAGGCTATTATGGCGACCCCGATGATTGTTCAAGGTCAGGTTCAGGGGGTTATTGGTGTTTACCAGACCGAACCCCATGCCTTTAGTCAAGTGACAGTAGCTATGTTTGAAGCAGCTGCGGGGTTGGTCGGCCAGATTATCGAAAACCGAAAGTTGCATGATCAGGCTCTTCGGGAGCATAATCGTTTAACTCAAATTATGGATCAGATTGATGCTGTAGCCCTACTGCTTCTAGATAATCAGGGCTTTATACAAGAGTATAATGAAGCCTTTCAAAGTTGGTTTGCTTACTTAGGCTTGGTAGTTGGGCAAAAGATAAGTGCGGTTACTGATTGGCAGTTAGCTAATGTGGAGTCTGTTGGAACTACCCTACAGCATATTTATTTTCAAGCAATGACCCAAGAAGAACCGGTGATTCAGGAATTTGTTTCTCAACATGCTAAAGAGCGCTATTTTCGAATTCGGGTAGAACCGATTATTGTTAAGGACAAGTTAGATGGTAGTATTTTTATCATAACGGATATTACCGAGCAGTACCAGCTTGAAAAAGCTAAAGCCGAAATACTAGCTACTATCTCTCATGAGTTACGGACACCAATTACTGCAATCAAGGGCTATTTAGATCTGCTAGAAATAGTACCGGTTGGGGCGTTATCTTTGTTGGAGAAAGATTGCCTGAGTAGTTTACGTAGTGAAGTTCAAATTCTTTCGGGGCTAATAGAAAAGGTTGTAACGTTTAATCGATTTCAACTATATAAATACCGAACCCGGTTAGAACAGTTGAATTTAACGGAGCTAGTAAAGCGGAATCTCCAATTATTTAAGGGGATGGCTGAAACTAAAAATATCTGCTTAGTTTTGGAGGAGCAAACTGATACTGATGTTTGGATTTGGGGTGATGTTTGGGGCATTCAAGAGGTTTTATATAATTTAATAGATAATGCAGTCAAATTTTCCCGTCAAAGGAGCCTGATTAAAGTTCGACTTAGTCAGGGTTTAGATATAGGACAACTAGAAATTGAAGATGCAGGTGAGCGGATACCGGTAGGGGAACGGGAGAAGATTTTTGAGCAGTTCTATCGCGGAGAAGGGGCGGCTTATAATGGTGTACCTGGAAGTGGGCTAGGCTTATTTATAGTCAAGCATATTATTGCTCAGCATGGGGGCAGGATGATAGTAGAAGAGGGAGAGCTAGGAGGCAATCGATTTAAGGTGACATTACCGTCGAAGGGGAGGAACTGTAATGCCGAGTGTACTGGTAGTTGATGATCGGTCTAGTATCCTTGATGTTCTAAAGATGTTCTTAGAATTACAGGGATATACTGTTAGCACTTGTGGCAACGGTGAAGAAGTACTAGGTTTAGTTCGGAACCAAATGCCAGACGTTATTTTACTGGATTTAATCCTGCCAGGTAAAAGTGGTTCCGAAATAATCCAGGAGTTACAGACTGATCCGGAATTAACCGAGATACCAGTAATTGCAATGACCGCCCGCAATGAAATAGCCAATGAGGTTGCCACTAGGGTCTTTGCGTGTATCATGAAACCCTTTGATATTAATGATGTACAAGTTCTTATTGAAAAAGCGTTAGAGGCTAGAAACTCTCCTTCTAAGATAAAGCAAAAAGAATGCAAATAGATATTTATTTTCCATATCTGGTCTGGTATACTATCTCTGTTTGTAAAAGAAAAAACTTTATAAGGAGGACGTTGCCATGTTGCCAACCCCGAAAAAATTTACGATGGTTGCTGGTGCCGCTGAGGGGGCAACCAGGCTTAATGCCTTTGACAACGCTTTATTAGCTGCGGGCATCGGGAACTTGAACTTGCTGCGGGTCAGCAGCATTCTGCCCCCTAACTGTCAAGAAGTTGCGAAGCTAGATATTCCCCCTGGTTCTTTAACCCCTACCGCCTATGGCAGTATAGTTAGCGAAACCCCTGGACAAAAGGTGGCAGCTGCTGTTGCTATTGGTTTTGGTGAGGATGACTACGGTGTGATTATGGAGTATTCAGGAGAATGTTCCAAAGAAGAAGCTGAAGCTATGGTCACCAAAATGGCTGAAGAAGCCTTTCGGGTCCGGGGTCGCCACTTAGTCCGGGTAGAAGCTAAGGGCATAGACATTGTTGTTGATAAGTGCGGCTGTGCTTTTGCAGCGGTTGCGTTGTGGTATTAAAATAAGAGTTAAGTGGAGGTACTAAATTGGAAGTATGGGTGACTGAAAACCAAACCGAAAACCTTAGATTGTCCCTAAGGATTAAGGAAGTTCTACATCACGAGCAGACCGAGTTTCAGGAAATTCTCGTGGTCGACACTTTTGAGTATGGTCGGATGCTGGTTTTGGATGGAGCAATTCAAACCACTGAACGGGATGAGTTTGTTTATCATGAGCTTATTGCCCATATCCCTTTATTTGCTCACCCCAATCCAGAACGGGTTTGCGTCATTGGTGGCGGGGACGGTGGAACGGTTCGTGAGGTTCTCAAGCACCCTTCGGTCAAGGAGATAATCCATATAGAGATCGATGGGGCGGTGGTAGAGACCTGTAAAAAATGGTTCCCTACTATTAGCTCAGGGCTGGCTGATTCTCGAGTTAAAACTTACATAACTGACGGGATTGAGCATATTCGCCAGGCTGATAACGAGTATGATATAATTATTATCGATTCCTCTGATCCGGTAGGGCCAGGTGTACAGTTGTTTGAAGTGCCCTTCTATACGAACTGTCATCGTGCTTTAAGGAAAGACGGCATACTAGTGGCTCAGACGGAGTCGCCTTTTGCTAACGCTGAGTTGGTGGCTAAGACCTATAAAAATATTGGACAGGTCTTTCCTATTACTAAGGTTTATCTTGGCGATGTACCAACTTATCCCTCAGGACTCTGGACTTTTACGTGCGGATCTAAGATAGCTGATCCAGCTCAAGCACCGGATAAAGTAGGGTTTGCTACGAGATACTATACTCCGGAGATACATAAAGCGGCCTTTACATTACCCCGCTTTGTCCAGGAGTTATTGGAGGGATAAGCTATTGTCTAGCCATTTCTCATCCTTAGTTAACGAGTATATATCGAAAGAGGCTCCTTTTATAGGGGCCTCTGCAGATTATATCGCTGCAGAAAAGGTTATTATTGGAGCACCTATGGACTGGACGGTTAGTTTCCGCCCTGGTTCTCGTTTTGGTCCTAACTCTATTCGTGATGTTTCACCGGGTTTAGAGTTATATAGCCCTTATCTAGATAAGTCGTTAGCTGATATAGCCTATTATGACGCCGGTAATTTGGAACTGCCTTTTGGCAATGCAGCTACCTCCTTAGAGTTAATTAAAAAAGCGGTAACCGCTATTCTTGCTGATGGGAAAAAACCGTATTTATTAGGCGGTGAACACTTAGTTTCTTGGCCGGCTATTGCGGCAACCCATGCTATGTACCCTAATTTAGTACTGCTGCATTTCGATGCCCATACAGATCTTCGGGAGTCTTACCACGGGGAAACTTTGTCTCATGCTAGTGTAATTAGGCGGGCTTGTGAACTGGAGCCGGCTATAGATATTTATCAGTTTGGAATTAGATCTGGGGAGAAAGAGGAGTTTGCTTTTGCGGCTCAACGCACAAAACTCTTCCCCTTTGAGGTTTACGAACCGCTACATAGTGTTCTAAGCCAAATCAAAGATGCACCTATTTACCTAACCCTTGATATCGACGTTGCTGACCCAGCTTTTGCTCCTGGAACCGGTACCCCTGAGCCAGGGGGTGTTAGTAGTTCAGAACTACTACAAGCTATCCATTTGTTACAAGGGACAAATTTAGTAGGTGTAGATATTGTTGAAATTGCTCCTGATTATGATTTAAGTAGACGGACCCCTTTTCTAGGAGCTAAGCTCCTAAGGGAGCTGCTTTTACTTTAATTTACCCGAAATTCCCAGCGGTTAAAGCAGGGATTAAAAAAGCAATAGTGGAAATCTCTCTCTGATAAACCAGATTGACCGGAAAACAGGAGGATTATTTTGATGTCTTTGCGATTGAAGTTAACAACTCTGATTATTATGGCGGCTTTGTTGCTACCAGGTACAGGGGTTTTAGCAGCACCGAGCCTATTCGGCCCGACAGGATTGATTACTATTCCTACAGCCGATGTAATTCAGCCTGGACAGTTTAATGTTGCTGGATTTATGGCGGGAGAGAACTATATTGTTGCAATTAACGGTGCGCCTATCCCTTCTTTGGAGATGGGTATAGGCGTTCGGGAGCAGGGGGATTCTCCAGGCTATCTTAACGCCAAACTCCAGGTGATCCCAGAAACCAGAGATTTTCCAGGGATTGCTGTAGGAGCGTTGGATATAGCTGATTCTTTGCAACGCAAAATGTATGTAGTACTGAGTAAGAATATGCCGGATTTAGGGGTACGTGCACACCTAGGCATAGAAACACCTGGCGATCCCCTTTTCGCCGGGGTCAGTAAAGTGTTAAACACCGTATCGGTTAACCGGCCAGGGGAAAAGGGTCTAATTCTCCAGACTATCCTCCTAGGTGAAGTACATGGTAGTGATCTTAGTGTAGGTGCTCAGATCCGTTTCACACCTAACATCACTCTCCATTTAGCCTATCATGATTTACAAGAAGGGGTTATTGGTCTAAGCATTAATGGCTGGTTTTAAGGCTGACCCTAAGCTTCTGACTAGTAGCGTGCCCTCTGTAAAGGGGGCACTTTTTCTTTAAGGTTTGCTGGGGTTATCCCGGGAGAAACTGAGAGGAAGAAGCCTTTCGATGTAGAACTGAACTAAAAGTTGCCAGGGAGGATGGTCTGTATGGATTTACGAGCTTACCAGCAATGGGTGGAAGAGTTTGACCGTGCTCGTGGATGGGACCTTTGTCCAGCTACAGATAGCTTAGCCCATTTAGTCGAAGAATTAGGCGAGGTTACTAGATGTATTTTGGTTTTGCATGGTTACCGGCCAAGTACTCCAGCGGAAAAAGAGGACTGGCGTAACCAGCTAGGGGAAGAGCTTGCAGATTTAGTGACTTTTGCCGTTAAGTTGGCTTATACTTATCAGTTAGATTTGGCTAGCTTTTTGCAGGAGAACAGAATTAAGTGTGAAACCAGGTATGGAGGTTTGGAGCAAAATTTTAACCAAACCCAAGAGTATCTGCAAGTATTAGCGAAAAACAGCGTGGAAATGTTAACAGAATACCAAAAACGTTTTGGTGAAAAGGAGTAACTAGCAGATGTATCTTCTGGACCAGGTGAAGAACCAAATTACCGCTATTATTCAGAGGGCACTGGAAAGGGCGGTAGCCCAAGGAGCTTTACCAGCGGAGATCCTTGATAATAGTGGAATGATTGCCCTAGAAGTTCCCCGTGAAGAAACACACGGAGATTGGGCGACTAATTTAGCAATGATTTCAGCTCGGGCGGCCCGAATGGCTCCTCGTAAAATCGCCGAAATTTTAGCTAGTTACATGGATTTGACTAATTCCTCAGTAGAAAAAGTAGAGGTAGCGGGGCCCGGTTTTATTAATTTTCACCTCAATCCGACGTGGTTAAATCAGGTAATTGGTGAGGTGCAAACGGCCGGTAGTCAATACGGTCAGCTAGAGATAGGAGAGGGGGAAGCGGTGCAGGTAGAGTTTGTTAGCGCTAACCCTACCGGTCCGCTCCATGTTGGTCATGGCCGGGGGGCGGTAGTTGGCAGCGTTTTGGCTAACCTGTTAGGAAAGGCCGGTTACCAGGTTCAACGCGAATACTACATTAACGACGCTGGTAATCAGATTTATAATTTTGGTCTTTCTTTAGAAGCCCGCTATTTTCAAGCTTTAGGTCAAGATGTATCTGTCCCTGAAGATGGCTATCACGGTGAAGATCTCAAAATTTTGATGGCCGAGGTAGTAGCTGAAGTAGGCGATAAATACTTAGATTTAGAGCCGGAGGAACGTCGTACAATTTTAACAAAATTTGCTTTGAAACGAAAGTTAGCCGATATTGAACGGGATTTAAGGGAATTTCGGGTTTATTTTGATAACTGGTTTAGCGAGTCCCAATTACATCAGGAAGGCGCCATAGAAGATACCGTGCGGGAATTGCAGGCTAATGGGAGTATTTATGACGACGGAGGGGCCTTATGGTTACGGTCAACTCAGTATGGAGATGACAAAGACCGGGTAGTTATCAGAGAAAACGGTATTCCTACTTACTTAGCAGCCGATTTAGCTTACCATAAAAATAAATTTGAACGTGGTTTTAGTAAGGTAATTAATATTTGGGGTGCCGACCATCACGGGTATATTTCACGGATGAAGGCGGGGGTAGCAGCTCTTGGCTTTGATCCGGAGAGCCTAATCGTTAAGATAGTACAGTTAGTTACTTTGCTCCGGGATGGGGAACCGGTAGCTATGTCTAAGCGGACCGGTAAGTTAGTAACTTTAGCCGAGGTAATTGAAGAGGTTGGGGTTGACGCTGCCCGTTATTTCTTTATTATGCGTAGCGCCGACAGCCAGCTAGATTTTGATCTTAGTTTAGCTGCAGCGCATACAGAAGAAAATCCGGTTTTTTATATTCAGTATGCCCATGCCCGAATTGCTTCAATTTTACGTCAAGCTGCAGATTTAGGGCACCTCCCTCAACTGGCTGTAGGTCAATCATTAGGTGATGTTATTAACTTAGCGACAGTAGATGTAAGCTTGTTAACCAACGATAGTGAGTTAGCCCTTCTGAAGAAAATCGCTTTCTGGCCAGAAGAGGTTAAGGTAGCAGCTCTTACTATGGAGCCTCACCGTATTGCTCGCTACGCCCATGAATTAGCAGGAGCTTTTCACTCTTTCTATAATGCATCACGGGTTATTTCTGCAGATAGCGCTTTAACTATGGCTCGTTTATCTCTGGTAGATACGGTGGGAATTGTGCTGCGTACTGCTTTAGATGTATTGGGAATTAGCGCACCTGAGCGCATGTAATAGAGGAGGTTCGATAATGAGGATTAAGTGGTATGGCCATGCCTGTTTTTTGTTGGACTGGGGTGAAGTGCAGGTGCTAACGGACCCTTTCGACCAAACGGTAGGCTACCCTCTACCCTCGGAACAAGTAGATTTTATTACGGTCAGTCACGAACATTACGATCATAACCATACTGCTGGTGTTCCAGGTGAACCCACAGTTTTTAGGGGCCCAGGGGAGCAGACCCATGCCGAATTAAGTAAGATTGGTTTGCGGGTTACCGGGTTTCCTTCTTTTCATGACCCAGAGCAAGGAACATTACGGGGAGCCAATACTATTTTCCGTTTTACCCACCACAATTTAGTGGTAGTACACTTAGGAGACTTAGGTGAGGACTTATCTGAATCTTTAGTAGAAGAGATTGGTTCGGTTGATATTTTATTGGTCCCGGTAGGAGGGACTTATACTTTGGATGCTCAGGGTGCATACGAAGTAGTACAAACTTTGCGACCCAAAGTAGTTATTCCGATGCATTACCATACCCCTGTGCTCAAGTTTGAGTTGGCTAAGGTAACGGAGTTTACCCGGTTATTTCCTCAGGCAGAAGAGGTTTCAGGGTCTGAAATAACTATTGTTGGTTCAGAATTAGTAGCAAGTAACGAACCCAAGATTATACGCTTGAATTATCAGTAAGAGCTAGAACGAGAGGAGTTCATTTATGGCCAAGTATATCTTTGTTACCGGTGGAGTGGTTTCGTCTTTAGGTAAGGGAATAACCGCTGCATCTATTGGTAGATTGTTGAAAAGCCGAGGTTATTCAGTTTCGGTGCTAAAGTTTGACCCTTATATTAATGT
>DHRX01000158.1:646-6353 GCA_002408345.1 Firmicutes bacterium UBA5301 | reverse complement strand
ATGATCCGATATAAAAATCGGACTACGATCTGCTGGACAATCTGAACTACGATCAAAGCTACTAGTGGACTAAAATCAATACCACCCGTAGGTGGTAGATACCTCCGTAGCCAGCGCAAAAGCGGCTCCGTCATATCGTAAACAAAACGAACCACCACATGGTTAGACATAGGAGCTACCCAGGAAATAATGACCCGGGCCAAAATTAGCCAGGAGTATACTTGAAACAGGCTATTTACTAAAGATAATAAATTCATTTAGTCACCCTTCCCCAATAGTCGTGAAACCTCAGTTGCACGGTGCACAGCATCAAAGACTAACCCTCGAAAACCACCAGATTCTAATGCCGCTAACGCTGCAATAGTAGTACCACCAGGGGTAGTTACCGCATCCTTTAATTGAGCAGGATGCCCCCCGCTCTCTTTCACTAGGCGTGCCGAACCAATAACCGTCTCTAATGTTAGTTTTCTGGCTACATCCCTAGACAAACCTTCCCTTACTCCAGCGTCAATAAGGGCCTCTATAAATAAATAGACATAAGCCGGCCCGCTACCGCTTAAACCAGTAACGGCATCTAAACTATTTTCGGGGACCGCAACTACTGACCCCAATTGACCAAGAACTTTACTGGCTAACTGTAGATGCTTTTCTGTGGCGCTACTTCCATGAGCTAGTGCTGTAATTCCAGCACCTATCAGAGCCGGGGTATTAGGCATGCCCCGCACTACTGGAGTTTGAGGGGGTAAAAACTCTTCCAAAGTAGCCAAGCGTACCCCTGCTGCAATAGAAATTAGAGTAGCCTCCGGTGGCAATGTCGCTCTAATTTCAGTTAATACTGTCGGAATCACCCAAGGTTTAACCGCTAAAACAACTACTTCAGCGTCTGCCACAGCCGCCTGAGCCGAAGTATCTGTAGCAATACCTAACTCTAAATGTAGTGCTTTTAACCGTACCTCATCTATATCCACCGCCACTAGACGGGCGGCTTGCTCTGATCCTTGGGCCGCCAAACCTTTGAGTAGCGCACCGCCCATGACACCGGTACCAATAACTACGATTTTACCTGGCACTTGCTAAACCCTCCCCTACTTGTTCAACCAATTTAACTCGGGGTCTAAACTCAATAGATCGATATCTGCAGCAATATCTACTCCTGGGGGAGTAAGTAAAAAAATTGCTTCTTCAATTCTAGCAATTTTGCCATCTAAAGCAAAGACCACACCGCACAACAAATCTAAAAGACGCTGAGCCAGATTAGGTTCGGCATATCGTAAATTCACAACTATCGGTATCTCTTGACGTAAGCTATCCACAATTTCCGGAATCTGATCCAATTCAGATAATTCACAGAGCACGATCTTACTTATTCCGTCACGGGCCACAGTTTTATTAGCCGGGAAGGTAATCAGCCGCCCTTTGGTAGTTTTAGGCGTCAATTTACTGCGAACCGGAGGGGGGGCTTCGCTCACTCGGCGAGGAAAAGTCTCCTCTTCCATATAATCCTCCTCGTCGACACCCATCAGATTAAGTATCTTATCCAAAAAGCTAACCATATCCGCGTCCCCTCCGCTAAGGTCTAGGCCCAAATATGCCCCGACCAATTCTAACTAAGTTAGAGCCTTCGGCAATGGCCACCTCAAAATCATCAGTCATGCCCATTGATAAAATATCCATCTGAATATTAGCTAGTTTTAAATCAGCGGCTTGTCCCGCTAATTCCCGCAAACGAGCAAAGTAGGGTCGTGCCTTCTCTCCACGCTGATTCTGTGGACCTATAGTCATTAAACCTTTAACCGTAAGAAAGGAATACTCCTCTAAGTCTATTAAAAACTTCTGTAAATCTGCAGGATTAACCCCAGCCTTACTCTCCTCACCAGATACATTAACTTGTACCAGGACTGAAACTAGTTGGTTCTGTTTTTGACCTAAGGTATTTAACGTTTGGGCCAAAGAAAGCCGATCCAGAGAATGAATAAGCATTCCCAATTCCACAGCTTTCCGGGCCTTATTCCTTTGTAATTGACCAACTAAGTGCCATGAAATGTCCTTAGGCAAAGCCGGAACCTTCACTGTCGCCTCTTGAACCCTATTTTCGCCAAAACTTCTTAAACCGCAACGATATGCAGCCTGAAGATCCTCTATCGGCCAACCTTTGGTCACCGCTACTAAAGTAATTTCTTCTGGCCTCCGGCCGTTCTTCAAAGCAGCCTCGGCAATGGAATTACGGATTTCCTCTAATGATTGAGCAATTTCTCTTTCTCGTATCATTTTCACTATCCTCTATAAAAGCTCAGCTGCAACCTGAGCTAATTCTGAACGCTCCCCTTTAGTCAAAGTAATATGACCTGCTCCTTGATACCCTTTAAATCGCTCCACCGCATAGGTTAAGCCGTTGGAAGATGCATCTAAATAAGGGTTATCAATCTGGTACGGATCTCCAGTTAAAACGATTTTTGTCCCCGCCCCCACTCGAGTAATTACGGTTTTAACTTCGTGGGGGGTTAAGTTTTGAGCTTCATCCAAAATAAAAAATTGTCCTGGAATAGAGCGACCACGAATGTAAGTTAAAGCTTCAATATCCAATAAATCCATACCTTGCAGATGGTTAATGAAAGACTCTAATTTTTCACCCTTATCACGTCCACTAAATATCAACTCTAAATTATCATATATTGGCTGCATCCAGGGACGTAGCTTTTCCCCTAAGTCACCAGGTAAAAAACCAAGGTCATTGCCCATAGGTACTATCGGCCGCGAAATTAATAATTTACGATAAGTCTTTTCTTCTAAAACTTTCTGCACACCAGCGGCCAAAGCCAAAAGAGTCTTACCTGTTCCAGCCAAGCCCACTAAAGTCACTAATTGAATCCGATCATCTAAGAGAAGCTCCAAAGCAAATTTTTGTTCCCGGTTACGAGCCCGAATCCCCGAGAGATCACTATTCATATAGCGCAGAGGCACTAATTGCTTACGTGCTGCATCTACTCTACCCAAAGCGGTCTGGGAAGGGTTAGCCCCATCCTGAAGCATCAGAAACTGATTAGAATGGTAGGTTCCTGATAACAAAACTAGTTCTAGGCCCCCCTGGCTATAAAAAGTATCAATTAACCCTGGTTCTGTCACCACAACTTCATAGCCGGTATAAAGCTCCTCAATATTAACCTTGTTGGTCTCATAGTCTTCAGCTAATAGACCGAGAGCATCAGCTTTAATACGCATATTAATATCTTTCGAGACTACGATTACCGGTTTAGTAACCTGCTCATTGCGGGCCAAATCTGCTGCTACCGCAAGAATGCGATTATCATTCTTGAATCGGTCTAAACCCTGAGGCAGTAGCTCCAATTTCTGATGGTTTAATTCTACTCGAACAGTCCCCCCCTGTTCAGTCTGGACCCCCTTACTTAAACTTCCTTGTTCCCGTAGCTCATCTAGAGCCCGAGAAACTAATCTAGCTCCACGCCCAACCTGATCTGGCTTCCTTTTATGAGTATCAATCTCTTCAATTACAGCAATAGGAACAACTACCGTATTATCCTCAAAAGCAAATAAAGCTTGTGGGTCATGCAATAATACACTAGTATCTAAAACAAAGGTTTTTTTCACTATTAAATCACCTTTCTACCTTAATAAATCACTTTAGAACCCTCAGCCAAACCTTGAACCACCACCTGATCCCCTACATACCCTAATATGGTAACTGGTTTAAAGACAACCCCACCAAAACCCCGAACATAAACACCATTGGTGCCATTTTCCTTAACTAAGGCTTGATTCGGCAAGATAATCCCTTGATATCTAGCCAATACTACCTCCAAATTCACCCAACGTAGCGTTGTAAAAAAGTCCTGGTAATCCGCTATAGATAAGAGCAACCGGGTAAAATCGTTTTTATTCACAACTTTATTTATACGAGCTTTAATCAGGATATTCGGCTCTTGAACAAAGCGCACTTGTACCCAACTACCCTCTTCCACCCTAATATCAACTGGGAGGTCTAAAACTACCCAAAACTGTAAATTATCAACGATTTTTAACAACGGCTGGTTCTTCTCTATCTTCCAGTTACGTAAGGTCGGAACAGGTTCCCGGGGTAAGCGTGGAAAAGACGAAAGAGGATATTCTAGATCAGCAAGGTTTTTTAGAGCCACGGGCAATGGTGTCTCCTCCAAGCCATCGATAAAATAACTAACGATTCCAGCTGTCGATGCCCGGATCTCTCTTTGACATTGAATATACTCCAGATCCACTTGATTTAGCATATCCGCAACGGTTTGAGCTTCAATTGTAACACCTGGCTCACTGACATTACCGAGGTTTAAAGGGTTCCGGGTAGCCAAATCGGCCTGTCTTCTCACCAGCAGTTCTCTTTCTCGAGCTAAAGCAGTCCTAGTTATTTCATCAGTAACAACAGCTACCACTTTTCCCGTGGGAACACGTACACCTTCAGACACATACTGGTCTACAGATCCGCTTAAGGGGGAGAAGACTACTGATTCCTGACGCAAGCAGAAACCCAAACCCTGCACAGTCTCCTCTAAAACACCAGTTTTGGCCTTTGTCGCTGGTTTAAAAACTTTCCAATCTAAAGAAAAGCCCCACCCTACCAGAGCTGCTGTTAGGAGCAGGGCAACTAGTACCTTGAGCCACAAGACTAACTGACGTAGTCTCTTCCGATCTTTAATTGACGCCATTTTATTTCTCTACCTTTTACTGGGTTACTTTGCACCTTTCTACACCAATATTGCTTTTCCTGTCCGTTAAGCTAAGCGAGTTTAGCTACGTGAAAAACCTGATAACCCTGCTTCTCTAGTTCACTAATTAACTCTTCAACTGAATCCAATTCAGCAATTCGCACTATTATCTGGGCTTCGCCCTCTCGAACCCCAGCAAAAGTAGCTAAACTAATAATATTGGCTTTAAACTGGTAAATAATTTGGGTTATCTTGGCTAAAACCCCTGGATGGTCTGGTACTTCAATACTTAAGCGAATCCCTGCCCGACGTAACCCCATCGATTCGATAAAAGCATCAAATATATTGGTCTCGGTAATAATCCCTACTAGCTTATCATCCTGTACTACGGGTAAACCACCAACCTGATGGTCACGCATAATCAAAGCAGCTTCTTCCACGGTTGCATCTGCAGCCACGACGATAGGGTCACTAGTCATTGCCTCTTTAACCATCATCTTCGATAAAAGATAGTTTAGTTCAAAAACACTAAGGGATGTCGCCGGCGATGGGGAAATCCGTAGTAAGTCTAATTGGGTTACCATACCCTTTAGCTTACCGTTTTCTACTACTGGAAGCCTACGAATTTTATTTTCTCGCATTAATTCTAAGGCTTCCAACACATTGGTTTCTGGCGAAACAGTTACTAAATCTACAGACATTTTGTCTTTAACAAACATCACTTCCACCTCCTAAAAGCGGTTTCAGTGTTATATATTCCTGTTCTCTGCGGTCTCTCCTGCCAATATTTCCCGTTATATTAGATTCCAAAGTAGAACTACCACCCCTAATGACCAGGTATAATAAGAAAATATCTTAAGGCTATGCCGGCGAATAATGGTTAAAAGAAAATAGATCGCTGCTAAACCAGAAAAAAAGGCGGTTCCTAAGCCGACAAGAATCGGTACTACCGGTAAACTAGAGGCTGTTGAACCCAAATCTATCAATTCTAAGAATGCCGCCCCAAGAATTAC
>DHRX01000158.1:0-454 GCA_002408345.1 Firmicutes bacterium UBA5301 | reverse complement strand
AAAATTGTTGATCCCGATCGTGAAATTCCAGGTATAATAGCCACAGCTTGCCCTAAACCAATAATCAGAGCATCTTTATAGCTTATCTGCTCCATATTCTTAGCAGCCTTGTCCTGCCGCGAATAAGTTTCTGCCAACCACAGAATTGTACCGGTAACTAATAAGGCAAAACCAACCGCTACAACCTGAGAAAAAAGGCCTTCTAAAAAATCCTGAAAGGCAAGGCCAAATACGGCTGCAGGTATTGAAGCTACTACTAATAATGCTAGTAAACGGAAATTACGAGCCATGCCCCAAAGCTGATCGCGGAAATAGTAAGCTACAGCCAAGGCAGTACCTAAATGAACAGCGATATCAAAGGTCACCCCGGTCCGGATAACCCCCAAGAAATCCTGAACAATTACTAAATGGCCGGAACTACTAACCGGTAGAAATTCAGTTAGTCCCTGAAGAA
>DHRX01000168.1:3878-12673 GCA_002408345.1 Firmicutes bacterium UBA5301 | reverse complement strand
CCAGGTATGGGTGGTTGGGGTTTTTTAATCCTGCTACTAATTTTATGGTTTGTTGTAGGAAGATGCGGGTGGGGTGGTTGTCACCGGCCCAGATATGGATACCAACGGGATCTTAAGAATAATGATTCTCAGGCTCTGGAAATCCTCAAGGAAAGGTATGCCCGGGGGGAAATTACGGCAGACCAATATAAAGAAATGAAGAAAGAACTGCAAGATTAACTTTTATGGAGGAAAGATCCGCCTTTACATAGAATAGTAATCATTACTGCTAAAGAATAGATTATTATTATCTGTGAGGTGGAGAGAATGACTAAACGTTTTCAAGTTTACAAGTGTAACATCTGTGGAAATATTACTGAGGTTTTACATCCTGGGAAGGGTCAGTTAGTCTGTTGTGGGCAGCCGATGTTATTATTAGCCGAGAATACCGTTGATGCATCTCGGGAGAAACATCTACCTGTAGTAACCCGGGAAAATGGTCAGATTAGGGTTCAAGTCGGTAGCACGTTACATCCTATGAATCCAGACCACTATATTGAATGGATAGAAGTAATTACTGAAGACCAAACTGACCGCCGCTACCTATCTCCAGGTGCTAATCCAGAAGTGCTCTTTACCGATGTTCAGGGAGCGGCAGTAGTTCGTAGTTACTGTAACTTACATGGCTTGTGGAAGGTTGACCTATAATTTACGGCTACCAGGTTTAATAATCGGAATACCAGCCTGACATAGCGGGCAGTCTTCCTCTGCGTAAGATGTTACCGGCAGAGAGATCAGGGGGTAGAAGGGTAGACCAAAGTCGACAGTACCGTTACTCCGGTCAATAAGGGCGGCAACACCTACTAGCTCTACCCCCTGGTCGGCAATTAGGTCGAGGACTTCCCGGACTGATCCCCCGGTAGTGACCACATCTTCAGCTACCAGCACCTTCTCCCCAGGGTTTAAAGTAAAGCCGCGGCGTAAGCTCATTTGATTATTACTATCCCGCTCACTAAAGATAGCTCGGGTTTGTAGGGCACGAGCTAATTCGTAGGCGATAATTACACCGCCAAGCGCCGGTCCAATTACCACGTCAATTGGGGTAGGGATTTGATTGGCTAGCTCTTGGAGTGCAATAGCGGCTTTATCCGGATACTGGAGTAGCCGGGCGCACTGTAGATAGTGTTGGGCATGGCGGCCTGATGATAAGCGAAAGTGTCCGGTTTGGTAGACGCCGGTTTCCTCAAGTAATTCCAGTAATTTATTCTTGTCCATAGAGAACTTCCTCCTTAGCTGCTGTTATTAACTGGGCTTTGATTTGCGACCAGGTTGCCTGGGGATCCTTAGCCTGGGTTAGAGCCCGACCGATTACTAAGAAATCACTCCCATTGAGTTTAGCTTCTTGAGGGGTAGTGATCCGTTTTTGGTCGTCAGGATTAGCACCGGCGAGGCGAATACCTGGTGTTACCGTTAATAAATCCGGGCCTAGTTCTTTTTTAAGTAGTTTAGTTTCTTGGGCAGAGCAGACGACCCCATCTAAGCCAGCTGCTTGAACTAGGTGAGCGTAGGCTAGTACCGTCTCACTAACCCCCCTGTTAATACCAAGTTCTGCGGTCAAAACTTGCTGATCGGTACTGGTTAAGATAGTAACTCCGATTAAGAGGGGGTTGGGACCGGGGGCTTGGTGGGCCCCTTCCACAGCTGCTTCTAGCATGGCCCGACCACCGAAGGCATGGAAGTTAAGCATATCAACTCCGCTGCCTACTAGGGCTCGGGTTGCTTGCTTTACGGTATTGGGGATGTCGTGGAGTTTTAAATCTAAGAAGACTTTGTAACCCAGCTCTTTAAGACGGTAGATAACCTGGGGGCCTTGGTGGTAATAGAGCTCCATACCGACTTTGACCCAGACTAGTTCAGGTAAGTTCGGTAGAAAACTTTCGGCCATTTTCAGACTAGGAAAGTCGAGGGCCAAGATAACTTGTTCCATTGTATTAACGCTCATGTACAGGCCTCCCTAAGCTAATTTTAACCCGCCGATTAGTTCAGTTATTGAGCTCACCCCTAATTCGGTCAAGAGGGGCGGTAAATCAGCAATAATTTTGGGTAAGATATAAGGATCGACGAAGTTGGCGGTACCGACGGCTATCGCCCTTGCCCCAGCGAGCATAAATTCGATTACATCCTCGGCACAGGTAATTCCACCCATGCCGATAATAGGTATAGAGACGGCTTGGTAGACTTGGTGGACTAAGCGCAGGGCCACCGGTTTAACGGCTGGACCAGAGAGTCCCCCCACTATATTACCTAAGATCGGCTGACGGCGCCGGATATCGATGGCCATGCCCAGGAGGGTATTAATCAAGCTTAACCCATCGGCTCCGGCAGCTTCTACTGCGGTAGCTATGGCCACAATATCGGTAACATTAGGCGACAGTTTGACAAAGACCGGAACTGCGGAAACGGCTTTGACCTCTCTAGTTACAGTTGCCGCGGTGTCAGGGTCGGCGCCAAAAGCCAGCCCCCCCTGTTTGACGTTAGGACACGAAATATTTAACTCTAAGGCTGCAATGCCAGGTACCTGGGAAACAACTTGGGCTACTTCAATATAATCGGCGATACTGGCTCCAGCAATATTGACAATTATCGGGATACCTAAGGGAACTAAAGGCGGTAGTAGCTGCTGGCAGACTACCTCTAACCCCGGATTTTGCAGACCGATGGCGTTGAGCATGCCGGCTGGTGTTTCGGCAACTCGTGGGGTAGGGTTACCCTGTGTTGGCTGGGGTGTAGTCGCCTTAACAACAATAGCCCCCAGTTGGGAGAGGTCATAAAGCCGAGCAAATTCCTGACCATATCCGAAGCAACCGCTAGCTGGCATAACCGGGTTTTGAAGGGATAAGGATCCTAACTGAACCGCTAAAGGGTTAGACATCTAGTTCCACCTCCCCTAATCGGAAAACAGGACCATCTGTACAGACCAAACTCGACCGATTCTCAGGCTCAGGGTGTTGGCGCTTACAGGTACAGGCGGTACAAGCTCCGATCCCACAAGCCATCCGTTTTTCTAAGGATACATAAACCGGTCGCTGGTCTTGGCCGAGGAGAACTTCCAGCCTTTGTAACATAGGCAGAGGACCACAAGCGTAGGCTATCGACCAGTGCGAGTTGGTCAAATGGTTTTCCAGTAGATCACAGACGTTCCCGCAAGCCCCTAAACTACCATCATCGGTAGCAATCTCTACCGTTCCCCAGCGGCTAAACTCGTCGAGGAGGAAGACTTCCTTTTCACTGCGAAAGCCGAGCAAAGCGGTAACTTGAACGCCAGCGTTACTTAACTCTTGGGCCAGATAGAGTAGGGGAGGGATACCAACGCCACCACCGATCAGCAGAGCGTGGGTGTTAGGCTCTTCCGGGTATGGGAACCCATGGCCTAAAGGGCCGAAGACTTCTAGGGGATCGCCGGGACGTAGTTGTTCTAAGATTGTAGTACCCCGACCGACTCTGCGGATAACAAACCGGAGGGTTTGGGTTAGCGGGTCGAAAGCACAGACACTAATCGGGCGCCGTAACAAAGGATCCAACCCGATGTTACCGCTGACTTTAAGCATATAAAATTGGCCGGGGGTAACCTGGCTATCGGGAGCAAATGGTAAGCGTAGGGTCAGACTGAAAACGCTAGCGGTTAACGGTGTATTAGTGATTACTTGGGCCTCACAATTCAGCATGGAAAACCCCTTCCTTGTGCCAAACTATTTTTCCGGTGACCACAGTTAATATGGGCCAACCGTAAAGTTTTTTCCCTAAAAAGGGCGTATTTTTCCCCTGAGAAACCATGTTAGCGCTATTAACAGTTTGCGCAGTAGCTAGGTCAATTAAGGTTAAATTAGCCGGTTCCCCTACCTGCAGCCCTAGACTAGGCTGGGGGAGTCGGATGAGCTGGCGTGGCTTTAGTATCAGAGCGGTAAGTATTGGGGCTAATGCTATTTTCCCAGTCAGAACTAATTCGGTGTACAAAAGTGGAAACGCTAGTTCAATACCGCTAAAACCAAAAGGGGCCTCAGCTGGCGGCTGATCTTTCTCAGCTTGGGTGTGGGGGGCGTGATCGGTAGCAATACAATCGATAACCCCATCCTTTAATCCAGCTATTAATGCCGCTTGATCTTGAGGTGAGCGGATCGGTGGGTTGACCTTGTAGAGACCGGTCCACTCAGTGATTTCCTCGGCGTTTAGTACTAAATGGTGGGGCGTGACTTCTGCGCTTACCGGTAGCCCCTGTTCTTTGGCTTCTTGGATTAAGGCTACCCCTTGGTGAGTACTAACGTGACAGAGGTGATAGCGGGCACCGGTTTTCTGGACCAAGTTGAGTTCACGGCTTAATGGTAGAAATTCCGACTCGGCTGGAATGGTATTAGCAAAAATACCGTCTTGGCTTAGCTGGGCATCTTCACAGTGGGAGAAGTAAGGTAAATCTGCTTGGCGACACTGCTGTAGTACAGTTTCCAGTACTTGTTGGTTTTGGATCCCAGAACCATCGTCAGAGAGGGCTACTACACCAGCCAAACCTAAATCAGCGGCATTACTAGCATTAATACCAGCCCGCTGTTTAGTTGCTGCACCAATTATCTCTACCGGAATATGGGCTTGAGCTGTGATTAATTGGCGTAGGGCCCGGACTTGTTCAGGGGTATCTGGGGGTGGTAGGGTATTGGGCATGGCGCAAACTCTTACGTACCCCCCCTTAGCAGCAGCTAAAGTTCCGCTCGCAATCGTTTCTTTAGCTGTAAAGCCCGGTTCCCGTAAATGGGTATGGAGATCGACAAAGCCTGGGACTAATAGCTTAGCTTGGCCAGGGATGACCAGATGGTCACTTTCCGGTAGGTTAGGAGCAATAGCTGTAATCTCATCGTTAACGATAAGTACATCCCAGAGACCTTTTTCCTGACGGAAGAGAGTAACCTCTTGTAATAATATCCCCATTTTACTCTTGCTCCCCTAATATAGCCCACTCAAGAATAGCCATACGCATTAAAACGCCGTTACGCACTTGGGTATTAATCAGCGATTTTTCACTTTCAATCAGGGCACCAGCGATCTCAACCCCACGGTTAACCGGACCAGGATGCATTATCATCGCTGTTGGTTTCATGCGTTGGGCTCTGGTTTCGGTTAAACCGTAATCCCGGTGGTAAATATCGATACTGAGGGCCAGATCAGAAAAGCGTTCTAGTTGGAGCCGGAGGAGCATGACTACATCGGCTGCGGCTACAGCTGCATCGACCGGCATAAACTCAATAGGGCGGGGAAGATCAGCAGGGAGCAGATGTCTAGGGCCGCTAACAATAACGTGGGCCCCCATCTTCGGCAAGGCGCTGAGGTGGGAATTAGCAACTCGAGAATGAACAATATCACCGATAATAGCTACCGAGAGCCCATTAAGCCCTCCAAAGTGCTGCTGCATCGTATAAAGGTCTAAGAGGCACTGGGTTGGGTGTTCTTGGGTTCCGGTTCCGGCATTAATTAAGGGGACTTCGACTAAAGATGAAAGGTTATGGACAATGCCATTTTCTTTGTGGCGGATTACTACCGCATCAAAGCCCATCGCTTCTAAAGTTTTAACAGTATCGTAGAGGGATTCTCCTTTGGTAGTGCTGGAGGCAGCCTCACTAAAATTTAGGACTTGGGCGCCTAAACGGTTAGCGGCCATTTCAAAGGAAAAACGGGTACGGGTACTTGGTTCAAAAAAAAGGTTAGCTACGGTACGGTAAGCTAAAGGTTGTGGTGGGTTGGCCCAGTTTTCTCGCCAATAATTAGCACGTTGAATCAGATAATTAATCTGGGGCCTGGTTAACTCAGGCATACCTAAAAGAGAGTTGGACATACTCTAGCCTCCTTTGCAGCCTCGCCGGACTGCACTTAAAGGATTTAGTTTATCCCAAACATTATGCCATAGCGGCTAGAGCTTGTCAATCTCAACTAGCGCAGACGAAAACCTGGGCCGCTACTTGTTTGTCTAAGGCCACGGTAGTTCGGCCTACTTTAACAACGATAGTAGGGTAACGCTGAATTACTTCTACTGACTGACCGGGCATGATACCAAAGGCCAGCAGTTTTTGGAGATCTTTGGCGCTGGATTTATCCAGTTGGCAGATCTTAGCCGGTACCCCTTTAGGTAGGTTAGCTAGACTATGTGTGTCATCGGTCTGAGATCTTTTTCTCCAAGACCAGGTCCGTAATTTTTGTTCGAACTTAGTTTCCTGAGGGTTTTCATACCCACAGTAAGGGCACTTAACATGGCCGCAACCTTGGCTCCCCTTAAGTTTACTAAGGGGGCAGTTGGCACAAGCGCTAGCCCCTAATTCTTCAGAAAATTCCCGACCACAAAAACCACACCGCATTAGAGCATCACCCCGAGTAAATTAAGAATTAGATTGAGAGAATAACCGACTAGGAAGGCGAAGGGTACAATAAAGCCGGCGATAGCTATCGCTGTCTTCCAACCCCGCTCTTTCCACATGACACTAAACTGAGCGATACACGGTACAAAAAGGGTTAACGTAACTGCAGCTACTAAGAGCTGGTTGAAGCCGAGTAAACCGCTCTGTTGTAAGTCATATAAGCCGGCAGCGCCATAATCTCGACGGAAAAAGCCGAAGAGGAAGGCTACCGAGGCTTCGTTAGGGAGACCCATAGCATTAACGATAGGGTTCAAAGCCGCCAGGGCCAGGTCGAAGATTTTGAGTAGGTCGGCAGCCCAGATAATGACGCTAGCCAAGATAAAGAGGGGTAGCACCTCTAGGAAGTACCAGTACATCCTAGTGTAGGTCTTAGCCAAGACGTTCCTCAGCTTAGGTAAGCGGAGCGGTGGAACTTCCAGGCAGAAACCAGGCTGTTCACCAGGAAGGACTTGGGCGCCTAAGTAGCCTACGAGTAATAAGATGCCGAGAACAATCAGGCTCCACAGAGCTAAGGCTTTAGCTGAGCCAGAGAGGAGGGCGATGATTACCCCCAGTTGGGCCGAACAGGGGATCGCCAAGGCCAAGAGGAGGGTAGCTAAGACCCGCTCCCGCTTGGTTTCAAGGGTTCGGGTAACCATAGTGGCCATGGTACCACAACCAAAACCAAGGGCCATGGGAATTACCGCCCGACCATTTAAACCGATTTTTTTAAAGCCCCGGTCTAACAGTAGAGCAATTCGGGGTAAGTAGCCCGAATCTTCGATGATCGAAAAGGCAAGAAAGAATGTGCCAACAATAGGTAAGACGATAGCCACCGCATAGCGTAGACCAAGGGTAATAATACCGTAATCTTTGGCAATGAGGTTTTGGAGTACAGGCCAAGGTATATAGGATTCAACGAGGTTATCAATCCAGGGGTTAAAGATTTCGGCGAAAAACTTGGTTTCGATAAAATCAACAATGGTTCCCCCGCCAAAAACCCCAACGAACTTGTAGAGTCCAAAGTATAAGATTAGTAAGAGGAGGGGGAAGCCTGTCCACGGGTTGACTGTAGCCTGGTTTAACCAGGTAGACCAACGCCGCTGCTGGCTAGCTCTTTCGGTAACGACTCCGTCTAAGAGTTGGTTAACAGCGTTCTGGCGCTGAAGGGCCAAGACAAAGTTAAGGGGTTCGGCATAGCGCTCAGCTGTTGCAGCGATAATTGGAGCAATTTGGGAGTAGAGCGGCTCTTGGGTAGCTAGTTTTTCCGTAATCTCTGGTTCACCAGCTAAGAGTAGTTCCGCGATAGTTGTTTTACTTAAAGTATAATCTTGGCGGAGCAGATCAGCAATCTGGGCCTGAGCCTGTGTAATCTGGTCCGCAAAGTAGCTAGAAGTATAGGGTTGATGTTGTGGGGGATTTACAGCATAACCACGAATAGTTTCCCGCAACTGCTCAAGCCCCTCTCCGGTTGTCGAAATCGTTCCAACTACCGGTAGGCCCAGCCGGGTTTGGAGAAGCTCTAAATCTATTTGTAACCCAACTGCAGCGGCTTCATCTAACATATTAACGACCAAAATTAACGGCAGTCCGGCTTCTTTAAGCTGCAGGGTCAAGGGCAGCATCCGCTCTAGATTTTTGGCATCAACGACATGGAGTACTATCTCTGGCCGTTGGTCTAGCAGAAGCGAACGGGTAACCCGTTCTTCTTCGGTAACGGTAAGTAATCCGTAAAGACCTGGGGTATCAATAACATCAAATACTATTCCGCCCAGATTTAGGTGGCCATGGGAAAGCTCTACAGTAGTACCTGGATAGTTAGAGACGGTTACATAAGCACCGGTTAGGGCGTTGAAAATAAGGGATTTCCCTACATTGGGGTTACCAACTAAGAATAAAGGTTTATGTTGATCTAAAGTTGGTTCCGGGTTAATCGGCTGACCCCGCCGGCGCCGACGCCGTCTTTGGCCGGTAGCATTAGTTTGAGTTGGAGAACAATGACAATTAGACATAGGGCACCTTCTCTTCTGTAAATGAAAATCATTCTCAATCTAAGGGTATTTTAACACCCCTTTTTTTCAAAGTCAAGTAGTTTACTAGGAATTAAAGCTGCAATCCGTACTCGATACTATCGACTAAAGCCCGCCAGCTAGCCTCGATAATATTAGTTGAAACCCCAACCGTTCCCCAGGAGCGACCTGACCCTACTGATTCTATTAGGACCCGAACCTTAGCGGCGGTACCAGCCGTTTCATCTAAAACTCGGACTTTGTAGTCATTGAGTTGGATCTGCTCAATATGGGGGTAGACCAAGGCCAAAGCCTTACGCAAAGCGGCATCAAGAGCATTGACCGGGCCGTTACCATCGGCTACGGTATGAAT
>DHRX01000168.1:0-3603 GCA_002408345.1 Firmicutes bacterium UBA5301 | reverse complement strand
GCCCCTTCAAAGTAGTAGCCTTGGTTTTCCAGCTCTTTGACTATTTGGACCAGTTTATCGGTGGCAAACTGGTCAGAACTTACGTCTAAGTTATATTCTTCCGCTTTCCAGAGGATATTACTGGTTCCAGATAGCTCTGAAACTAGGATCCGCCGGTTATTACCTACCGCTTCCGGTGGAATATGTTCATAGGTCTCCGGGTTGCGGCGTAAGGCGCTAACGTGGATCCCACCTTTGTGGGCAAAAGCGCTACGACCGACAAAGGGTTGATTGGGGTTGGGGTGCAGGTTAGCCAGCTCCCACAGGAATCGGGCGGTTTTGGTCAGGTTTTGTAACTGCAGATCGGTAAGGCAGTTGAGCCCCATCTTTAACTGCAGATTAGGGATGATGCTACACAAGTCGGCGTTACCGGCCCGTTCACCAAAGCCGTTGATGGTGCCCTGTACCTGGGTTACCCCGGCTTCTACAGCTAGAATGCTATTGGCGACAGCCAGACCTGAGTCATTATGGGCGTGGATGCCTAGAGGAACCCCTAGATTCTGGACAACTTGGACAATTGCGGTCACTTCACTAGGTAAGGTCCCCCCATTGGTATCACAGAGAACCAAGTAGGAGGCGCCGGCTTCCGCAGCAGCTTTTAGGCAGTTGAGGGCGTACTCGGGGTTAGCTTTATAGCCATCAAAAAAGTGTTCGCCATCAAAGAACACCTCGAGACCATGGGAACGGAGAAAAGCAACGCTTTCTTTGATCATAGCCAAGTTCTCGTCTAGGCTGGTACGTAAAGCATTAGTAACGTGAAAATCCCAGGTTTTGCCGAAGATGGTGGCTACTTTGACCCCAGACTCTAATAGTGCGGTGAGGTTTCGATCTTCAGCGGCGCTGATCTCAGGTCGTCTGGTACTACCAAAAGCAGTGATGGTAGCGTTCTTCCAGCCTATTTTGCTAGCTTCCTGAAAGAAGGCGATATCTTTAGGGTTAGAGCCTGGCCAACCCCCTTCGATATAGTGGATTCCCAGAGCATCGAGACGCCGAGCGATACGTAATTTATCTTCTGCGGAAAAGGAGATCCCTTCTCCTTGGGATCCGTCCCGCAGGGTAGTATCATAGAGAAAGACTTGTTTAGACATGGCCGTTGGCACCTACTTTGCTGGCTACCAAAGAACCCATTTTGGCGGTACCGACTAATACCCCATCCTTAGTAGCAATATCTCGGGTGCGGTAACCGGCGAGTAAACAATCTTCTACCGCTGTTTCTACGACTTGGGCTGCTTCCTCAAGATTGAGGGAGTACCGAAGGAGCATAGCTGCCGAAAGGATAGCGGCTAAGGGGTTAGCACAGCCTTGGCCAGCAATATCCGGGGCCGAACCGTGAACCGGCTCGTAAAGGCCAACATCCCCACCTAGGCTAGCAGAAGGAAGCATCCCTAGCGAACCGGTAAGCATAGCCGCCTGGTCACTAAGAATATCGCCAAAGAGGTTAGAAGTAAGGAGAACATCGAACTGGGCAGGGTAACGGACTAGCTGCATGGCACAGTTATCTACATACATTTCCACCAGTTCAACGTCAGTATAATCTTGGTGAATACGGCGAACTACTTCCCGCCAGAGCCGAGAGCTTTCCAGAACATTGGCTTTATCTACTGAAGTGACCTTCGAACGCCGTTGCCGCGCAATCTGGAAGGCTAGTTGGGCGATGCGTTCGACCTCCTCTTCGGTATAGACCATGGTATCTAAAGCCCGAAGTTTGCCATCACTAGTGGTTTCTCGACATTTAGGCTGGCCAAAATAAGCATCACCGGTTAGTTCCCGCACTACCAGTAGGTCAACTCCGCCGATTAACTCGGGTTTTAGAGGCGAAGAGCTAGTTAAACTCGGGAAAACCCGGGCTGGACGCAGGTTGGCGTAAAGACCCAGACCTTGACGGATCCCTAACAGGCCGGCCTCTGGCCGGAGATGTCCCGGCAAGTCATCCCAGTTAGGGCCGCCGACTGCACCGAGAAGTACAGCATCAGCGGTTTGGCATAAAGCGATAGTCTCTAGGGGGAGGGGGTTACCGGTAATTTCATAAGCTGTTCCCCCAATTAAGCCGTACTCAAAATGGAAATCGATGTTAAACCGCTCCCCAACAGCTAACAATACTTTTTTGGCCTCCTCTAGAACCTCGGGGCCGATGCCATCGCCGGGGAGTAAAACAATTTTAGGCATGAGGGTTCACCTTCTCTCTGGTATAGGCGATTAAACCGCCGGCAGCAATCAGCTGCTGCATAAATTGGGGAAAGGGTTTAGCTTGGTAGGATGTACCGTTGGCTTGGGTAATTAAACCGTTTTCCAAATCAATGGTAATGGTTTCCCCTTCCTGGATAGCCTCGGCTGCTACTGGAGCCTCTAAAATAGGGAGGCCGATGTTAATGGCATTCCGGTAGAAGATTCGAGCAAAGCTAGGTGCAATAATACCAGCAATACCTGCTGCTTTTAAGGCCAGGGGTGCGTGCTCCCGGGAGCTACCACAGCCAAAGTTTGGTCCAGCGACAATTAGGTCACCGACCTGAACTTTTTCTGGAAATTCTGGGTCGGCATCTTCCATACAGTGAGCAGCTAGGTTAGCTAAATCAGCTGAATTAAGGTAGCGAGCCGGGATAATTGCGTCAGTATCTATATTGGCGCCAAATTTCCATACGCGTCCACTTATCTTCATTGGGCTAGTGAGACCTCCTTTAGGTTTAACTCCGCAGGGCTAGCGATTCGTCCCAATACCGCTGAGGCGGCGGCTATAGCCGGGTTGGCCAGGTAAACTTCAGATTCAGGATGGCCCATGCGACCGACAAAGTTACGGTTAGTGGTGGCTAAGGCCTTCTCACCTTTGGCTAAAATACCGGAATGTCCGCCTAAACAGGGGCCACAGGTAGGTGTGGAGACGGCTGCGCCAGCGGTGATTAAGGTTTCAATTATACCTTCTTTCAGTGCATCTAAGTAAATCTGCTGGGTACCAGGGAAGATTAGAAGCCTAATCTCAGGGTGAACCCGGCGGCCCTGAAGGATGGCAGCGGCAATCCGTAGGTCTTCTAAGCGACCGTTAGTGCAGGAGCCGATAACAACCTGATCGATGCTGACCCCAGCGGCAGCGCTAATCCCCTTGGTGTTAGAAGGCAGATGGGGGAAGGCGACTTGGGGTTCGATAGTTGCCAAATCAAATTCGTATTCGGCGGCGTATTTAGCATCTGGGTCTGCGGTATAAGTAGTATATGGTCTTTGGGCCCGTCCTTGAACATAGGCTAGGGTCTTGGCGTCTACCGGGAAAATACCGTTCTTGGCACCGGCTTCGATCGCCATATTAGCCATAGTGAACCGTGAATCCATGGAAAGCTGAGCGATAGCCTCGCCGCTAAACTCCATCGATTGGTAAAGAGCGCCATCGACACCAATAGTTCCGATGGTGTAGAGGATTAAGTCTTTACCGGAAACCCAAGGTTGGGGTTGGCCATGGTAAATGAAGCGGATCGCTTCCGGTACCTTTAACCAGACTTCACCGGTAGCCATGGCTGCGGCTAAATCGGTACTACCAACTCCGGTAGAAAAGGCCCCTAAAGCTCCGTAGGTACAGGT
>DHRX01000124.1 GCA_002408345.1 Firmicutes bacterium UBA5301 | reverse complement strand
GCAAGTTGTTAAAGGATATTTTAGCCGTGAAAATGCGGTTCATCTTACTACGTATTTGAAAAAAAGCTGGGTACTAGGGGCCATAATTACTATCGCCTTGTGTACTGTTTTAGCCGCAAATTTAGAGCCAAGACAGGTCAATTTGCAAGTTGGACAAGTTGCGCCTCGGGATATTCAAGCTCCTCGTACAATAATTGATGAAGCAGGAACAGAAGTGTTGCGCCAGTCAGCCGAGGAGCAGGCGATTAAATTAATCCGAGAAGATCCTACTAATTATGTAATTAATCGGGAAATAGCTCAGAAGGCAACCGATGTTCTCGAGGCTGTTTTCCAAATTCTCAGCGAAACCGCTATTAATTTGGAACAATTGCCTGCTGAGTTAGAAGAAACAGAGTATGGGGAACAAGAACGTCAGCTCCTGGAAAATGCTAAAAAACTAATAACTGAAACCAGTGGAATCCAAGTTAAGGAGCAGACCTTGCGTGAACTGAAGGGTAGTTCGAAAATTTTGCCTAGCCAAAAGCGGATTGCTACTTCTCTTCTTAATACCTATCTTTTATCGGAACGGTTAACTCCGGAAAATTTAGATAAAGCACGACAGCAAATTAAGACGGAATATGCCAAACGCATTAACGGGTTACAACCGATTGAACCGACAGCAACTATTATTGTTGAACTAATTAGGCCTAATTTAGTAATAGATCCAGAGACGTTACAGAGGGCTAAAGAGGTAGCTCGGCAGTCGGTTGAACCGGTACGAATTTTGAAGGGACAAGCGATAGTCCGGCGTGGGGATATTATTGATAAAGATGATCTGCGAATTCTTAGAGAATTAGGGTTACAACGCGGTGAAACTGGGTGGGCTACAGTTTTTGGCGTAATTTTATTAACAGTTACCATGGTCGCTTTATTGGCCGTTTATATTTACCAGTATGAGCCCCAAATTCTTCAGGATGAATCTCTTGTAGCGTTACTAGGGCTAATTCTGGTTGTTCTAACCTTTGCGGCTAAGATTATGGCTTCAATTCCGTGGCCCGGCATCGGTTATATGATACCGGTAGCCTTTGCGACGATGTTAATAGCTATTTTAGTAGACTCTCGGATTGCAATGCTAACGACATTTGTTCTTAGTGTTTTTGTCGGTACAGTTACCGGTGGCGATTTTCGCTTTATGGTCGTAGCATTAGTAGGCGGGCTAACCGCTATTTTTAGTGTCTCGAAAGTGAGCCAACGTAGTGATCTAATGCGAGCCGGCGGGATTGTGGCGGGGGTAACTTTCTTTACTATTTTAGGAATTGGGCTCTTTCAGAATGAATTAGGTGTAATTAAACAGAGTTATTTAGGGTTAGTTAATGGAATTGCTTCTTCTATTTTGGCTATCGGTTCCTTGGCTTATTTAGAAAGCCTATTTGGGATTACTTCTTCAATAAAATTACTGGAACTTTCAAACCCCAACCAACCGCTAATTAAGAGGCTTTTAGTCGAAGCCCCAGGTACTTATCACCATAGTTTGATGGTAGCCAATTTGGCTGAGGCGGCTGCTGAGGCGGTTAACGCTGATCCGTTACTAGTGCGGGTCGGTGCTTATTACCATGACATTGGGAAACTAAAACGCCCTTACTTTTTTGTGGAGAACCAGTTTGCTCAGGAAAACCCCCATGATAAAATTTCTCCTAGTTTGAGTACCCTAATTATAACTTCCCACGTTAAAGACGGGGTAGAGATGGCTCGGGAGGCCAAGCTTCCGCCGCAGATAGTTGATATTGTTCAGCAGCACCATGGTACGGATTTAGTTAAGTTTTTCTTTTATCGGGCCCAGGAAAACGAAAAGGATACCAACGTTTTGGAACAAGATTTCCGGTATAGCGGCCCTAAGCCTCAAACCAAAGAAGCGGCTTTGGTTATGTTAGCCGATGCCGCAGAGGCTGCGGTTCGTTCGATGCAGAAACCAACCCCTGGCCGGATTGAGGCGATGGTACGCAAAATTATCAAGGAACGGCTAGAATCAGGGGAATTAGACGAGTCCGACTTAACTTTAAGGGATTTAGATACAGTTGCCAATAGCTTTGTGCGGGTATTTTCCGGTATTTTCCACGCTCGAGTTGAGTACCCTGAAAAGCTGATTAAGGAAATGGAAGCGAGGAAAGGACGATGAGAGAAAGGATCTTTGGTGAACTAGTGGTCAGCAATGAGCACTCTGAATTAGAAGTTGACCGTGTTTGGATTAACAGTTTGGAAGGGTTAACCCAAAAAGTAGTGACCGCAGAGTTAAACCGGGATGCTGAGGTTAGTCTGGTCTTTGTTGATGATAAGCGTATTCAAGAATTAAATCGGGATTATCGCGAAAAAGATACTCCGACTGATGTTTTATCCTTTCCGATGTATGAGTTTTCTCAACCGGGGTATTTACAGGGTGTAGAAGAGGAGACTTTACTGTTAGGGGATATTGTTATTTCTCTGGATACAGCAATTCGGCAGGCCGACGAGTATGGTCACCCTTTACAACGGGAAATTAGCTTTCTTTTTCTACATGGCTTACTCCATCTTTTAGGCTATGATCATCTCCAAGAAGAGGATCGAGTACAGATGCGGGATAGAGAGGAACAATATTTGGCTGCGGTTGGTTTGACCAGAACTAAGGACCCCAGCAATGAAAAGTAAAAACTTATGGCAAAGTTTTGGCTTTGCAGGGCAGGGCCTTAAGGAAACCGTAGTTAGTCAGCGTAATATGCAAATTCATCTTGTAGCAACAGTACTGGTATTGTTAGCTGGTTTTTATTTTCAGCTAAACTGGCTAGAGTGGGCGCTAGTGCTTTTTGCTATAGGTCTAGTTGTAGTTGCTGAGACTTTTAATACCGCTATCGAAGCTGTAGTAGATTTAGTTTCCCCGGACTTGCATCCGATAGCTGGTCGGGCTAAGAATGTGGCAGCAGGGGCGGTACTTTTGGCGGTTATTACCGCAGTAATCCAAGGAATCATAATTTTTGGAAGACATTTGTGGAGGTAAGCAGTGATGGCTACAAGTTTGCCCCGTCGGGTACGGAATTACTTTATTACTGGATTATTAATTTGGCTTCCTGTAGTAGTTACTTTATATATTATTGGGGTCGGGTTTAAAAGCCTTGATTCAATTCTTGGCAATGCCATCGCTTATTATACTGGGCGGCGTATTCCGGGTATTGGTTTATTGGCTTCTTTAGCTGTAATTATTTCTACCGGCCTTTTCGCAGCCAATTATGTAGGGAAAAAATTAATTGGGTTTGGTGAACGAATTGTAGTGCGGATCCCTTTAGTACGCAGTATTTATCTTACTGTGAAACAAATAGTAGATGCCTTTATGCATGGTGGCAAAAACATGGCCTTTAAACGTGTAGTATTAATTGAGTATCCACGTAAAGGTATCTACTCTATCGGCTTTATTACAGCAGAAAGTAACGGAGAGGTTCAGGCAAAAACGAAGGAGAATGTAATGAGTGTCTTTTTACCGACTACCCCCAATCCGACTTCGGGGTATCTGTTGTTCGTTCCCCGTGAAGATGTTGTAGTTCTGGACATGAGCGTTGAGGATGGCTTGAAATTAGTGGTTTCCGGTGGTATTATTGCTCCTGAATATAAAATTCAACCCGCTAAGTTAAATATCTAAAGGGGGCGTTTTGTATGGATGAACAGATGGTAACGAAATTGCTAGAAGCTGCTACAAAAGCCCGGGAAAATTCATACTCACCTTATAGCGGCTTTCCGGTGGGAGCCGCGGTTTTAACCAGTTCTGGTCGAATCTATTCTGGCTGTAATATTGAAGCAGCTAGCTCAGGGGCTACCTGTTGTGCTGAGCGAACTGCAATTTATAAAGCTGTTTCCGAAGGCGAACGAGAGTTTAAAGCGATTTGTTGTATCGCCGATACCCCTGATGTTTGCACGCCCTGTGGAATATGTCGCCAGGTTATTCGGGAATGGGGCGGGGATATTGATGTAGTGCTAGCTAATGTGAGAGGAGCGGTCAAGGTGGTTAAAATTTCTGACTTACTCCCCTTGGCGTTTACTGCGGATGACATGTAAAGCCGATACTTTTAAATCAGGTTTTATTGCTTTATTAGGACGACCAAATGTAGGTAAATCGACGCTACTCAATGCTGTTTTACAGCAGAAAATTGCTATTGTTTCGCCGAAACCCCAGACGACTCGGACTTTGATTCGGGGTATTTACACCACAGACCAGGGCCAAATTATTTTTGTTGATACTCCAGGTATTCACAGGCCCAAGCACCGTTTAGGCGAACACATGGTTTTTAAGGCTAAGCGTAGTATGGGCGATGCCGATGTTGCCCTGATAATCTACGATGCGAGCCAAGGCTGGGGAGAGGTAGAAGAGGAGCTGCAGCGGTCTAGGGGTGAGGCCCCCTATTTGGTTGTAGCCAATAAGATCGATTTACTAACCGAACGCTTATTACCCCCAGATGGTGTTGATTCCAAGCTGTTTTTTCCTGTTTCTGCTTTAACGGGGGGAGGTCTCGCGGAATTAGTTACCGCCATTTTTGCAAGGTTACCGGTAGGCCCCCAGTATTATCCGACCGATAGCGTTACCGACCAACCGGAGCGGGTTATTGCTGCTGAACTAATTAGGGAATCAATCCTGGAATTAACCCGGGAAGAAATACCCCACTCGGTAGCCGTAGAAGTTGAAGAGTTTAAATATAGGCCGGCTAAGAACCTCACCGCAATCAGGGCGGTTATTTATGTTGAGCGGTTATCCCAGCGGAAAATTATTTTGGGCCATAAGGGTACAATGATTAAAAATATTGGGATCAGCGCCCGGGGTAAGATAGAACATTTTGTTGGTACTCAGGTCTACTTAGATTTATGGGTTAAAGTTAAAGAAAAATGGCGGGATACCGAGGGTACCCTGCAAAATTTGGGATTAGGAAGAGAGACCTAAAAAGGGTTATGCAGACAGAGCAGTTTAACTACTATTTACCTGAAGAGTTGACTGCCCAACATCCGGTTGAGCCTCGGGATTCAGCTCGTTTACTGGTTTTG
>DHRX01000005.1:10995-18000 GCA_002408345.1 Firmicutes bacterium UBA5301 | reverse complement strand
TTTATTCACAAAAACCGGCGTCCCCCTCTCAGAAATTGACTAAAAGATTATATCATATATCTAGGTATCTTTGCCAGTCTTAACCGCAGGATTTTCGTTGTCTCACTAGTAATCCTCCCTCTTTCACCCTGCCGCAGACCAGCGATCCAAATAATCCCCTTTTTATCGAGTATTACCGGAATTTTTTCCCTTTGGCCTGGCAAAACCTTCTCGTCAATAAATAAATCTTTCACTTTTTTCTTCCCAGTAGAACCAAACGGTACAAAAACATCGCCTGGAGAACGGGGTCTAATCTGTAATGGCGGTGTAAGAACGTCCAAATCAAAATATGCTGTGAACCCTTGAGGCCCCTCTTCTTCGGCACGTAGTTGATTTAATAATGCTTCTCCCCCAAGTAGAACTTCAGCTGTCAAGCTATAACCTAACACCGGTAGATTAAGACTACCGGGAACAGTCAAAGTCCATTCCCTGTCAATAGTAACATTATTCCCATTTTTCTTCTGTTCTTGGTCAACTTGAACAAACCGTAAAAAACGGTAGCCCTTTTCCACCCACACCTTAGAAAAATGGAGCTCTAAATTACTTTCTTCTTTCTGAAGCAACCAAATTATATCCTCTACCTGATCAAAGTTTAAAGTTGCTCCACCGGAAAGTTCTGCGTACGCTTGACGCAAAATACGACGCTGTAAGGCTAACGGTTGGGCTAAAAGCTCTTGGATCGGAAAGCTAATACTATTTTCAGAGCTTGGCTGGGTATGAAGATTAAACCAGCTTTGAACAGCTTGATTTAAATAATCATCTTCAGCCCGAAGGATTTCTGCGGTCCGAGCCAACGCTTCTTCTACCTTAGGATTAAAATGGGCTTTGATAAAAGGAACGAGTTCTAACCTTATTTTGTTCCGTCTATAAACCGGCTGATAATTAGATGGGTCGGTACGGTAATCTAGGCCCCTTAACTGACAATAGGCTAAAATCTCCTGACGTGAAATAGTGATCAGAGGTCTAATATAGAATTCATCTCGAATCGGAGGTATCCCGCTCAAACCCTGAGCGCCTCCACCAGAAATTAGGCGCATCAGTACCGTTTCTGCTTGGTCTGTACGGGTATGGGCTAAAGCAACCCTTTGGGCAGAAGTTTTTTGCGCCGCGGCGCCAAGAAATTGGTAGCGAACACGCCGGGCCGCCTCCTGTTTTGATTCACCTGGTAACTTTAAATCATCGACCTTACGGGATTCAATCAAAACCGGTAGGTCCCGACTTTCAGCCCAAGCTTGGACAAAGCTAGCATCTTCGGCGCTTTCCGCGCCACGAAACATATGGTCTAAATGGGCTAAGCATAAGGATAGCCGTCCCTCCTGCTCTAATCGATAGAGGAGGTCGGCTAAAGCAATCGAATCAGGGCCACCAGAAACCGCTACTAAAACCGTTGGTTTGCCTGGCGGTAACATTTTAAAATGATTAATAGTCTTAATTACTTTTTGCAATAAATCAGTCATGCAGAAAAGTTCGCTTCATACTCTGCAAAATCCTAGTTAGCAACAATAATAGTTAGAAGAGACGACCCCGAGACCAAAAATAGGTTAAAAGAAATAAACCTGCAGAGCTAAAAAAGAACCAGTCCACAAACTGTTGAACCTTTTGACTTGCTGCCTCTGGCTTTGGGGAATACTCCCATCTTTCAGAATAATAGGTACCAGGAATATAAACTCTGGCGTAGCGGGTTGGTTCCCCTTGGGGGGGCGAAGCCGGTGTAAACCGTGGAAAATAACGGGGTTGGTTGTCCATACCAAACACTCCTCTAATTCCCATTTTCTACATTAGTATGCACCCCTTCCCAGAATAATACCCGTAAACTTATGCTTTTCCAACTCTTTTTCGCATATAAACTGGAATATCACTACCGTAACTCTTATCCCGCACTTTAGCTACTGAAATAGTCAAATCATCATCTGGTTCACCATTACAGATAGTTAGAACTTGTTGTAATAAATACTCAGCTAGTTCAGACGCTCCTTTTCTTGGTGCTTGGACCAGAACTCGCTCCAACCAATCCGCTGATAAATTAGGAACACAGTCTTTAACCCCATCAGTACTCATAATTAAATAATCATTGGGATAAAGCTCTACCGTCTCTACAGAAGCATCGATTTGGTCCAAAATACCAATCGGCAACGATTTGCTTTCAATTTTAATAATCTCACTACCCCGTAATATATAAGTAGGCTGACTAGCAATTTTGACAAACTCCGCTTCCCCTGTATACTCATCAAAGAGAAACAAATCTAAAGTTGCAAAATTCTCCTCCGGCGAACGGAATAAGAGTAAGCTATTAATAGCACGTATAGCAAAACGCCGGTCCATACCCGCCCTTAATAACTGTTCCATTAAAGAAATAGTTGTACTGCTCTCTAAGGCAGCTCGACTACCAGATCCCATTCCGTCACTTAAAGCTATCCCTATTTTCCCCGCTGGTAAAGGCATAACCAAATGATTATCACCGCTAACACTAGAACCCTGCCGCGCCGTTTCTACTATCCTATAATCCAGATGATAGGCCTTCTCCGGCACCAGGGCTAACTCACACAAATGTTCTCCTCGATAATATCCACAACTAAGCTTCGTTAAGCTAAAGTGAGTTTCTAGTACCGTTGCCACCACAGGAGTAATACTCTTACAAGCCTCACGCCCATCGCAATGTAGGCACAGCACTCTAACTTCATACTGATTATCCGACCTTAATATAGTCCTAACTTCCCGGACCGGTATTTTTTTAGTCAAGGCCGTTTGCAGCGCTTTAGCCGGATCGGCTTTGACATTCCGTCGCTCTTGCATTTCCTGCGATAAAGATGCTAATAACTCTCCAACCCCCTGAAGTTGGCCAGAAACTACTTCACGACTAGAAACCAACTTCTGTTCCCAAACCGTTTCAACCCGATGTAATTCTAAAATATAGTTAACAGCTTGTACTAATTTATGGGTCTGACTACAGCTAGCCCGAAGACCCGGCGGCAAATGGGTTGCTTGTAAAGCTCCGCTATTTTCAGCTTTAACTAAGGCTTCACCAAAATTATTGAACGTATTAAAGAACTGCTCCTTCCAACAGATTTGATACCGTAAACAACCGGTACAAACCCGGTCAGAGATGGCATCAATCATCTTGGAGATATCTGAACTTTTGTTAATAACCTCTTCCTGAGGTAACTGTGCAAAGCTATGGGCCAACTCAAATAGTATATTGCTGAAAGTATCTAATCGAACGGCTACCGATTCTCGTACCCGCTGCTCCTCCGTTGAAATTTTAGCTGTTAAGGTTTTGCAATCCACAAACCAATTCCGGGCTTGCAAAATTAATTCGCTGGGAAAAACCGCTATACAAATGGCGGCACCGATTACCGAAGAAGCCATAGCTAGCATTTCGCCTGGGGTCAGAAGCTGGTAGGAAAGGAGTGCAGCCCCTGCAAAAGAACCAAAGATTACCCCCCATTTTCCCATATCCCGGAATAAGCCGGCACAGATTCCAGCTGTAGCTAAACCGACCAAATAGTAGGGAGAAAAGCTACTTAAAAGGACAACAATCATACCGCCGGCTATGCCCACAACTGCTCCAGCCCCTGGCCCAGCAACCCAAGCCGCCAGCACAACTCCAACCCGTAAAACCAAATCTTGTATAGGAAGAAAACTAAGAAAAATACCATCTAGACCTGCAATGGCAGCGCCACAAACTAAAAAAATCATTGCAATAACTTCAGAACTGAGCTGTTTATTAGTTGAGGCTAGGCCTTTTATCTTCAAACCAAATTGGGCAAACACAACTACAAATAAGCCTACCATAATAGCTTCTAAAAGAGCAAAATATAAAAAAATGGGCTCCTCACCCATTATAGTTGCTAGGATAATTCGCCCAATTAATACCGCTGCTGTTGTAAAGAAGGATCCAAACACCAACTGGTAACTAGTAGACCCTCCTTGTTTTTTACCTTGCCAAGCGCCATAGAGCACCAGAAAAACTAAAAATTCATAAGCCCAAAATTCCCAGAATGGTAAGCTAAGTGCTAATCCCATACTTACCCCTATTAAGGTTAGAAATAGACCACGAGGATAAACAAAGTTTATTGCCGCTACCGCAGCTAGGGCAAAGGGGTGAAACATTCTAAACATTGATGCTCTAGCCAATAAAACGCTAGCCAAAAATAAAATCAAATTATAGCGACTAAAGTAGGAAGTCCAATTCTTACAAGATTGTACAAAAGCCCGCAAACTCTCTGACCAAAACTTCTGATTAGCCGTTGCAGTGGACAAAAAGGCACCCTCCTTGCCATGTTTGTCTATACCTTCTAAGTTATCAGAAAATCACTACCGATTGGTGTCGAACTATGTAGTTGATTCCAGCAACTTTTCTGACAAATTCTTACTTTCTCGCAAAGATTACCAAAAGCAGAGGGGACTCAACTATTTTACCCATTGTTGAGTCCCCTCTATTTCCTAAATAAACGATAAGTCCTTATGCATTCATCCCGTACCGAGTGTAAGACCAACCAGAACCGCCACAGGCTTCGCAGGAAGCATTGCTGATCTGACTTAAACCTGTGCCCTTACAGATCGGGCATTTGTATCCCGGCCTAGCTACATAGACTTTCCCGGCTCCGTTACAAACTGAACATAATCCCCAACCTACATCAGCGGTACCCTTTCCTTTACACCGACGGCACGTCTTTAAAACGTAGTCATTCAAAATCCCAGAACCTTTTGCCGCCTTTGCACGACCAAACATGCCAATACCTCCTCCTATTTCGACAACTTTCAATTATGTGAAAAATTTGTCTAATTATATATTACATATTATTAATACAATTCAAAAATCCTTTTGTTCAAGGCCGATATTGGACATACTTTCAGCAAATTAATCTATCTACCGTCTAGGCGCTTCCAGTTGCTGGTACTTCGCCAAACTGTCGCGTGAGTTCCTGATGAATTCTTTTATCCAAATCATTTAAACGAGTTGCCAGGCTCATATCAATGATTGTATCCCCAAGATGCACCACAATACCTCCGAGGATAGACGGGTCAATCACATTGATTAGTTCGACCTCCGTACCAACCAGATCTTTTAGAGCCGCGCAGAGCTGAACTTGTGTTTCCTCATCCATTGGTACAACTGTTTTCACGCGCGCCCTGGCCTTACTTTGGTCTATTTTGACCGTTACTCCACGAGTGGTTTTAACCAGTTGACCATATTCCCGTGCAATTTTTTTCCGCCACCGTTCCATGTTTCCCCTCCTCAATAAGTTTATATTGCAAGGCGCGTACCAGTTGATAACCACCTCCTCAAGAGCCTTGGCTCCCCGGGGAAAGGGTTATATAAAAAAATCAGGGAGCCAACTAGGGCATCCCCGATTAACATTAAGAGAAAAATGGAAACTAAAGTGGAATTTTAGTCGCTTAATCTGCCTGTAACACCCCAGCCAGGCTATATGTCTATTATCTGTTTTTGAAAAAACCTCTTTTAATGGCGCTATCTATATCTATGCACCGGATCCAACTAGTACCCGTGATTCATCTACATTTTCCTCAGTAGCCTCACTTCTAATTCGGTCTCGGACAAAAGCAGACAATTTTTGCAACCGTGAAGCCATACTCATATCAATAACTACATCAGATGTACTAATAACCATTCCTGCTATTATGGATGGATCAATGTTATTTTCGATAATCACGTGCTTACCTGTCATACGCTCCAAAGATTTTTGTAATTGTTGACAGTCTTCTGGTGTCATCTCTATTACCGTGGAGACCTTAGCTACTAACGAACCCCGTAAAGGGCTATGCGGATGACTGGCGAACGACTGATACTCCTGGGCTACTCGATTCCGCCATTTCTCCACTACCGTACACCTCCCACACCCTTCCCCACCAACTCATTAACATCCTTTCGTAAGTAATTATACCACTGCTTCTAAATATTGTAAATATTTTAACAATTAGAAATTAGAATATCTCCTATTAGTATATTTTGCTCGACGAACAATGCTGATTAAAGATTCTAATTCTAACTCTTCCACTAGATATAGAGTTCCTTTGCCAATCTCCGCTAAGGATTGGAGAAAACCAGCATCAGCTTTTAAGCCGATTACCACTAACTGTACTTTATTTTCTGGAATTAAGGTAGCAGCCTCCAAAGCATCAGCTAGAGGATCACCACTCCGGTTTGTACTGGTAGGCATTCCGTCAGTAATCAGCACGAGTAAAGGGTTTTTAGCTGGCGTCTTCCTGATTAATTCCAAGCTTTCACTAATCCCACTAGCTAAAGGGGTCAACCCACCGGCTACAATTGTCCGCAAACCCTGCTGAAGTATAGTCTGATTTCTGGTAAAGCCGCTGGCTACTGTAGCCTCATTATTCTGGAAAACGACAACCCCCACCCTCTCCCGGGTTGTTAAAACTAAATGCTCGGCGAGGTGGAGCGCTGCTCGTATCCGTTTCCCACGCATACTGGTACTCGCGTCAATTAACAACAGGATATCCGTGGGTACGGTTGCTGGGCGCCGATAGACCTGTAGATCATCGCGGGTAATCTTAGTCTGCGCCTCCCCACGAATCAGGCTATTCTTGACAGCAGTAACTACTGTTTCAGTAATAGCTAAATTAGCCGCCCCATTCTCCGCCCCTAACGGTACAGCCTTACCTCGATTGGCTACACGGGGTCTACTCCGCCGCTTACCTGAAGTAATGATCGGAGCAGGTATCTTCCGAGTCGGTGCTACTTTACGTAGGGTCTTCCGAAACTCGGCTTCTAATTCCCGCTTTTGTTTCTCAGCGTAATCTAAGAGTATCGCCCCCTGGGCGGTCAATTTATACCCCCAGAGACCACGTTTAACTATCCCATCGTTAATTAACTGATTCAATATAATGGTTAGGCCACCATGTTTAGAGCTTAATTGGGTTAATTTCGGCCGATTATTACGACTTGAATCTAAGGCGCTAAGTAACCTAGTCGCTTCCTCAATC
>DHRX01000005.1:1299-10869 GCA_002408345.1 Firmicutes bacterium UBA5301 | reverse complement strand
CCTAGTCGCTTCCTCAATCGAGCCTAAACAACTACCTAAGTTAAGCAAAACTCGGTTCCGATTCTGCTCAACTACCCACGAAGGGGTAACCTGAACCTGCCGGTGCACCAGTTCTTCGATTTTATATATTTCTATCCCTTGAGTAAGTAAACAGTCTTCTATTGTTGCAATTATTAATGGTAGGTAAACATAATGATTAGCATCGATCGCTATCAGTAAGTGAACCCAGGACCAACCAGCTTTAATCTCAAAAGTAATATTAGGATCTAAGCTAGCAAGTAACTTTTCTAATGCCGCTTGAATCGATATTAACGCAACTGACTTCCCTGGACTGTGGAACGTATCCAAATGGAGAAAACGTTCGGGGGGTGCTCCCAAATAGAATTTACCGGCATCAAGGTTAGAACAAACAATAATACGACTAAGATTCTGCTGATCCACCTCATGGACTCGCTTACTCGCTATCGTACTTTCTCCTATACGTACAGCTTGAGCCTGTTCAAAATATTGTCTAAACAAATTATTATAGTATTCTTTTTGAGCAGCTATAACCTCTAAAATATCCATGTTTAGAGGTTCCCCTCAGTAGCTACTACCTCCTCAAGAGCCAGTTCCGTTAACCGCCGAGCTCGCCTAGTTGGTAGCGTATCCACTTCGCTCTGGCCCACCGACTGTTGCCTAATATACTCTCCTATTTTCGCTAAAGTCTCCGGCTCTACTCGATGCCCTAACACTCCAGGTAGTACCGCTAATAGATCGGAAGTTTCAATACGGTACCGTTGTTGTATAGCAGCCCGAGCTTGGGCCGCCTGCTGCCAGGCCTCTACAGCCCGCAGGCTCTCAACCCCAAATTTTACATAGATTTGAGCCAGAAGTAGCTCTAGCGGTTCTGGAACTAGCAGATCTGGTAAAACCTGAGCCGCCTTCTGCAATTTCTGGGAAATCTCAACATTTTCTCGACTATAGCGAACCGAACAAAGGCCATCAGCAGCAACTTGCCGATGTTGACGTAAAATATTAGCTACAACATCAACATTCGCCGGTCGACCTAAGTCAATTGCTAGGTCAAAACGATCGGAGAGCTGGCGACGGACATCACTTAATGGTCCTGGCTCCTCATCGGGGTTAGACGCCGCCCATATTGAAACCTGAACCGGTAATTTCAGCACCGCTAATCCGGTTTCTTCAATCTGTACTCGCCCCGGTTTAGTTCCCATCACGTCTAAAAGAATATCGGTTATTTCTGGAGCGGTATCAGCCAGCCGATTAATTTCATCAATAAAGATAACTCCCCGGTGAGCTTGGGGAATAATACCTGGTAAAAGTGCTGCTTCTGGTTTATCCGTAGCGGTTATTTTAGCTAAATCCACGCTGCCTACAACTGTGCCGATCTTTGCCGAATGGGAAATTTCCAAAAACGGCATTGGAACCTCTTCGACACCGATAGCCCCGATTTGAGCTGCAGAAAGGTGGCGGTGCTCAGGACAGTGGGGATGGGCTGGATCACAATTAAATAAACAGCCCTTAATTCTTATAATTGGCGGCATAATCTGAGCTGCTGCCCGAAAAATAGTAGTTTTTCCTGTCCCCCGCAGCCCCTGGGCGTGCAGATGCATCGGCACTCCACCCAGTAAAGCAGTAATAGCCATTTCTACAGCTTCATATAACGGTTCATTACCTTGGTAGCGTGCTAATTCTGAATATAACTTCATCTAATCCTCCTTGTATTACGCCTTGCCCTAGGTTTAGTTTGTACCTGGTCGCCTAAAAACCTAACGGAATTATTACCCAATAAAAGAAAAGAATCCGAATATTCGGATTCTTCCCCGCAAATATTGATAATAATTGCCGCGAATAATTACATCGGTTTAGAGCCCTTCTGCTGTTCTTTAGCTTCATACTGGACCTTGGCTTTGCACAGGTCACAGACAAAATATTTTTGTGCAGAATGCGTTAATTGTTTATACCCCTCGACCTGTTCCACCTTGCCGCAGATAATGCATCTTCGTTCTAGCATGCCTTGGCCCCCTTCATAAATGAGTTCTATTACAGTAAGTATAACGTTATTCGCTGAATATTTCCACTCAAATCTCTTGGCGCATACGGTCATGGATGGATTCTGCTAATTTTTCTAATCGAGAAGCCATACTCATATCAATAACTACATCGGCTGTACGAACAACCATACCGGCAATAATTGCTGGGTCGATCTTGTTTTTTATCCGTACCCTCTTCCCAGTGAGTCCTTCTAAAGCTGTAGTTAATTTCTCTAGTTCTTCGGTATTAACAGGAACTACTGTAATTACTTCTGCAGGGGTCTCAAAAGGGGATGTGCGACTAGCAGAAGCCAAAAAATCCCGGCTTAACTTGGATCGCCATTTATGCATTACAATCCCCTCCCCAAGGAGATACATTCATAATACAGCCTATTCTGAAAAGTGAAAAAATGGACTATTCATTGGGGGAGGATTGCTGATTTTGCTTGTAAAGTTCAATGAAATTCAAGAGAAAGCGGAATTCCCCTTCGTTAAAATCAGAAACCGCCTTTAACAATACCTGGTTTCTCGGGTCAATCAGCATTTGTCGTACATCAGCTGGTATATTAGCTAAGTGTGTTTCGATATCACTTTCTGGGTCTAATATTAAAGAACAAGGGCTAATATCTAAAGCTATAGCTATCCGTTCAAGGGTTTCTAAAGAAGGGCCGGACTTACCCTCTTCAATTTGGATTACTAAACTGATAGAAATACCGGCTTGACCAGCTAATTCTTGCTGAGTCAAACCTAAAGAAGAACGCATCTTTTTAATCCGTTGCCCTAGCTCACTAGGGCTGGTTTGATTGGCCACTACCGGAAGAGAGACTTCCAAAACTTGAGTTAGGCGTTTCAGTACTGCAATACTCGGGTTAACCTGGCCTCTTTCGATTTGACTAAGATAAGCTGGAGAAATACCAGCTTTCTTTCCGGTTTCCGTCAGGTTCCAGCCTTTCCGTAACCGGGCCAAACGAATCTTTTCACCCTGAGATATTTCCTGCTCATCTAAATCAGTCTTAAAAGGTAAAACCTCTCCAGGAACAATACCTAATGCTGAACAGATCCGTTTGGTTATTTTTACTGATGGTTTTTTCTTACCTTGTTCTATTTCACTAAGGTAAGAAGCCGAAACTCCTACAGTCTGGGCCAACTCCATCAAAGTAAAACCTTTATTTTTTCGATAGCGACGAAGTTCAACACCTGTAGCCATCCATTTCACCTACTTATTATATATCTTGCTCAGGCGAAGGAGGGAACCGACGTTTATGTTCATTTTTTGCTGACAATTCTCTTATCCGTCTTTTTACTTGAAGTGGTAAAAACTCGTCATTTAGATATGCTTCAATTTCCTGATAACTTACGCCTAATTCCGACTCATCGGTCTGTCCTGGCCATAAACCTGCAGTTGGAACCTTATTTAAAATTCTTTCCGGAACCTGTAAGGCCTGAGCCAACTGCCGCACCTGCCCCTTACTGTAATTAGCTAAGAGCCACAAATCGCAGGCGCTATCTCCCCATTTCGTAAAATACCCCACTGTAATTTCGCTTAAATTAGAGGTACCTACTACCAACGAATTAAAGTGATTGGCTACTAAATATAAGGTATTCATCCGTAACCGAGCCTTAAGGTTAGCCTGAGCCAACCTGTTAGGGACAAAGTCCCCAATTACCGTTGAAAATTGCCGGAAAATAGGGGTCAAATCATATTCCCGAACCGGAAGATTAAATGTTTTCGCAACTAACAACGCATCTTCACGATCTTCTGGAGCGCTCTCACAGGGCAAAATCAGACCTAAAGCCTTTGACCCAAGGGCCCGAACCGCTAAACCCGCAACTACCGCCGAATCTAAACCACCGCTAAGCCCAAAGGTTACCCCTTGGGCCCCAGCAGCCTCAACTTGCTTTTGTAACCAGCTAGAGAGGTTAGCCACTTCCTGGTCAACCCGCATTATTTTGCCCCCTTTTAGCCCAATTCCCAACCTTGTACTGGGGTGAACCTTCTTTCCTCTTTCAGCCAACTCCTCCTGAATAATGTCAGTTTAGCATTTACTAGCCATAATTACGGCAGTATAATAGGACGCGAGGTGTACCTATGTTTAAAATTGCCTTAGTTGAACCAGAAATCGCCCCTAATACCGGTAATATTGCTCGTCTTTGTGCTGCAACCCGGTGTGAACTCCATTTAATTCACCCTTTAGGGTTTATCCTCAATGATCGGAATCTAAAACGAGCCGGGCTAGACTACTGGTCCCTGGTAACTATCGTCGAACATAATTCTTTGGAGCAATTTATGGACCAGGTCTATACTGAACAGGCCGGTTTTCATCTCGTAACAACTAAAAGCCGGCATAATTATAATGCCGGCACCTACCAACCAGGGGACTACTTGATTTTTGGTCCAGAGACAAGAGGGCTACCATCTGAGCTTATCGCTAAGCATCCCGAACATTGTCTCCGGATCCCGATGCGCCAAGAAGCACGTTCATTAAATCTAGCTAACTCGGTAGCGATAATCGCTTATACCGCCTTGGCACAGCATAACTTCCCTGAGCTAGTTTAATCGCTTATCTTAACTAGCTCTTTTTCAACTTTCCTGCTGCAGCCGAAAACGCTAGCTGCCCAAAACCACGGTTCTTATCTAGCAAGTGCTCTAAAGAATTGAGGACCTGATCAATTTGAGCTTTAGTTACCACTAGGGGCGGCTCCATCCTAATCACATTTGGGTTATTGAGCGTATAGGCGGTAATAATAGCATGTTTATTTAGGAGCTCACTAGCAACTAGACCGCCAACATACTCTTCGGAAACCTTACTCATTAAACTACTACCGATCCGGCTCAACAACGATTTCTGGCTCTGGGCAAACTCTAAACCAATTAAAAGCCCTTGACCTCGGACCTCTTTCATAATCGGATAAGTTTGGGCTAAAGACCGCAGTTGACCTAAAAAGTAATCGCCTAGCTCTGCCGCCTGCTCGGCCAGGTTTTCGTCTACCAGAACTTCAATCGCAGCCAACCCAGCAGCCATCGCTAACGTATTGCCACCAAAAGTAGAGGTATGGAGTAAGGCTTTATCCATACCACCATAGGCGGCTTCCCATACTTCGTTGGTACAACCAAAAGCACCAACCGCTACATAGCCACCACCTAAAGACTTAGCTAAACAGATAATATCTGGTTCCACTCCATCCCACTCTGCCGCAAAAAAGCGACCGGTACGACCAAACCCGGTCTGAATTTCGTCGATGATCAATAAGGCTCCATGCTGGTGGCATAGCTCTTCAACGCTCTTCAGATATCCGGCAGGCGGTAAGATTACTCCCCCTTCACCCTGAATCGGTTCGAGGATCACCGCCGCTACAGCGGTACTTTGTAAAAGGGTCTCTAGGGCCGGTAAATCTCCATAGGGAACCTTCAAAGTATTCGGTAGTAACGAACCAAAAGGTTTCTTATACTTATCCCGCCCTGTTACTGAGAGGGCCCCAAAGGTTTTACCATGGAAGGCCCCTTCTGCATATATAATAGCATCCCGTCCAGTAGCAGCACGGGCTGTTTTTAAAGCCCCCTCTACCGCTTCGGCTCCACTATTACCAAAGAAAAACCGGTTAATGCGGCCTGGCGTTAGTAAACTTAGGTTGTGAGCCAAGGCCGCCGCTAAGGGGTTTAAAGCTGAAGGCATAATTTTCGGTCGCTGGGCCACAGCCTCTATGGCTTCAATAATTTTAGGGTGGTTATGGCCAATGTTCAGGGCACCATAACCGCCAAGAAAATCTAAGTAGGTCTGCCCCTGCCGATCATAGACTTCAACCCCTTGGGCACCAACAAACTCTTTGTCAAAATCCAACAAACTGAGCATTTTTACAAAACCGGCGTTAAGATGGTCTTTATACTCAGTCGCTGTTTGGTTGCGATCCAATTCTAGTGCATCTTTTAAGGTCAATAAGGTTCCCACTGTAAAGCCCCCTCCAACAGGATAATATTAACTATATAACCTATAGAATTCGCCTGTTGGGGAAGTTTATCCTACTTACCGGCATAGCCATTAACAGCTTGACCGGCTTGTACTAAGCCAACCCCTTGTAGATCAGCAGAAAAGCTAGGCAAGAGGTAAGCGCTGCGTTTTAAAATCGATTTAATTTCTGCTAAAGAAAAATCACGCTTCAACCCTTTTAGTAAAGCTACGGTACCTGTTACATGGGGCGCGGCCATAGAAGTTCCACTAAGAGTAGTATAGGCGCTAGTTGAATAGGTTGATTCAATATCAACACCAGGAGCGGTAATATCAACTTCCGGCCCCCTACTACTAAAATTAGCAATTTTATCCCCTTGGTCCGAGGCTGCTACCGCTATAGTTTCTGGATATTTAGCCGGGTAGTCAATGGTATTTTGACCCGGTCCGCTATTACCGGCGGCAGCAATAATCGTAATCCCATGATCGGCAGCTGAATTTATGGCTTGCCGGAAGGTATCGTTACCTTCTGCTGCCCCCAAACTCATATTAATAATATCAATATCATTTTCCATACACCATTGGATCCCAGAAACTACATCAGAGAGGGTGCCAGAACCGCTATCATCTAAAACCTTTACCGGGAATAGACGAACCTCTGGTGCTACTCCAACTACCCCAAAATCGTTATCCGTAGCAGCAATAATTCCAGCTACATGGGTCCCATGACCGTTGCCATCATTAGGGTTCTGGGTTGGTTTAACGGCATTGTAGCCCTTCCCTAGATGTTGAACTAAGTCCGGATGATCTAATTGAACCCCAGTATCAATAACCGCCACTCGCACCTGTTTACCACGGGATATGGGCCAAGCATCGGTAGCCCCAATCCGACGAACCCCCCAGCTAATTGATTGCGGGCGTTTTTCTGCTATCTTACTAGTCCGCTTAAACCAATTCCAGCACAAGGTATAAAAAGTAATATCATCATCAATCCGAGTAATAACTTGAGCCGATTCGAGTTTGTTTAAAGTAGTCACATCAGGGAGTTCACAAAGAATACCTTTAACCAAAGGTAAATCCTTGATAACTTTACCGCCAACTTTAATTACCTGTAGACGACAACGTTCTAAGTCTTGGTCGTTACGGCAAATCAAAATTTTCCGAGTTCCCTCCGGTTCCTCAACTTTCTTCCTTATTTTATTGAACATTGGTTTGTCCCCCATTAAAATAAATTAGTCCTACTACAGAGTACGTAGGACCGGGGGAATCTGCTACAGCGAAGGAACCGGAGGCCATTAGCCCCCGGTTCCTTCTGGAGTCTATCTATAGGTGGTTTTTAGCCAAGCAATCCGGCTTGTGCTAATCTATCAGCAACATCTTTTAGACCTAGCCGTTCCAAGGTTGCCCGGGTCGGTAAGCCTTCTCTATTCCAACCGCACTCAGCATAGAAGAGATCTTTGGCTAACTCTACGTCTTCCCGAGGTAACCGGTTGCTTCCAGGTGTAAATGGCTCTGGACCTTCTTCAAAGACCCAATCCGGCACAGTATCATGCTCATTCCGCATATCACGGGTTTTCATCTGCAGGATAGTTAGGGCCCGGTGAAGGTTAAAGATCCGTTCACCGATTAGATCCAGTTCCGCTTCACTAGTTACATACCCGGTAGCTAGGCTAAAGTACTTGGCTTCCAAAGCGGTGTCGCCTTCATAATTCCGCTCTTTTAGCGGGGAAGCCACAAAGGGGTACATCCAGTTACATAAGGAAAGGCTATCATGGAGCTCCTTACGGATAACTGACCACTTAGCAGCTTTAGCCTTGTACTTATTCATCGGTGTCCACTTACCCCGATCATCAACAGCATCCGGTGAACCCCAGACCTTTGCGGCCAGTTGTTTTTGGATCTTTACCGGTAAACCGCTGTTCTGGAAGTTGGTGTGGGAGTGGGTCTGAGCATCCCGGTTGTACTGCATATTGATCAACGCACCGATTTGAGCGCTATCCTCAGTCGAATGGTGGAGCGGGTGCCCCATCTTCCAGTACTTATTCCGAGAAGTCTTAGCAAAGCTGTCCTCAGAAATGTTCCACTTCCGCATAGTCTTGAGAGTACTGTCGCCTAAAGCTTTGCCCAACTCGCCTTCACGGTAAGCAATGCGCCGATAGAAGTCGAGCAGGAAAGCAGGATCACCATTTTTCCACTGATCCCAAGGGATACTCTTATACTCATCTGCTGGCAGTACTTTCTCTAAAATGCCGTTCTGGGCTGCATATTTAAAGACCGCCTGGAGTAGAGCATAGTTATCCCAAACCCCATAATCGTCACAGAGATGTTTCCCAAGAATCATTGATTCACTGGCTGCTAACCCCGAAATTGAGGCAAAGACCTGGCGTGGGGAAAACCAACCCATACAGGTATTAGCCGCATACCGACTATAACCGTATTTTTCTTCCATCGGTGGGTAATCAATCTGGGCCATACACCGGATCGGACAGGCATGACAGCCGCCCATACGTACCGTATGCTTTTCACCAAAATCAGCACCAAAATCCTTAATACCCTTCTGGCAGCGGTAACCGATACTTTGCATATCGTGAGGATCACAGGTACCGGTCTCTACCGGCGGATTAGCTGCACCCCAGAAAACACCTTTACTCGCAGTCCAACGGCTACCGGGATCAAAATACTCCGCCCACGGCTGAGGGGTACTCGGTACTACGTGCTGGTTGTTGGAGCCGATTAGGGTCAGTGAATACTGGATTAGTTTCTTCCAGTCTTTTTTATCGGCGGCAATCTGGACTGAACCGCTACCTTTGACACCGATGGCTTTAAGGTTTTTGGAACCCATAACACCACCAACACCACCAGCAGAGTGGGAATACCCGGTCATCACCGTAGAATTAGGCACCATATTCTCCCCGGCTTGACCGATAGCGGCCACCTGAGCTTCCGGTCCCATCTCGGCGTTAATCTCTGCAGTTGCTCGGTAAACACCGTTACCCCATAACCGGCGAGCATCCCGGAGTTCAACTTTGTCATCTTCAATATAGAGCCAAACCGGTTTCGGTGCTTTCCCCTCGATAATAATTGAGTCCCAACCGGCGAACTTTAGTTCAGCTGCAAAATGCCCCCCCATATGACCAGTGGCAACATAGATGTCAGGATCGCACACCGGCCAGATTGAGGTAATCGCAGTCCGACTGTTGCTAGGAGCACCAGTACCGGCTAAAGGCCCGATACCAAAAACAATCTTATTGGCTTCATCAAAAGCCCGAGTCCCGACAGGTACCTCGTCCCAAAGAACTTTGTATCCAATACCGGTACCGCCTAAGTAATCTTTATACTTCCTTAACGTATCTTCAGCAGTAATCTTACCGGTAGTTAAGTTAACCCGTAGGGTTTTACCGGTCCATCCTCCGATTTTCGCCATCTCCAATACCTCCTTTTCCTTAGTGGCAGCTCTTACAGTCTTCAGTCACCGCTAACATGCCGGCCTGGCGAACTGGAGCATTTTTAGTTAGATCCTTCCACGGCACATAGCGTAAGCTACCGGTGGGACAAGCCTCTACACACTGGGGTTTACCGTCGCATAAGGT
>DHRX01000005.1:0-1142 GCA_002408345.1 Firmicutes bacterium UBA5301 | reverse complement strand
CATTTGCTGGCCTTACCGATCTCAGCATCAAAAGTCATCATATCCCAAGGACAGGCCCGTTGACAGACCTTACAGCCGACACACTTTTCAGCATTGACTACCCTAGCGTTTACCGGCCCCTTGACTTCAATAGCATCGTTGGGACAAGCGGTAGCACATGGTACTGGATGCGGACATTGTTTACACATATCTTGAATAACCAAGAGATTTCCGTACTTACCGGCGCCCCGTTGAAAGGCAAACTGGGCCCCTTGGGGACCATAGTTGAGGTTCCGAGCAATTTTAACTCGAGAAATGGTTGGGCTTGATTTACCGTCATTATATTCGGTACAAGCTAGCTCACAGCGACGACAGCCAACACAGCGGGTCGAATCAGCGACCAAAACACCGGCGGCATTTTCTAAGATGGTGATACTCCCTGCTTTGGCCATATCCCCACTTAAAATGTTGGCACCATAGATGGCCACTGCTGTTGTTGCCGAAAGCTTCAGGAAGCCTCGACGGGATGTAGGTTTGTTGATACCGACGAATTCCAGCACACTTTCGACAGCACTGTTCTTTCTCTCTTCCTTCATCACTAATACCCTCCTTCATTCATTGGTATTACGTAGCGAAATAGTTCGCACCATCTTATTATGTTGGGAAACCAACCTTTCCCTGCCATATTTGACCAATGGGCCATACTTAAACACCAATAGAGATTTTTAAGACATGAACGGGTAACCAGCATTTAGAATAAAAAAAGGGTTAGGAGAGTTAAATCTCCTAACCCTAAACTAACTACTTTTAACTAATGCTAGCTGTAACTACCCTAATAAGCCAGCTTTCTCTAACCGATCAGCAGCATCTTTGAGACCGAGACGCTCCAAAGTCGGCCGGGTCGGTAAACCTTCCCGGTTCCAACCACACTCAGCATAGAAGAGATCTTTACCTAATTCGATATCTTCTACAGGGAAGCGTTTACTACCAGGGGTAAATGGTTCGGGCCCTTCTTCTAAGACCCAATCAGGTACCGTATCATGCTCATTGCGCATATCCCGAGTATTCATCTCTAAAATAGTGAGCACCCGGTGTAAGTTAAAGATCCGTTCAGCAATTAAGTCTAGTTCTGCTTCGCTGGTCTCAAAACCGGTAGCTAGGCT
>DHRX01000122.1:11191-11808 GCA_002408345.1 Firmicutes bacterium UBA5301 | reverse complement strand
CATGGCAGAAAAACCCCCCATGCCAAATATGTGTAAAATATACGCTGAGTCAGAATTCCCATGCTGATTAAAAAAGTAAAAATTAGCGGCACTAGAGGAGCAATTTGATACCCTGCTAGCCAAGCCAACCAGTTACCAACGGGAGAGGGAAATTGCGCTAATCCTCTCTGCACCAGAGGCCAACCACAGCAGACCACAGAGCCCAGCAAAATCCCCCATAGCGCCAACCCCCGCTCCATTCCCTGGGCTACCAAAACTAATCTGCGTTGAGCTTGACGTTGTCCCACTAACCATGCAGCCCCCATACCGGTGCCAAAGCCAGCAACCAATACAGCCCAAATCGGTTTAAGTACTCCAGTTAGCGCTAATCCAACCCACACCGGGAGAAGGAGAACCCCCACTGACCCTTGGGCCAATAGGGTGTAGAAGAAGGCCAGAAGCGTTGCTACTAAAAAATAGATAGCGTTTAGAGGTCCGAAAATTGTTAGGAGACCGTAAAAAGCCGCTACCCCCATAATAACCTGGGCTATTGTCCAATTGTTATTAACTGTATCTGCGGAAAAATCAAATACCAGTTGATTGCTATGATATTGGTGCACTACCGGTTTAAGTTGAGT
>DHRX01000122.1:10645-11065 GCA_002408345.1 Firmicutes bacterium UBA5301 | reverse complement strand
GAGTCAATATATAAACAAAGGCCGGCAGCAGGAGCAACCATAGGAGTAAAAAGTTATACCAGGAAAGCAAATAGGGTCGGGCTGACCCACCCCATAATTCTTGGCAAACCCAAGCGCCTAATGATGCTAAACCGGTAGCCCAAAGTGGCTTTCTAGTCAGTAAGGCATAACCAACAAGCGTCGGTACTATTCCGATCCCTCTACTGCTCAAGCATAGCCCCGCACCTAAAACGGTACCTAAAGAGAAGAACGGGTAGCTAGTTGGAGTCGCTTCTGTCCACCTACTCATTGTTGGCTCGTCTACTGCTTGGATCCAGAATGGCTGCCAACTGGCTGGCCAAATTCGAGCTAACAGATAGGCCAAATAATAGGCGATACCAACTATAATCAGCAGTTGCCAAAGGGCAAATTGATCCCAGC
>DHRX01000122.1:6819-10479 GCA_002408345.1 Firmicutes bacterium UBA5301 | reverse complement strand
TGTCCAACGTAAAACTGTAATCCAAACCGTAGTAATAGAGCTAATGGTTTGGTGGATTTCGGGTTCCACTGGAGAGCGGAACAGGGTCAACATCAGTGTTAGTAACAAGGGTAGCCCGGAGAGGCTAACTACTTGTGGTAGTGATCCTGCCCATAACCAGGGGGCGCTAGTTATGACCAACACTACTAATCCAGCTGTTCCCAGTAGTGTTACCTGGAAAGTAGTCCTTGACCCCACAGCTTTTACCTCCTTGGCGTTCACATAAAGCTATGCTGACAAGCCACAAAATATGTTTATCACGGCAAAGGAGGTCCGCTAATTATGCACAGGAGTGGTGAACCATATACCGGAATATTTATTGATGGACGGGTTTTCGTAGATCCGGTACCATTAAAAGCCAATGAACCTGAATTTTCTCCCTCCATAGGTGAAAAGAGGCCCTTAAGGGCCTCTTTCCTCACCTTCAATAGGATTGCAAACCGCTATGAACTTCGTAGGACCAGTTGTTTCCGTAATTATTGTCCCAGGCCTGACCATCTGTAAAACAAAAGTGGAATTGGCTATCTGTATCTACCGCTACGGCGGTTTCCCAAGAACCATCAGGCTTTTTATCCATGGGAACACTAAATACTTGTTCCCAGTTGTTCCCGGTACCATAGCCAGCATGTAACGTGATTTGGCTTGCACCATTTTCCGCTAAGAATCCGTTGTATTTAACGGTAACTGTCTCTCCTGCAGTAATAGGCGTTGGTGATACATCAATACCATACTCCTCGTTGGCAGGCCTACCAAGACGGCGCCATAACTCGAGCATAACCCCACCTCCTTTCGGTGTTTCTAAGGGGTAGTCTTCCCGGAACAGATAGTAGGATATGAGGGAGAGATTAGCACAAGCTGGCAAGCTCTGGATAAAGTTTTCGGGCAAAAGAGCTTTACAAAAATGGTCTCGGCATGCTATACTATCTCATGTTAATTGGCCCCTTCGTCTAGTGGCCTAGGACGCCGCCCTCTCACGGCGGTAACAGGGGTTCGAATCCCCTAGGGGCTACCAAAATTACCTCTTTCGACAGTTTACTGCGAAAGGGGATTTTTATTTATAGCTTCATTAGGAAGAAACTGACCCGACTACCTAAACTATAACTGAGTACAATATCATATCTTAAGTACATAGGCAGCTTGGTTCTCCGGGGTAAAGGTAGCCCCATTTGGTGCCGGAGGTTCCGTCTATTTACTATATTTTCCCAACCATGTATAACTCCGATTTCACGGCAATATACTACTTCTCAGATTCACTTATAGGTTGGGGTGATTACGATTCGGATCCGTTCCTATTTTATTGGAACCACACTCGTTATGCTGTTCCTACTACTATACTCTACACTAGCACCACCATTACACGCCTTAGAATCCCCAAAAACTCTGTTCGTACTTCCCACAAATGTTGCTCTTGGTACAATAAATGCCAGCCTTGATCCTCTTCGGGAACTCACAGGAGGTATTAGTGTCATGTTGACCGATGACCTAGTACAAGCTTTACCTGCGGCTTCGCTATCGCTTACCCTTGTGCAACCCCTTACACACAAAGAAACAGGCAAAGTCCTTCCAACGAGTCAAATCTTAGTTGGAGTTGACCAACTGCAACCAATCCAAAATAATATTAGCTTCTCAGTTCAGAACGGAGGCTTAATAGAACTCCGGATAGCAGTTCGCATGAATCCCTTTGATAATCCCGGATTATATGTTGGGAAACTACGTATTACCGATTACACTAATGCTATTGATTTGCCGATTACGATCGAAGTCTTGCCGTGGGCAAAAATCAAATTGGCACAGCCGGAATCAACCTTAGTATCCGATGGGCAACCACCTGGACCAACTGCTTTCCTAACAACAGGTAAGAATACCATTCTTTGGATAGCCAGTAATACTAACTGGCGACTGCTTCTTTCCCAGGCAACCGATTTAGTGTCACATTCTCTGTTTGAAGAATGGAAGATCCCAGCTTCAGATTTAAAAATGAGAATTTTTCCATCAGACTGGGTCTTTCCGTTATACGATAATTACACCTCTCTTGGGCAACATCCATTAGAGTTTGCCCTCGGTAAAGCAACCGGCAAATTTAGTGACGGATGGATACCGATCGTTGCAGACTTCCAACTGCCCTTTACAAGAACTGTCAGTGCCGGTAATTATCTTGGTTCGCTAGAGTTTGTAGTCCATCCACAATAATGTCAGCTACAGCTTGACCCATTGTGCGCTTGGGCCAAGAAAGATAGCAAATAGAAATTACTAGGAGGCCTGTAAAAATGAAAAAGTTGTTAGCACTGCTTGTGCTGGGAAGCTTGCTTATTTTCCCAGTAATCGCCTCGGCCAATGGGTCAGGGGGGGTAGTTATCATCGGCCCAGATACCCTACTTGACACTAGCGACTACTACTCTGATAATACAGCACCCCGTAACTTTGACCCCAATGAGGCCTATGCCCCTCAGAGTGTCTCGACAAGACTAAACCTTAGTGCAATGCTCCCATGTTACCTTGAAATGACTTTCGTAGGCAACGATGCTAATGCCGAATTATTGAGCTATGGCCCGGGAGCCGCTGCTACCTACGCTCCAGGCTATTACGTCGCTTTTCACCCTGGCCTCGGTGGATATATCGATGCCGACTGGGCGACAGTAAGCGGCTCCACTAGTTCAAACGCCCATGTTTCCCCATTTGATGGCAACTTTATTCGGGGCTGCGATACCTTCATGACTGTTTTATGGTCCAATATGAACTATAAATATGAAGTAAAAACACCTGGCTTATCTGGCCCGGCCAACCTACCCATTGATATGCGGGTAGCTAAATACGCGGATAACACAACTGAGTTTAGTGTAGATGGACTAAACTACAGTATCGAGCATACCTTTTCTCCCAACTCGCAAGTAGCGGTACTTGAGAACGGTGCCAACCGTCTACAGTGGCGCACCTTCTTCCATCAGTTCCGGGTACCGTACAGTGCCGATTATCCGGCCGGTCACTACCGGGGCACAATCGAGTTTGTCGCTACCACCATCTAACCATAACCCGACTATTACCTGATAGTGAGGCCGGGCGCACACGGCCTTACTTCTCCACCAAGGGGAGTGAAACTATAGATGTCTAAAAATATTGTAACCTTATTTTTGCTTAGCTTCTTAGTTCTGTGGGGTTCCACCATTTCTGCAACGGCAGAGGGTTACCAACCTTTGCGGGTCGAGCCATCTCGGTTCATTTTTGAAGCTGAGCCTGGAAAGCAAGTAACCGGTACCCTACAGGTTTCGAACAATGGGGCTGAACCAGCTACCGTTCGGGCCATTCTCAGCGACTGGACTTTGGGCCCCAATAATGAACTTAAATCTCTTGAACCAAATACATTAAAATCAACCCTACACAACTGGATTAAGTTCAATCCACGTCAATTTACCATTGCTCCCGGAAAAACCCAGACGGTTAGGTTTAGTATTAAGATTCCCCAAGGCATCTCCCAGGTAGAACAGCGTGGGCTCATCGGATTTGAGCAAACTATCCCGTACCAAGGCGAACTAACTGGCGCTGATATAAAGGTCCAGGTAGCCTCAACTATTTACGTCTCCATCCCACCAATTGAGCGTAAGTGCATGGTGGTAGGGTCCCAAC
>DHRX01000122.1:6447-6732 GCA_002408345.1 Firmicutes bacterium UBA5301 | reverse complement strand
GGTAGGGTCCCAACTAGAAATAAGTTCCTCAGAGGGCAATTCTAGTTTCCACTTAAATCTACGTGGAATCGGGTCCGCACATTTCCGAGGTACCGGGTCATTTCAAATCTATATTCCCGGCGAAAAAGAGCCGATAACCAGCGGATCATTGGGGCCGCTTGTTGTCTTACCAGAGGTTGAAACCAGATTTAGCGGAGACATAGACCAGATACTCCCACCTGATACCTACCATATAGTTGTTGAAGTGCTCGCCGAAGATAACTTAACAGATCCGGTAATTCGCCG
>DHRX01000122.1:5904-6308 GCA_002408345.1 Firmicutes bacterium UBA5301 | reverse complement strand
GCCGAAGATAACCTAACAGATCCGGTAATTCGCCAGATTTACGCATATACCGTACCCAAATTGTAATCCTTTAGGAGTGAGCGGTTGGTGAATTCCCCTAAAGTAGTAATTATTACTCTCTGTATCATTTTAATTACGGGTAGCCAAGTAGCCCAAGGTGCCGAAGAGCTATTCACTAGCATTGTTGGTCTGTATATTAATGAACACAAGGTTTCGGATTCCTTTGAGCTACTTGACTTTGGGGATACAGTCTTGTTACCTTTAAATGCTCTTGGTAAACTGTTAGATTTTAATGTAAGGCTGAACCCCCATACCAAAACCGCACTGCTCACTACACCATGGGATCAGTCGACGGCTACGATTGACTTGAGCGCTATATCTCCCAGTCCAATAGCTGATTTTAA
>DHRX01000122.1:2614-5804 GCA_002408345.1 Firmicutes bacterium UBA5301 | reverse complement strand
GGCTACGATTGACTTGAACGCTATATCTCCCAGTCCGATAACTGATTTTGGTGATTTCTTTATCCCACTAGAACAGGCCGCGACCCTCTTTAATGTCACCATCAACTGGTATCCGGCAACTCAAAACCTGGCGATACTTGCTGACCAACAGTTATCATATTTTCGGCCAGAAGGAGGCGCTGAACCAGAAACTATAAAAAATGCCGAACCCCAACTTGTTACGCAGGTTCCTGTAAACTCCACCCCCTTTATTAGCTTTGGATCCATTCAATATTCACTCGAGCAAGGATTCTCCTCAGATACTACCAAATGGCCCCCAAAAGATCAGTTGAGTCTAGATATTCATCTTCAGGCCGGTGGTTCTCCTATAGATATCTTTGGCCACTTCGAACAGTTCCTTACTAACGATAGAGAGTGGTATCTCGACCGAGCAACGGCAATATATAGATCTGAGGAGATGGCAATTGTACTCGGCGATACCCAGTTTTCGCTAGAAAAAATTTTACCCCATACCCCAATTCGGGGTATCCGATACACCTCCCCGACTGATTGGACCTCACGTATTCTAAGGGCCTCGACCGACATTGAAGGTTATGCTCCGGAAGGTAGCCAGATTGAGCTCACTGTTAACGGTTATTACTTTGGTCACGTAACTGCAGAAGACGGACACTATACTTTTAAAGCTATCCCTCTACAGATTATCCAAGTTAACACCGTCGTCATTACCGTGACGGAAAGTGATGGTACAAAATACTCTGAAACCCGGACAATTGCGGCAACTCCACGGCTTCTACCTGCAGGAAAAACCGAAACAATCGCCGGATACGGTGCAATCCGGGATGAAAAGAACAACAACTGGGCTGGTACTATTGCTGGTACAGGTATCAGAACCGGACTCAATAACGTAACTACACTTGGAGCTGAGATAGCCAGAAAGACTACGCCTGCTGATAGTGCTACACCTAATGTACTTACTGGAGATATTAACCTTGCTTTTAGGGTTTCTGATAGTCTAGTTCTAGACTGTGATTGGTTGGTCAGTAGACCGGAAACCTCCGAGGCCCAGCTGAGCCAAGGGGTAGAGATGGCCGCCACTATCCAACGTAAGCTGTATACTATTCAAAGTGTGATTTTCTACCGACAACCTGCACTAACCTTATTTTCCACAGAACCCGCTGACCAAAAAGGTTATCAAGTTATCGCTGAGTATAAGCTGAGCAAGCAATTCGGCATTGAGGCCCACTACCACAAGTCTGAATCGGTATCTCAACGAACAGACCCCAGCCAAGTTGTGGGAACAGTATTTAGATATCTACCATCTACTAACCATTCGGTTGTGCTAAAACTGGAACGGGAGATACAAAAGAGTGACGAGATAGAACTCGATTACCGCTGGATGTCTCCAAAAACCGAAGTTAACGTAAATACTCGCTGGAGACATAATACAGACGACTGGCGTGACAGCCAGAGTATCCAGAGTCGAGAAGCAATTATCCGGGCTTTAAACACACGGACATATGCCAGTTTAGGTCGCTATGACAAAATCGACTGGCAGTCCGGTGCGGTAATTTATCATAAAAGCAACTCGGAAGCCCAACTATCATCTTACCCCGGTATTTATAGATTAGTTGGGACTGCGCAGGCTGAAAAAGTTCATACTTTGAATTACTCCAACCGGGAAGTACGAAAAACTTTTATTTCATTTGATGCCTCAAGACCAATTAAACAGATCGTGTTGGGTATAAGTGCCGGGCTTAAAAACACTTATGAGGATACTTTAATTGATTCTGTACGGCTAGAGTCAATTTATCTCCATACCGGAACCAAAAACGGAAAGGTCTATAGCGAACTTTCCTTATCCCACTCTCAGCCAATGCAAACTTCCCGTTACAACGAAGTTTGGACGGCTGATCTGTTTACCTCCTGTCTACTAAAAAATGGGCTAACCTTTGCCGTTGGGGCCGGAGTAAAAAGCATGCCTGAAGAGAAACCTGAATACCAGGTCAACCTCACTCTTTCCCAAGCAATTGGCTTTTCAAATGGCGGTATTAAAGGGTTTAAGTCTACCTCAGGTAGACCTCTAGGTTATGTAGAAGGGGTAGTCTACGTAGACCTAAATGGAAATGGAATACATGATTCCAACGAAGAAACCATACCTGACATTCCAGTTACCCTAGAAGGCCGACGTACATTTACTGATGAAAATGGCTATTATTGCTTCAACCATGTTAGCCCCGGGGTCTATAGATTAGGGTTCGATTTTAACGAATTACCGGCCGACTATACACCGCAAACAGATGCCAAACTAATTAAACTCTTACCCAATACAAACTATACCCACGACATGGCTGTACATCTAAATGGTACAATAGAAGGAACCGTTTTTTACGACTATAACTGCAACGGAAAGTTCGATGAAAACGAACAACCTCTGGACTGGATTAAGGTTGTACTGGATGGTGGATCCTCAAGTTCCTTTACTGACCGCAGAGGAAATTTCGCCTTCCAAAACGTTAACCTTGGCCACCATGTCATCTCCGTTGATCCAGAAAGCATCCCTGAATGGATTACCGCCCCCCAGCCAGTGACTATCGAGATAACTAGGGATAATTTGGATGTCTGGGGACTCCTCATCCCATTACAACCAAAACCAGCTACATGATTATACTCAGCGTGCTAATAAATAGCGCGGTCTTCCTATTGGCACGCCGCAAAAATCGCTTATACGCCCTTCAAAGACCACCCGTTTTTGAGGGAGGCTATAAAAATCCATTGGTCGCGTCAATTCCGGGACCGAATGCCAGAATGCAGTTTTGCTTAACAAATATGAGACAAATTGGGAGCAAAAAAAGTGGTCTTTTCTCGTCAAACCTACACCTACCGGATAGCTTAACACTCCAATTAGGTTATAACGGTAGTTTTGCTGGTTATTCTGGAAAAGCGTAACTGTTTCGTACATCGCTGCATACTCAGCATCTGTTACTGGGATCTCCAAAATACAGCACTGAGCATTAGGGAAGAAGAGAAACATCCCTTTATTGAAATTTTCCGTTATAAAACCATTGTTCAAAAGATTATAGCGGTGTTTGCGGCCAAAGGAATACATTACTTTGAGGCTACTATCAAAAGAAATAGATGCATGATTATAAGGATCTTTCGTATACTGACGAATTGCCCTGGAAAACAATGT
>DHRX01000122.1:2160-2334 GCA_002408345.1 Firmicutes bacterium UBA5301 | reverse complement strand
GACGGGTCACTATATTCCTTTACGTAATGCTCCATCCAAGGCTTATAGCGTTTTTCCTCCGTCAGAATAACAAAAGGAATTAAGGTGCCGAGCACAGCTTGCGGCTCTCTGCCTTCCATGAAATACAGCATCAATGATACATTTAATCCAAAAAAAGTTCCACCGGTAATTAAA
>DHRX01000122.1:0-2033 GCA_002408345.1 Firmicutes bacterium UBA5301 | reverse complement strand
CAAGAAAAGTTCCACCGGTAATTAAAGCATAAAGCAACGCACGTTTCCATGGCATCGGCAGTTTACGTGATGTCTCCACCTAACTCAGCCACTGCCATTTCAAAAGCTTCATCAGATGTTATCCCCCTATTTTGTAGTTCTTTAATACGTTCTTGCAGATTGATGGCGATTTCTTCTTTAAAGTCCCGGAGCTCCAAGGTATCTTCGTAGCCTTGGAACAATCTATCTACGTAAACTTGTACTTTCATAATGGTACCTCCCCCAATAACTTGTTGAGTATTCGCTGGGTAAACTCCCAGTCGGCTCTATTCTGCCGATATAATTCTTTGCCTTTTCCCGTAATTTTGTAGTATTTACGTCTTCCCCCCTGGGTTTCGTCACCCCAGTAAGCGGTAATGTAGCCGTCTTGCTCTAATCGCCGATAACTAGAATACAAGGTGGCCTCTTTTAACTCAAATTGACCCTCAGTCTTTTCAATAATAGTCTTATGAATTTCATAGCCATAACTGTCGCCCTGAAGCAAAACACCCAAGACAATAGTATCGGTATGGCCCCGTAAAAGATCGGACGATACTTTTGCACCCATTGGCTCACCTCCGCAGCAGATAATCCTTGACTGCCCATGTACATTATCTGCAATATTACTATGCCTGTCAATATACTATGGCAAAAAAATAATCCGTATCTAGTTAATCAGCTTTACAATGGCATCTTTAAGTTGGAGAATATCATACTGAACTGTATACCATACGTCTCCCATATTTAAAGTTTGATATTTATGCGCTGTTATATCCCGTAACCCGGCAATACTTCTCCACGGAATAGTATCGTTCACCATTTTAAAGTTTCCTGTTAAGTTTTTCACCAGTTCTCCTATATTAATTAGAGTCATACATACTGCTCGTTTCGTCCTTTCATCTGCCAAGAAAGATTTTTCAGTAAACCCTTGAACCAACATTTCAATGATTTCTATTTCGGATATCATTTTGCGAACTATTTGGAAATCCCTATTGTTCATAGAGATCAATCACCTTATTAAATTCAAGCAATGACTCCTTTGTAATTGGCATGTGAATTATATCTACACTCTTTTTTAATTTATCTTCTAGCTCATTTTTAATGTTAGAAAGCGTCAGTAAAGATACATTAGGTATTAAAAATTCTATTAACAAATCGATATCGCTATTCTCGTTAGCCGTCCCATCCGCATATGATCCAAACAACGAAATCTTTTTTATGGAGTGATAAGCCGCGATGCTGGAAGCCACATCTTTAATCTGATCAATCGTCAGCATGTATACTCCACCTCTCTTTCTTTGTTTTAAACCAGTTATTTACCCTTTGCTTTTTGTTGGGTTTGGGATCCATTTTTGTCCTGAACTTTTTGCTGGGTCATAGCTTGATTCTGTACCTGGTTCTGTTCCCTCACTCTAAGTTCCGCCCTGATAAGACAGCCTTCCAATGATATTTCCGGGTCCCCAGCTAATTTTATTCTTCGGTATTCTTGGCAGAATTCCCGTAACATTTTTGGCAAGTCGACTTTATTTACAACTTGCTTTTCTAATCTCCTGCAAAATAGCATCATCTCTTTAGCCTCAATTTTTTCTTCGGCCATTATCTGTACTAATTCGCCTAAAGCTTGGGGATCCGCTCCAGCGGCAGAGCTGTGTTCAAATACCATCCACGCTTCTTTAATTTCGTCCCCAGTTGCCCCTAGCGAAACAAGTTCCCTAATGGGTCAGATTTGGTTCCAACACTCTCTTGAGCAAAGGTCATTAACGGCATAGCAATAATCAACAATACAACCGCAAAAAGACTTAGCTTTTGCATTAATCCCACCACCTTTCATACTAATTTCTAACCATATTATACCATATCCCTAGTCTGCGGAATGATGGTCTCCGAATTCCAACCTAATTTTTCGATAGAGTTAAAGTTGGTCCTGACAGTTCTTGGAGAATTGTTGGCATAACAATAGGCACATAGGTTCAGACAAGTATTGTATTGCCCGATATCCTTACTGGCAATACAGC
>DHRX01000021.1:3125-3936 GCA_002408345.1 Firmicutes bacterium UBA5301 | reverse complement strand
TTGAAAGCATGTTAGAGGATACCCGCTTCGACATACTACCTCGAGATCTATTTGGTTTTCGAGAAAATGGACGGGTTTTTGTTTTCAACAAATCCAACTAGGACAAGGATTATCCCTTTCTTGCAGAGAAGGCATAATAAGCGGGAAGGGAGAGTTTAATGTAAACAAATGGCCACACTAAAACTATTATTTTTAGGTGATATTGTTGGTAGACCAGGACGTAAAGCGGCTTCCAATGAAATTCCTCGCTTGAAAAAGCAATATAATATTGACTTAGTTGTTGCTAATGTAGAAAATTCTGCAGCTGGATTTGGGGTTACCGCCAAGGTAGTTGAAGAATTGCAGGCTGCAGGGATTGATTTAATGACTACCGGCAACCATATTTGGGATAAACGGGAGTCTTATGAATTTATCGATCAGTCTCCCTATCTTCTCCGGCCAGCTAATTACCCCCCTGGAGTACCAGGTCGGGGTTTCTTACTGTATCAGACCCCTCAAGTTAGAATCGGTTTGCTTAACTTATCTGGCCGAGTTTATTTACAAGGGTTTGATGATCCTTTCCGGTGTGCGGATGAATTAATTAATACTGAGTTGCAGGCAGCAGATTTAATTATCGTCGACTTTCATGCTGAGGCTACCGCTGAAAAAGTTGCTTTAGGCTGGTATTTAGACGGACGAGTTAGCGCTGTTATCGGAACCCATACTCATGTTCAAACAGCTGATGCCCGGATTTTGGACCAAGGCACTGCGTATATTACTGATGCAGGAATGACCGGACCTTATAACTCAGTATTGGGTATGAGTCGTGAAA
>DHRX01000021.1:0-2924 GCA_002408345.1 Firmicutes bacterium UBA5301 | reverse complement strand
GAAAAGGGCCCATATACACTTCAGGGGGTAGTTATTGAGTTTGATCTTCAAACACGGAAAGCGATATCTATTGAACGAATTTTCCTAATAGAATAGTTTGTTTGATAATTTTTCCCCAGAAATAAAGGATTTTCCCCTTTACCAAATAATTCTATTAACAACGGAGTTATTTTTCCTTGTATTATTCATAGGAGGGGGAGCGGACAAAATAATGGAAGTGTTGAAGGTCTCGGCAAAGTCAAGTCCTAATTCAGTAGCAGGAGCATTAGCAGGGGTGCTTAGAGAAAGAGGCGCTGCAGAAATTCAAGCTATTGGCGCAGGTGCTCTAAATCAAGCGGTAAAAGCGGTAGCTATTGCAAGAGGTTTCGTTGCTCCCAGCGGTATGGATCTTATTTGCATTCCGGCTTTCACAGACATTCTAATTGATGGTGAAGAAAGGACTGCCATTAAGCTAATAGTCCAACCGCGCTGATAAAGTAAACAAAAACCAGTTAGTAATGGACGACGTCTATTGACGTCGTTTTTTTTTATTGTGTTGTTAGGTATAAAAACCCGGCCTCTATTCACAATAGGGAATAGAGAGTACAGAAAGGGGTATGTTTTGTTATGGCCGTAATTAAGGTGATTGAACTAGTTGGCGAATCTAACCAAAGCTGGGAAGATGCCATCAAGAAAGCGGTAACTGAAGCGAGCAAGACCGTTCGTAATATTTCTGGAGTTGAAGTGCTCAATTTGACTTGTGATGTTGAAGATGGGGAAATCACCGACTACAAATGCAATGTGCATATTGCTTTTAAAGTAGATGAAACTTAAGTTTTTCCCTAATCCGAACCAATTTATCCAAAACGGGCACTAGTCTATTGGTGCTCGTTTATTGTCAGGAGGCAAATGTGACAGAACAATCTCAAGCTTATCAAAAATTAGCACAAGATCATATTCCTAAACCTAACTACCTTAAAAATACAGTCAATGCATTTTGGGTTGGCGGGCTTATCTGTGTAGTCGGTCAAGTTTTCAATAATTGGTTTATAGCACAGGGAATAGCTAAAAGTACCGCTGGAGCTTACACCGCCATTACCATGATTTTTATTGGGGCCCTGCTTACCGGTTTAGGGGTCTATGATGAGATCGGCAAAGTAGGTGGAGCCGGTTCAGCGATTCCTATTACTGGATTTGCTAATACCATCGTTGCAGCAGCTATGGACTTTAAAGCAGAAGGGTATGTATTAGGTATGGCTGCTCAAATGTATAAAATTGCTGGACCAGTAATTACTTATGGGATTACCAGTGCTATTTTAGCTGGTCTAGTACAGTGGCTGATTTGGAGGTAGGTTGTGGAAACTAAACATATCGGTGCTCAATCAGTGGCCTTTCATTCTACGCCTGGAATATTAGAGACGTTCAGTATCGTTGGGCCCAAAGAGGGCAGAGGACCTTGGGGCAACGATTTTGATACGATTTTACCCGATGAAATATACGGAGAAAAAACCTGGGAAAAAGCGGAACGGAAAATTCTTATAGAAGGGCTTTCTAACGTAATTACTAAATCTGGATTTGAGCCTAAAGCTATTGATTTCCTTTTGGCCGGTGACTTATTAAATCAGATTATCTCGGCTAACTTTGCTGCTGCTAGTTTTCCAATTTCATTTTTTGGATTATATGGCGCTTGTTCTACTATAGCGGAAGCGCTAATATTAGGAGCTATGCTTATTGATGGCGGATATGCCCAAAAGGTAATAGCAGCGGCTTCTAGTCATAATAAAACTGCCGAACGCCAGTTCCGTTTTCCCATAGAATTTGGCAGCCAACGGCCTCCTACAGCTCAATGGACTGTAACCGGCTGTGGTACGGTCTTATTAGCTGCAGGTGGACCCAACCCTAAGGTTACCTGTGCTACTGTAGGCAAAGTTGTAGATTTAGGTAGTAAAGATCCTAACGATTTAGGAACTGCTATGGCACCAGCAGCAGCCGATACGTTAGTTACCCACTTTCGTGATTTTGCCAAAAATACTGCTGACTATGACCTTATTGTTACTGGTGACTTAGGGCGTGTCGGCTCATCTATTTTAGCAGAATTAATGGAAAATGCTGGTTTCCCTTTTCGAGGTAACCACATTGACTGTGGTATCAGTATTTTTGCTACTGATGAAGATGTTCATGCCGGTGGTAGCGGATGTGCGGCTTTAGCCGTCGGTTATAGCGGTTATTTGCATAAGCGGTTACTAGCTGGGAAAATCAATAAAATTTTAATTGCCGGAACAGGTGCTTTACTGAGCCCCCTAAGTACCCAACAAAACGAGAACATACCAGGTGTCTGCCATGCTGTAGCCATCGAGGTGATATAATGGATTATCTGATTGCTTTTGTAGTTGGCGGAATGATCGTAGCTATTGGTCAGGTTATCTTTGATACCACTAAGTTAACAATGGGCCACATAATGGTGATTTACGTAGTTACTGGTAGCATGCTAACCGCTCTTGGTATTTATGATAGAATCATTCAGTTTGCTGGTGCCGGTGCTAGTCTGCCAGTTTCTAACTTTGGTTATGTCTTAACCAAAGGGGTTTATGAAGTTTTATTAGCAGAAGGCTGGGCAGGGGTTTTTAACGGTGTTTTTCAGTTGGCAGGGGGACCGATTGCAGCAGCTATCTTTTTCGGTTTTATTTTCGCCTTAATTTTTCGACCGAAAGCTTGAATTAGGGCCGGAATATACCGGCCCTGATTTTAACTTGCCAACTTTATCCCCAATGCTATCTAACGGTAGTGGGAACAAAGAGATCGATAATTCCGATTACAAAGGCTGCCAATAGCGCGCCTAGGATACTCACCCTTAACCCTGGGACCAAGAATTGAGAAGCATAGATGACCACGGCTGAGACTAAGAAGCCGGTCAGGCCACGACCATAAGGAGAAATATTTTTCCC
>DHRX01000094.1:6793-7868 GCA_002408345.1 Firmicutes bacterium UBA5301 | reverse complement strand
AAACTCGGTATCAAAACTATCCTAGATATCCGCAAATTAGGCCGTAAAGCTATGGTTGCTACTTTTGGAAAACATGGAGACTGGATCTATAACTTATCTTTGGGCCTAGACCCTCGTCAAGTAGTTCGAGAGTACACTCGTAAATCGATCGGTCGTGAAACCACTTTTGATCGGGATCAACGCGATCCTCGAATCTTACTCCAAACCCTGAAAGAGCTGAGTAGTGACATCGCTCGCAGACTCCAATCCCAGGGGTTATGGGGTGAGAACGTTACTTTGAAACTCCGCACCACCGACTTCGTTACTACTACCCGCAGCCTTTCCGTCAACAGAGGCATCGCCGACCAGAACGAAATCTGGGAAACAGCCCGCCTCTTGTTAGAGCGAGAATGGTTAAACAAAAAGCCGGAACAACGTCCGGCGCTCCGACTCATCGGTATTTCTGTCTCTAACTTAACTAACATCCGGCAGATTAGCTTATTTACAGATCTTTAATCTACCTCTGTCGGATTAGGGGTTTCGAGAAAAGGTACCATCTCCTTATCAATAGTAGTGATATCTTCCTCATCGATTTCAATCATCCCTTGATCTCGAAGTTGTACTACTACATCATAGAGAGATTTACGTTCCTCCTCCGGCAGGTTCAATACAAACTCGTTAATTTCCACTTCAGGAACTTTGGCGTAGAATTTGACCCCGCCAAACTTTAAATACTTGCCTCGATCCATAGGTCTACCCTCCGGAAACCTTATTTTCCTTAGCAGGATTCCCGAAAAGCAGTCAAGGTATGATTGTTTGCTAACCGTTTAGCTATTACTACGAAAAAAACTGATTTCAGGCAGTCACCTGGAAGAAACAGAAGAAACCCAGAGTAAAGTAAGGGAAGCAATTCTACCGGTTTACCCATGAAATAGCGTAAGGCCAGGTAAAGATAGGGTAGGCCGATAGCGTAAATCAATAAATGAGCACCAATAGCCAATAATAACAACCGTTTAGTCGATGCAGCCTTGAAGCCCTGTACACCACGACCGATAAACCACGCTGCCGGGATAAACCCTAGCAGATAACCAAAACT
>DHRX01000094.1:627-6582 GCA_002408345.1 Firmicutes bacterium UBA5301 | reverse complement strand
AGATAAATCCCTTGAGCTACCGGGCCTAACTGTGGCCCCAAAACTAAACCCGATAATAAAACTACTACCGATTGCAAGGTAATCGCTACCGGCGGAACCGGGATCCGAATAAAAGCCGAAACACACATCAACGCCGTCATTAAACCAACGACTATTAATATTCGTGGTGAAACATCATTAGCGGACATTACGCACACTCACCTCAGACGCAAAAACTTCACGGATTACACCACCAGGTGTCTCCACTAGTAGACTGCCTGCCGGAGTTACCGCTACGGCTTGCCCAATTATAGTTTCCTGACCCCGTACCTCCACCTGTTGCCCGAGGGTGCAGGATAAAGACTGGTATTCACTTAAAAGTCGTTCTAACCCGTGTTTCAGATAATCTTGATAGATAACAGTCAGTTCTGTAAAATAAGTACGCAATAAGGCCTGACGACTGACCTGCTTACCCCACGCCAAATATAACGAAGTAATCGGTTGTTCTAAATCTGGCAGCTCATCCTCACAATGGCGTAGGTTAACCCCGGTGCCTAAAATTACATAGCTAAGCTTTCCGCCCTGCACCCCTGCTTCGGCTAAACAACCGGCGACCTTAGCACCGCCAACTAAGAGGTCATTAGGCCATTTGAGTAAGGCCGGCTCAGCCTGTTTCGGGGCAAAGCTATTGACAGCTCTTGCTAAGGCCAAGGCTCCGACAATGGTCATACTTGGTACCATATTAGGTTTAATACCTGGCCGTAACAGGATACTAGTCCACAAACCAGCAAAAGGCCTAGAAACCCAGGACCGTCCTTGTCGCCCCTTCCCTTTAAACTGGGTTTCTGCTACTACCGCAGTACCCTCTAGTGCTCCTTCTAAAGCCAAATCCTTTAATACATCATTAGTAGAGCTAACCTCTAATTTATATAATAAAGGTTGACCTAGTTCCTCCGGGTCTAAACCGGCTAAGACAACACCAGGAAAAGGTCGATCTAAATCGAGCTCCGCCCGGGAAGGTTGATAAAGCTGGACCCCTTCCTCACGCAGATCAAAAGCAGCCGCTATTTGGGCTACACTTTGACCATCCGGCCCTAACAAGTTTGGAGCTAATTCGGCCAAAGGCACCAGCACAAAGGCTCTCTCCCACATGCGAGGATGAGGGATAATAAGGTCCGGTTCAGCTACCTCAATCCCATCAGCCCAAAGCAAATCAATATCTACCGCCCGTGGACCCCACCGTAGGCTCCGATCTCGGCCGTAGTAATCTTCGATTCGCCTAGTCTCTGTTTTAAGCGCTTGAGGCGAAAGGCCTGTAGTAACTCGAACTACCCGGTTCAGGAAATTCCGCTGTTGGGTAAACCCTACCGGTTTGGTTTCATAGTAACTAGAAGTACCGCTAACCGCTGTTTCCGGTAGCTCAGCTAAAAAAATTAAAACCCCTTCAAGGTTCCGAACCCGATCCCCAACATTACTCCCTAAAGATAGATAAAACTCATATCTCACCGTTCCGCCTCCTTCCGAACCTCCACTTCTACTGAATCCAAAATAGCCCCTATAGGCGCCCAAGGTTTCCGTACTCTAACTATTACTTGGGTTATTGGAAAAAGAGCTAATAACTCCTCAGCAATTACATTAGCTAAGGTTTCTATCAGGTTGTACCTCCGCTGTGTAACAATTTCTTGAACCTTTTGAACAACCGCTACGTAATCAATAGTCTCCTCTGGTTGATCGGTCTCAGGACTAGATTGATCGGCAACATGGTATTCAATATCTACTTCAAAACGTTGACCTAACTCCTCTTCCCCTTTGTAAACGCCATGATACCCATAGAAAACCATTTCATGCAGACGAACAACCGCACCCAACCTTAATGCCCACCTTCCTGTAGAGGAGACCGTACAATAGCGTCAGCCATCTGGGCTACCCTAACCATGGGCTGTACATCATGTACTCGCACCACATCAGCCCCGGCCTTAATACCTAAAGCTACCGTTGTGGCTGTCCCTTCTACCCGTTGATCGACCGGAGTCCCTAATACTTGGCCGATTAGCGACTTTCGAGAGGTTCCTAACAGTAACGGATAATTTAATACTTGAAACTCAGCTAGTCGGTTCAGCAGCATTAAATTATGCTCCAGTCTTTTTCCAAAACCGATACCTGGATCTAAGATAATCTGGTCTGAATCTACACCGCTTTCTAAAGCAAAGTCAACCTGCTGCCGCAAAAAAGCGATAACCTCAGCAACCACGTCATCATACTCTGGGTTTACCTGCATTTCCTGAGGACAAACCCCCTGCATATGCATAATAACCAAACCAGCCTTATATTTAGCAGCTAACTGAGCTAATCGTGGCTCTTTTTGCAAACCGCTAATATCATTAATAATACTAGCACCGGCCTCTAAAGCCTCTTGAGCTACCGAATATTTGGTTGTATCTACTGAAATTGGTAAATTTATTTCTTTAGCTAGCCGCTGAACTACTGGGATAACTCGAGCCAGTTCCTCTTCATCTGAGACCAACTTAGCCCCTGGACGAGTAGATTCTCCGCCGATATCGATAATATCTGCACCTTGGTCAGCTAATTCTTGGGCATGTTGGAAAGCTGTCTTTACCCCTTGGTAGCGCCCACCATCAGAAAAAGAATCAGGAGTTACGTTTAAAATACCCATAACATAAGTTTTTGAGCCTAACGGTAAACGATAATCACCGCACCGCCAAACCCGCTGTTGTTGGTTTATAGGAACTAATAAGTTTTGAACCGTCTCAGCCACTTCCTGAGCCACTTGCTGTAAGCCAAAGGGTTGTTGCCTTAATTTTTGTGCTAATATACTTAACTGTTTAGCTGTCCCGGCTAACAACAGATCAACTTCTTCTACACTAAGAGCAGCCGCTGTCCGAGGTAAAGCCGCCTCACCGCCTAAGCTTAACATCTCCTGCTTTATAATCAGGGCAGCCCGTAATGGAACCGCTGTTAACTCCAGTACATACTGGCAGAATTTATGGCGCATTACCTCTATACCCTGTGGATCTACACCATGCTTCCGTAAAAATTCTCCTGCTGTAACTGCGTCTGGTATAGTTATTACCCGCACATTGTGCTTATCCACGCTCTGTTCCCCCTTATGTAAAAGAAGCACCCTGGAGGATGCTTCTTTTCTCACACTATTTTTGTTCCTCTAGAGGTGTATCATCTGGGCTGTCTAACGATTTTCCTTGAATCACAGCCTCAAATTCTTCTTTATCCAGAGTTTCTTTTTCAATTAGCGCTACAACTACTCGTTCTAGTTCAGTCCGGTGGTCCTGAAGAAGGCTCTTGGCTCTTTCATAGGCATCTTCAATAATACCTTTTGTTTCCGCATCAATTACAGCCGCAACCTGTTCACTATAGTTCCGGTCTCGACTAATATCTCGACCTAAGAAAACTTGATCTTCATGACCATGCCCGAAAGTCATTGGCCCTAGTTTTTCACTCATACCATACTCGGTGATCATCTTTCTGGCCAACTTAGTAGCCCGCTCGATATCATTTTGCGCACCGGTACTAACATCTTGGAAAACTAATTCTTCGGCGGCCCTACCACCTAAGGCATAGGTCAAGTACTCCAAAAGTTCGGTTCTAGTAGTTACATACTTGTCTTCAATAGGTAACACCATGGTATACCCGCCAGCCATTCCCCGGGAAATAATGCTGACCTTATGGACCGGATCCATCTGTTCTAAGAAACGAGCTACTACCGCATGACCAGCTTCGTGATAAGCAAAGACCTCTTTATCCCGATCGCTGATGACCCGTTTTTTCCGTTCTGGTCCCATTATTACCCTGTCGATAGCCTCCTCGGCCTCAAGCATAGTAATCCGTTTTTTGTTTTTCCGGGCTGCTAAAATAGCCGCCTCATTCATTAAGTTCTCTAAATCCGCTCCGGTAAACCCAGGTGTCCTTCTAGCCAGAACTTGTAAGTCTATATCATCCGCCAAAGGTTTATTGCGAGCATGAATTTTCAGAATATCTACCCGCCCCTCGACATCAGGTTTATCGACAAAGACCTGCCGGTCAAAGCGTCCTGGACGTAGTAACGCAGGATCAAGAACATCAGGACGGTTAGTCGCAGCTAAGATAATAATCCCGCTGTTCGGTTCAAATCCATCCATTTCTACCAGAAGCTGGTTCAGAGTTTGTTCCCGTTCGTCGTGTCCTCCGCCTAAGCCAGCTCCCCGCTGACGGCCAACCGCATCGATCTCATCAATAAAGACGATACACGGAGCATTCTTTTTGGCGGCGTCAAACATATCCCTAACTCGGGCTGCTCCAACACCAACAAACATCTCCACAAAATCGGAACCGCTGATGCTGAAGAACGGTACTCCGGCCTCACCAGCGACAGCCTTGGCCAATAGTGTCTTCCCGGTTCCAGGGTGACCGATTAAGAGCACCCCTTTGGGAATTTTAGCGCCCAGTTCGGTAAAACGACGGGGCTGACGTAAAAACTCAACGATCTCCACCAGTTCTTCCTTGGCCTCATCTGCGCCGGCAATATCGTCAAAAGTTGTTTTGGTCTTATCTTCCGCATGTAATCGGGCGCGGCTTTTTCCGAAAGATAACGCCTTGTTTCCGGTGTTTTGCATCTGATTGATGAGAAAGAACCAGAATATGATGAATAAAACGAAAAACCCGAGATTCGGGAGGAGCATCGCCCACCAGCTATTACCGGCGTTCGAGAATGATACTTTGGTTCCTTTCTCTTTCAATTGTTCATAGTATAACCCGGGTTGATTTACTGGGCCTTCGGTGCGGTACTTTTTATGCGTCTCGCCGTTCTGTCGGCCTTGAATTGTTCCATCATTATTATTAATGGTGGCGTCGATAATTTTACCCTCTTTAACCCGGTTGATGAATTCATTGAAGTTAATCTCTTCCACCGGATCTTGGACCTTCATAAAATTGACAACTAATACCAACGCGATAATAGCCACCATAAAATAGATCATTATTTCGCGGATAATCTTGAGCAAGTATAAACCTCCCTTCGGCTTTTAGCCATGTCAAATATTATACCATAGTCAAAATATGAATACAACTTAACTATCTAGGCTTAACAGTTCGTAAAGAAATTATTTTTTGCCGCCAATTTCCTTAGCTCATAAATTAAAACGGCACCAAATTTTACCTTATTTCAATTGAACGGGATTTAGTTGCTGAAAAGTAATATGCCAAACTTCGGGCGCGCCATCGCTTACTTTAAATAATTCACTGGGACGGTAGCCGGAAACCCAAGCAATTTGGTTGTCGGCCGTGACCAGAAGCGGGGTCCGGACCCGTTCATCTCGGGGGACCTTCTGATTAATGAAGAAATCATGCAATTTCTGTCTGCCTGGAGCGCCCAAAGGATGGAAAGTGTCCCCGCGACGCCAAAACCTAATATAAAACGGCGTCTTGGGTCGGACCCCATCCAGATATACTTCATGTTCGCCAATACTTTTCCAGTTTGGGACAGAACGCCCTTTTTCAATCTTAACTTCCAAGTTTAATGCGGGAATTACCGTTATACCCCCAGCCTTCAAACGGAAAACTTCCGAATTAACTGTCAAATTTCTATTAATGCCTTCAAAGAAGATTATTCCCTTTAGATTATGTGCAATCAAATTTTTTGATAATTGGATCGGTTTAAAATTATAACCTTCCTTTTGGATCTTTTCCCGGAGCCTGATGATTACAGTAGATTCAAATTCCCGGCCCGAGCGGGCCTGACGCAGAGCTCTTTTCAGGAGATAATACTGAAAATAGTTGGACAGTTTCATGAATCCCTCAATAGTTATTCCAATTCGCTCCTCCTGAACTAGAGTTAATTTATCCCATTTTTCCTCTAAAAGCACCTCCATTAGTTCTTGTTGTTCCCGGGCAAGTTGCCCCAGCCGAATTAAAGCCGAAGTTAAATTTGGATTGTACGATTCTTTTAATTCCGGGAACAATTGC
>DHRX01000094.1:0-465 GCA_002408345.1 Firmicutes bacterium UBA5301 | reverse complement strand
ATAAACCGGTTTCCGGTTTGATGAGTCTTCCAACCACTTTAGTTGATGCCGTAAAGCATATTCATGGATCTCAGCCCTTGATACATCCAGTAAAGGCCTGATAATCAGATTGTCGCGGACAATCGGGATCCCGGCTAAACCATCAATTCCCGTGCCGCGAATTATCCGGTAAAGAATGGTCTCCGCTTGGTCGTCCCGCTGATGTCCAAGGGCTATTTTGGAAGCATTAATCTTTTTTTGAAAGCTTTTAAATAGTTTATAACGTTCCTCCCTAGCTAAAAGTTGCAGTGATTGCGGTTTTTCTCGCAAACGTCCCGGCAGGTCCAGTTTAATCTCGTTAACCTTAATCCCCCAATCGCGGCCGATTTGACGCAGAAGTTTGATCTCTTGGACGTTTTCGGAGGGACGCAAGGAGTGATTGATATATACAGCCCATAAATCAAGCTCATATTCTTGCAATTGATG
>DHRX01000050.1:5945-6354 GCA_002408345.1 Firmicutes bacterium UBA5301 | reverse complement strand
CCACCTCTTCAACCCCGTCTAAATCAGCGGCCGCTGCAGCCACTTCCGGAATTAATTCTGCCCTCTCTACCTGTAAGACAAAGGTATGGGGTAAAGGGTTTTGGTCTACCAATTCTAAGAGCTGAGCCCGTTCACCTAGCTGTTTTTTTAGTGACTGTAGCGCCTCTTCTTTAGTAATAACATCTAATCCAGAGACCCCCGGTAACCGCCGAAGAGCCCCCTCTAGTTGTAGTAAAGGGGCGCCTTCAGTTATAAAGACCCGGAGTTGTAAGCGTTGAGCTAGGGACTGGCCTAAATTATCTAAGTTTAAATAGATCTGCAGAAAGAACCCGACAATAATAAAGGCTAGCGTAATTATAGTCATAGCGGTAACACCCATCCCGCTTCTGGCCCGCAGGTTGGTCATACC
>DHRX01000050.1:5361-5836 GCA_002408345.1 Firmicutes bacterium UBA5301 | reverse complement strand
CTGGCCCGCAGGTTGGTCATACCTTCTCTAGCTAGTTTTACGGTAGTCCGTAGTTTCATGGCTAGTACGTACCTCGTCTCTCATCCCGGACAGTTCTACCTTGGGCCATGGCCACCACCCGTTTCTGGAGGGTATTAACGATCGTCTCATTATGGGTAGCCATGATCACCGTTGTACCTCGTTGGTTGATAGTTTCTAAAAGTTTAACAATCTCCCATGAGGTCTCCGGATCCAGGTTACCGGTAGGTTCGTCAGCTAGGAGCACCAAGGGGTTATTAACGATAGCCCGAGCAATAGAAACCCGCTGCCGCTCTCCACCAGAGAGCTCGTCCGGATAAATAGCAGCCTTATGACTAAGGCCAACCAGTTCTAAAACCTGCCGCACCCGGCGCCGGGTTTCTTTAGGTTTGACCTCACTAACTTCTAAAGCAAAAGCAATATTCTCGGCTACCGTTAGGTTCGGTAAGAGCCGAAA
>DHRX01000050.1:5004-5138 GCA_002408345.1 Firmicutes bacterium UBA5301 | reverse complement strand
CCGGTAATCAACCGCAATACCGTAGATTTACCGGAACCAGAGGGGCCAACCAAAAAGAGAAATTCCCCTTTGCCAACCGTTAGGTTAATGCGGTACAAAGCGGCGGTACCATTGGGATAAATTTTGGAAACCTC
>DHRX01000050.1:1790-4891 GCA_002408345.1 Firmicutes bacterium UBA5301 | reverse complement strand
TTGGGATAAATTTTGGAAACCTCAAAAAAGTTAATCATAAACTAATCCTTATTTTAATTTCAAGACCTCTTGGGCCCCCTGAACAATCGCCGCAGCGGTTAACCCGTACTCCTCTAATAAAGCGTCGGGGGTACCAGATTGGCCAAAGCTATCTTGGACACCAATACGGCGCATAGGCACCGGGTGGGCCTGGACTACACATTCAGCTACCGCAGACCCGAGACCACCAATAACGTTATGTTCCTCAGCGGTAACAATAGCTCCGGTCTCCCGGGCCGCCTGGAGAACAGCTGCTTTATCTAAAGGTTTAATTGTCGATACATTAAGAACCCTGGCGCTGATTCCGGCTTTGGCTAGCTCAGCAGCGGCTTCCAAAGCAGGAGCAACCATAATACCGCAAGCCATAATCGTTAGATCTTCGCCTAGTCGCAAAGTAACCGCTTGACCCAACCGAAACTGGTAATCAACATCTAAAACAACCGGCACTTTCCCTCGACCTAGCCGGAGGTAAGCCGGACCAACATGTTCAATCAAGGCCTTAACCGCCTGCTCAGCCTCGACAGCATCAGCAGGAACCACTACCGTCATCCCTGGGATAACTCGCATCAGAGCGATATCCTCTAAAGCTTGATGGGTAGCTCCATCTTCGCCGACAGTGAGACCGGCGTGGGTTGCCGCTATCTTCACATTAAACTGAGGGTAAGCGACGGAGTTGCGAACTTGATCCCAAGCCCGACCGGTAGCAAAGATCGCAAAAGTACTGGCAAAAGGGATCTTGCCTGCGGCAGCTAACCCGGCGGCGGTTCCTATCATATCCTGTTCGGCAATACCCATTTCAATAAAGCGCTCCGGATATTGGTCGGCAAAAAGGCTGGTCTTAGTAGATCCGGTCAAATCCGCATCTAAAACTACTAGCTCCGGATACTCGGCGCCATACCGGGCTAAAGCTTTACCGTAAGCATCCCGAGTCGCAATTAAATCTCCTTTAACCATCTATCCGTCCCTCCTCTGTTGCAGTTGGGCTAGGGCCTGCTTAATTTCTTCAGGGTTAGGGGCTTTACCGTGCCAACCGGCCTGGTTCTCCATAAAACTACAGCCTTTCCCTTTAACTGTCTGACAAACAATTACTGAAGGCTGGTCCTGAACAGCCAAGGCCCGTTGGGTAGCCGCAATAATCGCCGTTAAATCATGGCCATCAATCTCTTGGACATGCCAGCCAAAGGCCTCCCAGCGCTTCGGGATATTGGTTAAGCTCTTAACATCCCGGATATCCCCATCGATCTGCAGATTGTTGTTGTCCACATAAACCACTAAGTTATCTAGCTTCCGGTGGACCGACGTCATCGCCGCTTCCCAGATCTGCCCTTCTTGAATCTCACCATCACCTAACAACGCAAAGACCCGGTGCTGTTCACCGTTGATCTTAGCCGCTATCGCTAAACCATTGGCGATAGAGAGCCCCTGACCTAAAGAACCGGTTGATGCCTCTACCCCTGGGGTCGACTTCCGGTCGGGATGCCCCTGGAGCATCGAACCTAACTGCCGGAGGGTCGTTAGTTCTTGGCGGTCAAAGTAACCCGTCTCAGCCAAAGCTGCATAAAGCACCGGAGCTGCATGACCTTTACTGAGGACAAAACGGTCCCGTTGAGGCCAATCTGGGTTTTGCGGATCATGCCGCATAATCTGAAAGTAGAGCGCAGTTACAATCTCCGTTGCCGAAAGGGAGCCGCCGGGATGACCGGAACCGGCAGCGCCAATCATCGTAATGATATCTTGGCGAATTTGGCACGCTTTATCTTGCAAAGCCGCCAAGGTTTTTGAATCAATATTAGCCACTGCATAACCTCCTCTGTTTCCAAATCATCTGTACAATTCCATTTTCCAGGCCTAACCTCCTCTAAGCAGGAACTTTTAGGCCTTTGAAACCCTCACCTAATACTTCGTGAGCATCATGGATAACTACAAAAGCGCTGGGATCAGCCTGGGAAACTAACCGCTTAAGGGTAGCGATCTCTGAACGGGCGACAATCACTAAGAGCACATCCCGTTCGGATTGGGTCCACATCCCTTTACCCTTGAGAGCAGTCACACCTCTACTCATCTCCTCTAACACCGCCTGAGCAATGGCGTCTGACTGATCAGATATGATGTAAGCGGCTTTGGCATAGACCATACCCTCCTGAACTAAATCAATCCCTTTCGAGGTCACAAAGAGGGTAACCAAAGCATATAACGCCAATTCAGCACCGAAAGCCACCCCAGCTAAACCGATAATAATAAAATCAATAATTAAGAGCGCCTGGCCCACACTAATCCGGGCCATATGCTGAAAGACTACCGCCGCTACATCAGTACCACCGGTGGAGCCTCCCCATTTTAAAGTCATCCCCATACCGATCCCCGAAAGGATCCCTCCATAAAGAGAGGCTAAGAGCGCATCAGTAGTCAAAGCCGGTAAAAAAGCAAAAAAATCGGTAAATAACGATAAAAGTAGAGCCCCATAGATACTCCGGATAACAAAAGTCCGGCCAATCAAGCGCCAACCAGCAGCAAAAAGGGGCGCGTTAACCAGGAGCATAGTTACACCGACGCCGATACCGCTAAGATAGAAGACTACTGTAGCTAAACCGCTAACCCCACCGGCAGCAATTTTGTTAGGCACCAAAAAAAGATCTAAGGCTAAAGCCGTTAATAAGGCGCCGAGAGTAATCATGGCGTAGCTAAAAAGGACTTTTTTCCGTTTTTCGGTTTTCATCTTATCGCTTCTTTCCCCGATACTTACTAGCATAAACCATAATAACAAATTTAGGCAGACCTAAAAGTCGCCGAAACCGGGCTGGCTCTTGTAACGCTCGCCAAAGCCACTCTAGCCGGAGCCGGCGAACCCACAGTGGAGCCCTCTGCACATGGCCGGCTAAAACATCAAAGACGCCTCCAACCCCGATAGCCACCGGGAGTTGAAGGAAATTACGGTGTTCGGCGATCCAACGTTCTTGACGGGGCGAACCTAAGCCAACCAAAAGCAGATCTGCTCTAGCAGCGTTAATCTCAGCGATGATTTCGTCACTGGCAGCCAGGGGGAAATAACCGTGTTGGAACCC
>DHRX01000050.1:310-1698 GCA_002408345.1 Firmicutes bacterium UBA5301 | reverse complement strand
CCGACGGCTAAAAGATGTTGAACCAAATCAATACCGGGCACAGTCTCTGGTAAAGGGCTACCGAGCATACGAGAAGCCCATAAAACGCCGATTCCGTCTGGCACCACCAAGTCAGCATTGGTGATAATGGCCGCAAAAGCTTGATCCTGCCTAGCGGTCAAAACCATTTCCGGGTTTAAGGTAACCACCTGCCAACAGGGGTCCTGCCTCCCTTGGATCTGGTCGAGAATGAGCTGCGCCGCCTCTAGTAAAGTTAGATTCGCTACTGGAAGACCTAACACCGCTCAACCACTACTTCCTGAAAAGCTTTTTGAGAATTGAGGGCTGCAGCCCTCAATTCTTGAAGCACCGGGCTTGACCGTTTCTCCCGGCCTGCCAGCCAAGCATCGTGTAGCACCGTAGCTACCCGCTGAATATCTTGCACTTCCATCTTACCCAGTACCGGTAAACCCAATCTAGTACCTAAAGCCTCTAATTTAGGGTCGTAACCTAACCCAACAGCGGCCAGACCTAACTGGGCCGCCAGGGCTAAAACATGGTAGCGTTGCGTTACGACCAGGCCACTACCTGCTAAAACCCGGGCCACATCGGCTAAACTCTGCCAACCAGCCTGTATTTCTACTGTTAGCCCTAAATCCCTGCAGATAGCCTGCATCGCTTGGAGGATCGGTCGATCTTGCTGAACCTGAACCCCGTACAGCTGTACCGGACACCCTAATCCTTGAGCAACGGTAGCAATCCCTCGGGCTAAGCTGGGTAACCACTCCATTGGCTTTAACCCAGGCCAATCACGGAGAACTACAGTTAGAACAGTTGGCATTGAGGTGATCTGTTGCGGTCGCCACTGTAAGCCAGTAAAAACCGGGTCAGCTGCCAATACTAATGGGGGACGGAGAACCCCTATCTGCCGCAGAAATTCAAGGGAACCCTGATCTCGCACGGTAATCAAGGCAGCTCGATTGAGAACTTTTCCGGCCAGATCCCGCAACATCGGTCGGGTAATAGGCCCGATCCCCTGACCCCAAAGAACCACCGGTTTACCTAAACGTTGAGCCATCGAGAGCAAGCCAAGGTAAAACAGCAAGCTGCGGCCCGAAGTTACATCCTGCAGTAAACTGCCCCCACCACAGACCAGCACATCAGTCCACGTTAAAGCTTGGTAGATATGGTGCGGGCTCCGGCCAACCGCTGCCAAGCCATGGAGATCTTTGGTCTGGTCCGGTTGACCCGAAATTACCCGTAATTCACTACCCGGATCAGCTTGCTTGATTGCAGCAGCCACCTCTGCTAGACTCCACTCGTCACCAAAATTAGCATAGCCATAATAGCCTAAGAGGAGTACCCTCACCGCTGGCCCTCCCTCTTTAACCCCAGGTTCTGTACGGTCT
>DHRX01000050.1:0-128 GCA_002408345.1 Firmicutes bacterium UBA5301 | reverse complement strand
ACCACAGAGGAACCCGAGCCAGAGACCATTACCAGTCCGCACTAAGGAAATAACCAAGGGGGTGTGGCTATGGGTAAAGGTATTAACAATAGAAAGTAAACCGATAGTCCCGGCAACCAGCATTACAG
>DHRX01000091.1:12257-13554 GCA_002408345.1 Firmicutes bacterium UBA5301 | reverse complement strand
ATTGCCAAGATTATTAAGTAGTAAAGTAAAGGTAATAGTAAATATTTAGCGAAAAAAAGCTGCGGAGGGGGGCATCCTGCCCCCCTTCTATGGATTGACAGAGAAACTCGGTTGTGTTAAGGTAGATAAGTATTATTCTGGATAAGTTTGCACCTAGTTAGGCTTGGGAGGTGTGGAAGAGTGCGGGTGGGAATTTCATTAGCGTGCGAGCAGTGTAAACGGCGAAATTACAGGACAAATAAAAACAAGAAAAATGATCCTGATCGTTTGGAATTGAAGAAGTACTGTAAATTTTGCCGCGAGGTAACCCCTCACAAAGAAACCCGGTAGACCATGCTGCACTGAAGGGATGTGGGGCAATTGGCAACTCCTGCGACTAAAGCTAAAGGCGACGGTAAGGTAAGAAAGTATTTCCGTGAGGTTAGAGCTGAGATGCGCAAAGTCAACTGGCCAAACCGGAAAGAGCTAATTACCTATACCGGAGTAGTGTTGTTTGCTACAGTTGTTGTAGCATTGTTTATTGCTGTTGTCGATTTGATTATTGTAGCCTTGGCGCGACTTGTTTAGCGAAGGGGAGGTTCTCCTATATCATGTCCGAAAATAATGTGGGCCAAGACAATCAAGAACAAAAATGGTACGTGGTAAATACCTACTCGGGGTATGAGAACAAGGTTAAAACTAACTTGGAACGCCGAGTAGAATCCATGGGTATGGAAGAAAAAATCTTCCAGGTCTTGGTGCCTACAGAGGACCAAATTGAAATTAAAGATGGCAAGAGACGGACAGTCCAGAAGAAAATATACCCAGGGTATGTTTTGGTAGAAATGATTATGGATGATGATTCCTGGTATGTAGTACGTAATACCCCGGGAGTGACCCGCTTTGTCTCTTCTGGCTCCAAGCCTATTCCCCTGACTGACGATGAAGCTGCGGCTATTTTAGCTATTGTTCATGGTGACAAACCTAAAGTTAGAATTGATATGGAAGTGGGCGCTCCAGTTAAAGTTATTTCTGGTCCCTTTGAAAACTTTGCTGGTGTTGTCGAAGAGGTACTACCTGAAAAGGGAAAATTGCGAGTTTTGGTTTCAATGTTTGGCCGGGAAACCCCTGTTGAACTTGAGTTTGGCCAAGTAGAAAAAATTTAAGTTTGTTTTGCGGATTTGGAGGTTAGTAAAGTGGCAAAGAAAGTTGCTGGCATGATTAAACTGCAGATTCCAGCTGGTAAAGCCAATCCTGCTCCACCGGTAGGTACTGCTTTAGGGCCTCATGGGGTCAACATTATGGAGTTCTGCAAGAG
>DHRX01000091.1:8714-12128 GCA_002408345.1 Firmicutes bacterium UBA5301 | reverse complement strand
TTTAATGCGCGTACTCAAGACCAAGCCGGGATGATTATCCCTGTTGTTATTACTGTTTATGAGGATCGTTCCTTTACTTTTATTACTAAAACCCCGCCGGCGGCTGTGCTTCTGAAGAAGGCTATCGGCTTGGAAAAGGGTTCAGGGCAACCGAACCAAAGTAAGGTCGGGAAAGTTACTAAAGCACAAATTAAGGAAATTGCTGAGCTGAAAATGCCGGATCTTAATGCAACTAGTGTGGAAGCGGCTATGCTTATGGTAGAAGGAACAGCTCGTAGTATGGGTATTGTTGTCGAAGACTAGATTTTCACAGGTGGGAGACTTAAGTCATTAGTACCACTAGGAGGTTATTTAAATGGGAAAACGGGGTAAGAAGTATATAGAGGCTAGTAAGCAATTGGACACCGATAACCTTTATAATCCGCTAGATGCACTAAAGTTAGTAAAGTCTATGGCCAGCGCTAAGTTTGATGAAACTGTAGAAGTTTCTATGCGTTTGGGTGTTGACCCCAGACATGCTGATCAGCAGGTTCGGGGTACGATAGTCCTTCCTCATGGTACCGGTAGAACTGTTCGGGTAGCGGTTTTTGCTAAAGGGGATAAAGTAAAAGAGGCTGAAGCAGCAGGCGCCGACATCGTTGGTGGGGAAGATTTAGCTGCTGAAATTGAAAATGGGAATATCAATTTTGATGTAGCCGTAGCTACCCCTGATATGATGGGGGTAGTCGGTAAAATAGGTCGTATTCTTGGGCCTAAAGGGTTAATGCCTAACCCCAAAGCTGGTACGGTTACCTTCGAGGTTGGTAAAGCTGTTGAAGATATTAAAGCCGGTAAAGTTGAATATCGGGTAGATAAAGCGTCTAACGTTTCTGTGCCTATTGGTAAAGTCTCATTTAGCGAAGAACAGTTATTGGAGAATTTCCAAGCCTTACTTGGGGCGATTATTAAGGCTAAGCCAGCTGTGGCTAAAGGCGTTTACCTTCGGAAAATAGTGGTTTCTTCGACAATGGGACCTGGTGTGAAGGTTAATACTACAGATATATCTGCTCTAACCGCTTAGAATAGTCTTGACTTTTAAACAGTAGGTGTGTTAAAATTCACCTCGTAAATTAAATATTGGACTCGACCGTAGACAGTAGGTACTGAAAGGTATAATCCGTAATCACGGTAAGCCTACCGAGGTTGGAAATAAGGATGTTCGTCTTATTGATGGCATTTTATAAATTTTCCGGACCTCGTAGCGGGTCCGTTTTTTATTAGCTGATTTTGATTGGAGGTGTTAGTGTGGCAAGACCAGAGAAAGAAGCTAAGGTGGCTGAGTTGACAGAGAAAATGAGCGGTGCTCAGAGTATTGTCGTTACCGACTACCGTGGCCTTAATGTTACGGCTTTAACTGAACTACGTAAAGAGCTGCGGGAAGCTGGAGTTGAATATAAAGTAGCCAAGAATACCTTCACGAGAATGGCAGCTAAAAATGCTGGTATTGAAGGGCTAGATGAGATATTGACCGGCCCCACCGCCATTGCTTTCAGCTTTGAAGATCCAGTAGCACCAGCAAAAATCTTAACGGAATTTGCTAAGAAGCAAAAAGCGCTAGAGATTAAGGCTGGAGTTCTTGAGGGACAAATTATTGGTTTGGATCAGATTAAAGATTTGGCCGAATTACCCAGCCAGGAGCAGTTGCTGGCTATGGTTGCCGGAGCCTTCCAGGCGCCGATTGCTGGTTTGGTCAATGTATTACAAGGACCATTGCGTAAGTTTGTTTATGCCGTTGATGCTCTACGCCGGCAACAAGAAAGTGCTTAAATTGAATTTTGATTTTTATTGAGGAGGCAATTAAATTGGCTAGTGAAAAGATTCAACAGATTTTGGATATGGTAAAAGAAATGAGTGTATTGGAACTCTCCGAGTTAGTAAAAGCTTTTGAAGATGAATTTGGTGTCAGCGCTTCTGCTCCTGTTGCTATGGCAGCAGCTCCTGCTGCAGCCCCTGTTGCTGAAGAACAGACTGAGTTTGATGTCGTTCTTACCAGCGCCGGCGCTTCTAAGCTCCAAGTAATTAAGGTTGTTCGTGAAGTTACAGGTCTTGGACTAAAAGAAGCCAAAGAAGTCGTGGACAATGCACCCAAAGCAATTAAAGAGGGAATTTCCAAGGAACAAGCTGAGGAACTCAAAGCAAAACTAACTGAGGCTGGTGCCGAGGTCGAGTTAAAGTAAGTATTGAGACCAAAATGGGCACCCTGACTTCAGGGTGCCCTATTTCCATTTTGTATAACTATCTTGACAGGATAATAATGCTGTGCTATTATACTATAATGCATACTAATGCCTTTAGCATAGGCATATTTTCGTTAGTATGGTGAAAAATACAAGATGGTTTTGTATAGATAGTATATTCATGGTTACAAGCAAGGTTTCTACAAATTTTAGCCTTGCTTTCTGCATGTTGAGGTAATTATTTTGCCTACTTCAGGGCACAGCAAGGGGTGGAGCATTTGGCGCACGAGGTAAAATGTGGCGAACGTGTACGTCGAAGCTATTCGAAGATCAATGAGGTCATCGAAATGCCCAACCTCATTGAAATTCAACAGCGTTCCTACCAGTGGTTTCTCGGGGAGGGCCTTCGGGAAGTACTTAGAGACATTTCACCTATCACCGATTTCACTGGCAACCTAGTGTTGGAGTTTACAGATTATGCATTAGGTGAACCAAAGTACAGCGTAGAAGAGTGTAAGGAAAGAGATGTAACCTATCAGGCTCCTATTAGGATGCGGGTCCGGCTCATTAATAAAGAGACCGGAGAAGTTAAAGAACAAGAAGTTTTTATGGGTGAGTTCCCACTAATGACCGAGCGGGGAACATTTATTATTAATGGTGCCGAACGGGTTATCGTTTCCCAACTGGTACGTTCTCCTGGAGTCTACTTTGATAAGGAACAGGATAAGAACGGATATTACCACTATACCGGAAACTTTATTCCCAATAGAGGTGCCTGGCTTGAGTTTGAGACCGATTCCCATAAGAACCTTTATGTTCGAATTGACCGAACTCGTAAGGTGCCAATTACTACGTTAGCTAGGGTATTAGGTTATCCTACTGACAGCGATATAAAAGCTTTTTACGGTGAAAGTCCGGTCTTACTCCGTACATTAGAGAAAGATACAACAAATAATCGAGAAGAGGCTTTGATTGAAATTTATAAGCGCCTCCGGCCAGGAGAGCCTCCGACAGTGGAAAGTGCGGAATCACTTTTTGATACGCTCTTTTTCGACCCACGGCGCTATGATTTAGCCTCAGTAGGCCGGTACAAGGTTAATAAAAAATTACGGATTCGGCATCGTTTAGTGAACCAGGTGCTAGCTAAACCGGTGGCTAATCCGGAAACCGGTGAAATTATAGCTGAAGCCGGTACTAA
>DHRX01000091.1:0-8557 GCA_002408345.1 Firmicutes bacterium UBA5301 | reverse complement strand
ATTGACAAAAAATTAGCTGCCGTTATTGAAGACGCTAGGGTTACCCGGGTTGAAGTGAAGACGGCTGCTGGTCATGTGGTAGCTATTCTATCGAATGGGGCACCAAAACCTGATGTTAAAACCATAGTAAAAGAGGATATATTAGCTGTTATCGGTTATCTTTTTAACCTTTACGATGGTATTGGTAATGTCGATGATATTGACCATTTAGGTAATCGGCGACTGAAATCTGTAGGTGAGTTACTACAGAACCAGTTTAGAATCGGTTTGGCTAGAATGGAGCGGGTAGTCCGGGAACGGATGACTATCCAGGATGTAGATATTATTACTCCCCAGGCTCTGATTAATATTCGACCGGTAGTAGCAGCGATTAAAGAATTTTTTGGTTCGAGTCAGCTTTCACAGTTTATGGATCAGACTAACCCCTTGGCTGAATTAACTCACAAGCGGCGTTTAAGTGCGCTAGGACCAGGGGGATTAAGTCGGGAACGTGCTGGTTTTGATGTTCGAGACGTACACCATTCTCACTATGGACGTGTTTGTCCTATTGAGACCCCGGAAGGACCGAACATTGGGCTAATCGGCTCACTTTGTACTTACGCCATGATTAACGAGTATGGCTTTATCGAAACGCCGTACCAGAAAGTAGATAATGGTCGGGTTCTTGACGAAATTGAATATTTGACAGCTGACGAGGAAGATAACTATGTAGTTTGTCAAGCTAACGAACCGGTCGACGAAAACGGATACTTTGTCCATGATCGGGTGACCGCCCGTTACATGGATGAGATTATCATTATTCCCCGGGAAGATGTCGACTATATGGATGTCTCCCCGAAACAGGTTTTTAGTATCGCGACAGCTTTGATTCCGTTTTTAGAGAACGACGATGCTTCTCGGGCCTTAATGGGTTCGAACATGCAACGTCAGGCTGTACCCCTAATAACTACAGACGCTCCTATTGTTGGGACCGGAATGGAGTTTAAGGCGGCAAAAGATTCTGGTGTCGTTGTCTTAGCCCGGGAGTCTGGGGTAGTTCAAAAGGTTACAGCTACCCAGATAGTAATTAAAAATAGCAACGGTAAATTAGACCGCTACGACTTAGCAAAATTTGAAAAATCCAACCAGGGTACTTGCTTTAACCAAAAGCCAATAGTCCGTAAAGGTCAACGAGTGGAGAAAGGCGATGTTATAGCTGATGGCCCGTCTACCGATGAAGGAGAGTTAGCCTTAGGCCGTAACGTACTAGTGGCGTTTATGCCCTGGGAAGGCTATAACTATGAAGATGCAATTCTTCTAAGTGAAAAATTGGTTAAGGAAGATGTATTTACTTCGATTCATATTGAGGAATACGAATGTGAGGCTCGAGACACTAAGTTAGGAGCCGAAGAGATTACCAGTGATATCCCTAATGTTGGCGAGGATCAACTAAAGGATTTGGATGCCCGGGGGATTATTCGAATCGGTGCTGAAGTCCGACCCGGTGATATTCTAGTTGGTAAGGTTACTCCAAAAGGGGAGACCGAATTAACCGCTGAGGAACGTTTACTACGGGCGATCTTTGGTGAGAAAGCTCGGGAAGTTCGAGATACATCTTTACGAGTTCCTCATGGCACCGGCGGTAAAGTAGTTGATGTTAAAGTCTTTTCTCGGGAGAATGGGGATGAGCTTTCCCCAGGTGTAAACCAATTAGTTCGAGTTTACTTAGCCCAGAAGCGGAAGATTTCTGAGGGCGATAAAATGGCTGGTCGACATGGTAACAAAGGTGTTATTGCCCGGATTATGCCGGAAGAGGATATGCCTTTCTTACCTGATGGTACACCGGTTGAGATTGTTCTAAACCCCTTGGGGGTTCCGTCCCGTATGAACATCGGTCAAGTTTTAGAAACCCACTTGGCCTGGGCGGCTAAGAGTGCCGGCTTTTATGTGGCTACCCCTATTTTTGACGGGGCATCAGAGGAAGAAGTTTTGGCTGAGCTGAAAAACGCTGGCCTTCCGGAGAATGGTAAAACCGTTCTTTACGACGGGCGAACTGGTGAGCCTTTTGATGAATCGGTTACGGTTGGTATTATCTACATGTTGAAATTGGCTCACTTGGTTGATGATAAGATTCACGCCCGGTCAACCGGACCTTATTCCCTGGTTACCCAGCAACCCTTGGGTGGTAAGGCTCAGTTTGGTGGACAACGCTTTGGGGAAATGGAAGTTTGGGCGTTAGAAGCTTATGGAGCAGCTTATACTCTACAAGAGTTGCTAACGGTTAAGTCTGATGATGTAGTCGGACGTGTCAAGACCTACGAAGCAATTGTAAAAGGCGAAAATATTCCTGAACCTGGGGTACCTGAATCCTTTAAGGTATTAATCAAAGAGTTACAAAGCCTAGCTTTAGATGTTCGAGTTATTTCTGAAGATCAACAGGAAGTAGAGATTCGGGAAGAAGACGAGGATGTTAGTGAAATGGCTAAAGAGTTAGGTATAGATATTCAGGTTCGGGAAGAGCGTGGAAAACCAGAGGATGACGAAGCTGAATCTGACGAAGAAGCTGAGGAATTCTTGGACGATGAAGAAGATGACAGTGAAAATGATAGTGCAGATGATGAGGTTAGTTTACCGGAAGATGATGAAGATGAAGAATTTGATGCAGACGATCTAGACGATGAGACTACGGAGGAAGAGATACTCACCTTGCTCCAAGGTATCGGTTCTAACCAGGACGATGAAGATGATAGTTTGGACTATAACGATGAGGATGAAGAATAATTCGCCTTTTCAAGACTTTAAAGGGGGAACGGCCGTTGTTAGATGTAAATAATTTTGATCGAATTAAAATCGGCTTAGCTTCGCCTGAAACGATTCGCAGCTGGTCTAGCGGGGAGGTTAAAAAACCTGAAACTATCAATTACCGGACCTTAAAACCGGAGCGTGACGGTTTGTTCTGTGAACGGATCTTTGGTCCGACCCGTGACTGGGAATGTCATTGCGGTAAATACAAACGAGTACGTTACAAAGGGATCGTTTGTGACCGCTGTGGTGTTGAGGTAACTAGAGCTAAAGTCCGTCGGGAGCGGATGGGGCACATTGAGTTAGCTGCCCCGGTCTCTCATATCTGGTATTTCAAGGGTATTCCGAGCCGTATGGGTTTAATTTTGGATATCTCACCACGGGCTTTAGAAAAGGTCCTCTATTTTGCATCCTATATTGTTTTAGAGCCTGGGGATACCCCTCTAACTAAAAAACAGCTCTTGACCGAGTCTGAGTATCGCGAGATGCGGGATAAATACGGGGCTAGTTTTAAAGCTGGAATGGGCGCCGAGGCTATTGAGACGCTACTGGAAGAGATCGATTTAGACCAACTCGCTGCCGAGTTGCGGACAGAAGTACGAGAGACTACCGGGCAACGGCGGATTCGAGCGGTACGGCGTTTAGAAGTAGTTGAAGCTTTCCGGAAATCAGGTAACTTACCGGGGTCAATGATCCTTGAAGTTATTCCGGTTATTCCGCCAGAATTACGGCCGATGGTTCAGTTAGATGGTGGTCGGTTTGCCACTTCCGATTTAAATGATCTTTATCGTCGAGTAATTAATCGTAATAATCGTTTGAAACGGCTCTTAGAGTTAGGAGCTCCAGACATTATCGTTCGTAACGAAAAGCGGATGTTACAGGAAGCGGTAGATGCTTTAATCGATAATGGACGGCGGGGACGTCCAGTAACTGGGCCGGGCAATCGTCCCTTAAAATCGCTAAGTGATATGCTTAAAGGTAAGCAAGGGCGTTTCCGGCAAAATCTCTTAGGAAAGCGGGTTGACTATTCTGGACGTTCGGTAATTGTAGTTGGGCCAGAGCTTAAACTACACCAGTGTGGTTTACCTAAAGAAATGGCGTTAGAGCTATTTAAACCTTTCGTTATGAAACGGTTAGTAGACGGGGGGCACGCTCATAACATTAAAAGCGCCAAGCGCATGATTGAACGGATGCGTGATGAGGTTTGGGATGTATTGGAGCAGGTTATTAAAGAGCACCCGGTCTTACTAAACCGGGCTCCGACCCTTCACCGTTTGGGTATTCAAGCTTTCGAACCTGTTTTAGTAGAAGGACGGGCCATCCAAGTCCACCCGCTAGTTTGTACTGCGTATAACGCTGACTTTGATGGTGACCAGATGGCGGTCCACGTTCCTCTTTCGGCAGAGGCACAGTCTGAGGCTCGGATATTAATGTTATCGGCGAACAATATCCTATCACCGGCTCATGGTCGGCCGATTGCGGTACCGACTCAAGATATGGTTATCGGACTCTACTACTTGACCTTGGATCAAGAGGGGGTTCAAGGAGAAGGGATGGCTTTTGCCAATGAGGACGAGCTTGAACAGGCTTATTATCACAAAATAGTCGCTTTACATGCCAAGGTCAAAATTAGGCGTGATGGCGAATTACTAGAGACTACAGTTGGACGAGTAATTTTTAATAATGCGCTCCCAGCTGAACTAGGTTTTTGGAATGTAACTATTGATAAAAAGAAACTGGGCGAAGTTATCGACGAAGCTTACGAAAAGCTAGGCCCCTCAGGAACTGCGTTACTTTTGGATAATCTGAAACACCTAGGTTTTCACTTTGCAACAGTTTCTGGTGCAACTATTGCTGTTTCTGATATTAAGATACCAGCGGCGAAAAGAGAGGTTATCGGTGCTGCTGAAGCTGAGGTAGCCAAGGTTGATCAACAACATAGACGGGGTCTAATTACTGAGGAAGAACGTTACCGGAGGGTATGCGATATCTGGACCCAGGCTAAAGAAGATGTTACTGAGGCTATGTTAGATAATCTAGAGAGTACCAACCCGGTGTATATGATGGCGATCTCCGGGGCCCGAGGTAACAAATCACAGCTTAGCCAGTTAGCTGGTATGCGTGGTTTAATGGCTGATCCTTCTGGGCGGATTATTGAAATTCCGATTAAATCCAACTTCCGAGAAGGGCTTGATGTGTTAGAGTACTTTATCTCTACCCACGGTACCCGAAAAGGTTTAGCAGATACCGCCTTACGGACCGCAGACTCAGGTTATCTAACTAGGCGTCTAGTTGACGTTGCTCAAGACGTTATTGTCCGTCAAGAAGATTGCGAAACCAAAGAGAGCATCGAAGTCAGCGCTATTACTGATGGACCCGAGGTTATTGAATCGCTAGCTGAGCGGTTAAACGGTCGAGTAGCTGCCGAGGATATTCTTGATCCCGAGACCGGTGAAGTTTTGGTGGCCAAAAATACGATGATTAGCAGGTCAAAAGCTCGGAAGATTCAGGCGGTGGGTCTCAAGTCGGCCAAAATCAGATCGGTATTAACTTGCCAATCACGGTATGGGGTTTGTGCCAAATGCTACGGGCGTAACTTGGCAACCGGTGAACCGGTGCAGATAGGGGAAGCGGTAGGAACTATTGCCGCCCAATCTATCGGTGAGCCAGGTACCCAGTTAACCATGCGGACTTTCCATACCGGTGGTGTTGCTGGCGATGATATTACCCAAGGTCTGCCTCGAGTAGAAGAGCTCTTTGAAGCACGTAAACCCAAAGGTCAGGGTATCCTCTGTGAGGTGGAAGGTGCCGCTAAAATGGTGGAAAGCAAGGGTGTACGCAAGGTTATCATTGCTAAGACCGACGGCGGCGAGAAAACCTACCAGATTCCTTTTGGCGCAAGGCTTAAGATTGATGATGGGCAGCAGGTTTCGCCTGGAATTCAGATTACCGAAGGGGCCCTTAACCCCCATGATATTCTACGAACCAGGGGTGTACGGCCGGTTCAGTCTTATCTTGTTCAAGAGGTGCAAGACGTCTACCGTTCTCAAGGTGTAGATATTGACGATAAGCACATTGAAGTTATTGTCCGTCAGATGTTGAGAAAGGTTAGAGTAGAGGATCCAGGTGATACAGAACTACTTCCTGGTGGGTTAGTCGATGTTTTTGAGCTAGAAGAGGTTAATCGGGCTGTCGTGGCAGAAGGTCACGAACCAGCAACCTATAAGGATGTCCTCTTAGGAATAACCAAGGCTTCCCTAGCAACTGAAAGCTTCTTGTCAGCGGCTTCTTTCCAGGAGACCACTAGAGTATTGACGGATGCTTCAATAAAAGGTAAAGTAGATCCGTTGTTAGGGTTAAAGGAAAACGTCATCATCGGCAAACTCATTCCAGCTGGTACTGGTATGAGCAGGTATCGTCATCTGAAAGTAGTAAAAGTTGATTAAAATTCATTGGAATGCTAAGTTCAGCTTGACAGCCTGTAAAGCTGGTGCTAAAATACAAAAGTGTGTTTTAATAGACGTTCCTCAAGTATGGAGTTGTTGAAGGATGGATTTGTCAATCCTTGATGACCCAGAGCGTAGGGTAGTTGGGGCAAAACAAACTGCCAAAGCCTTGACCAAAGGAGAGGTTGCCTTGGTCTTCATCGCTGCCGATGCTGATCCCAAGGTAATCAGACCGCTTGAACAGAAATGTCAAGAGCAAAAGGTCAAGTTTCTCAAGGTCCCTTCGATGGATCAGTTAGGCGCTGCTTGCTCCATTCAAGTTGGAGCAGCAGTGGCTGCTCTTTTAAAGGAGCCTAAAAATAATTAGACTTTCGTTTGGGAAGGAGGTGCCTATAGGTGCCGACTATTAATCAGTTGGTAAGAAGAGGCCGTAAAGCTGTAGCACAAAAAAGTGATGCACCGGCACTACGGTGGGTGTATAACTCTAAAAAGGCTGAGCACCGGTTCTCCGAATTGGGTTCTCCGCAAAAACGTGGGGTTTGTACAGTGGTTAAAACCGCTACACCTAAAAAACCAAACTCTGCATTGCGGAAGATTGCCAGGGTACGTTTGACTAATGGAGTTGAGGTGACGGCGTATATTCCAGGCGAAGGTCATAACCTGCAAGAACACTCAGTTGTTCTAATCAGGGGAGGCCGGGTAAAGGATCTCCCTGGTGTACGTTATCACATTGTCCGTGGTGCTCTGGATACGGCTGGTGTGGCCAATCGTAAACAGGGACGTTCGAAATATGGTGCTAAACGTTCTAAATAATAAGAGTTACACCCAGAATAGGGAGTAAGGAGGGGAAATATGCCTAGGAAAGGTCATGTTCCCAAGCGGGTTGCTAAACCCGATCCTATATATAACAGTGAGCTGGTAACCAAAATTATCGGCAAGATGATGTTGGATGGGAAGAGGAACCTTGCTGAAAGTATCATGTATTCAGCAATGGATATTATTAAAGAAAAGACCGGCAATGACCCGCTTGAAGTAATGGAAAAAGCCATGAATAATGTTATGCCTCAGGTTGAGGTTAAGCCAAGACGTGTTGGCGGTGCTACCTATCAGGTACCCGTGGAAGTACGGCCCGAGCGTAAAACCGCTTTAGGAATCCGGTGGATAGTTAGTTATTCTCGGGACCGAAACGAACATACTATGGCTGAACGGCTAGCAGCTGAGATTATGGACGCTGCTAATGGGCAAGGTGGCGCTGTTAAAAAACGGGAAGACACTCACCGTATGGCTGAAGCCAACAAAGCGTTTGCTCACTACCGTTGGTAAGTCGGTCAGTTTAACATAGCGATTGTGAGGTTGAGTTTTTTGGGAGCTAGACAGTTTTCACTGGAAAACACAAGAAATATTGGTATCATGGCCCACATCGATGCTGGTAAGACCACAACTACCGAACGGATACTTTTTTATACCGGTAAGGTTCATAAGCTCGGTGAAGTCCACGAAGGTAGCGCTACCATGGACTGGATGGTTCAGGAGCAAGAGCGGGGTATCACGATTACTTCTGCGGCTACTACTGCCCAATGGAAAGGTCATCGCGTTAACGTTATTGATACGCCCGGGCACGTTGACTTTACTGTTGAAGTGGAAAGATCTTTGCGGGTACTCGACGGCGCTGTTGCTGTTTTTTGCGCAGTTGGCGGTGTCCAGCCACAGTCAGAGACGGTTTGGCGTCAGGCTGACGGCTATGGTGTTCCACGGGTAGCCTTTGTTAACAAAATGGATCGTACAGGTGCTGATTTTTTTGGTGTAGTTGAAGAAATCAGGAAGAAGTTAGGGGCAAACCCTATTCCTATTCAGGTGCCGATTGGTGCTGAAGAGAAATTTGTGGGCATGGTAGATTTAATCACAGAAAAAGCAATCATTTATGTAGATGACTTAGGAACCAGGAGCGATGAATCCGAAATTCCAGACGAACTACAAGAATTGGTAGCCGAAAAAAGAGAAGCAATGCTTGAAGCTATTGCTGAAACCGATGAAGAATTAATGCTTAAGTACCTTGAGGGCGAAGAGATCACTATTGACGAACTCAAAGCTGCTCTTCGGAAGGCGACCCTTAGTAGTCAAGCGGTTCCGGTGCTATGTGGTTCGGCCTTTAAAAACAAGGGTATTCAGCGGTTGCTAGATGCGATCGTCGACTATATGCCGTCACCGTTAGATATCCCACCGACTAAGGGAAATAACCCTGAAACTGGCGAGGAGATAGAGCGGATAGCTTCTGATGATGAGCCGTTTGTGGCGCTGGCGTTTAAGATTATGACTGATCCTTATGTAGG
>DHRX01000100.1 GCA_002408345.1 Firmicutes bacterium UBA5301 | reverse complement strand
CAATCCTTTTTATTAGTTAGAAAAGTTTGTAATCTGTTCCCACGGGGATTTGAATTGCTCCATAATCCCGCTACTGCCTAATTACTGATGGATCCTTGGTGTACCCCTCTTTTTGGGCCAATAAGTCCAAGTGTATAGTTAACAAATCTTCCAAAAACAAGTTAGGAACGCTAGCTAATTCTTGAGCATCAAGTGTTTTAATATAGCCCTGGCAATTTTCACAGACATCCAAACGATACAGACTATCCTCTACCTCTAAGTAGCGTAGTTTTTCATGGTCGGCGTCACAATAAGGACATTCTAAACGTAGATACTTCCAGGTGACATCGCAAGTAGGACAATATAGATAGCGCTTTCCACCATCTCCTTGAAGTACAGCCATTTCTCCCCTTTGTCCACAAACTGGACAGTGGGGGCGCTGCCATTCTTCGTCCTTAACTAATCCAATAACCGCCTGAGCCTGAAAAGCATAGAAGGGGCGAAGGGCATTAACAATTAAAAAAGCCAATAAAGAGGGATCAACCTGCTCCTCCTCTGCTTCTTTAATAATAGGGCTTAAATTATCTGAAGCAAATATTTGAGCTAAGTTTTCGAAATCCCAATCCTTCGCTGTAATTTTCTTAATATCGTTGTTCTTTTCTGGTCGATGTTCTGAAAGGATCTCCCCTAATTTCAGAAAAAGAGCCTTCATTTGTTCATAGTTAACAGAAACCGGCCATTGGCTATTAATAGGGTGCCCCTGCCGTAAAAGCTTGTCCACTTCTGTTTGATCAGGTAACTCCTTAGCTGCCTGCTGTTTACCGTATACCTTTATTTGCTCTTTAACGATAGCTCGATAAAAAGCAAGAATAGGTTCTAAACTAGCATTAGCCTCAATTGCTTGGTCAAACTTTTTTAAATCTGACTTTTCCATTTCATCCCCTCCAATTGTTTTTTCCCAGGATTAGTTCCGCAGCCCTTGTAATGGAGCAGGAATTCTTCCTCCACGCTTAATAAATACCGTGGGATCCTGGGAATTAACTTCCATTATTGGAGCCCCGCCTAAGAGACCTCCAAATTCTACCCAATCACCAGGCTTTTTGCCTGGAACCGGAATTACCCGAACAGCTGTAGTCTTGTTATTAATTACTCCGATGGCAATCTCATCTGCAATAATCCCTGAAATAACTGCCGACGAAGTATCACCAGGAAGGGCGATCATATCTAAGCCTACTGAACAAACGGCTGTCATTGCTTCTAGTTTATTTATATTTAGACTTCCTTGACGTACCGCTTCAATCATTCCGGCATCCTCACTAACGGGGATAAAAGCGCCGCTAAGCCCACCGACATAGGATGAAGCCATGGCTCCACCTTTCTTTACAGCATCATTTAAAAGGGCCAAGGCCGCAGTAGTACCATGAGCACCGGTGCGAGCTAAACCCATAGCCTCTAAAATTTCAGCTACACTATCTCCTACCAACGGGGTTGGCGCTAATGAAAGATCCAAGATGCCAAACTCAACCCCTAGTTTTTCAGCCGCTCGTCGGCCGATAAATTCACCGGCTCGGGTAATCTTATAAGCAGCCCGCTTAATTGCTTCACTGAGCTGACCAAAATTAGCTGTGCCTACACTGCGAACGGCTTCCAGAACCACCCCAGGACCGCTGACCCCTACATTAATAACATTTTCCGTTTCTTCTAACCCATGTACTGCTCCTGCCATAAAAGGATTATCACTAGGCATGTTAGCAAAAACCACTAATTTGGCACAACCGATCCCGTCCCGCTGGGCTGTTTGCTGAGCAGTATCAATAACGACTTGTCCCATTTGAGCTACCATATTCATGTTAATGCCAGCTCGTGTACTTGCCAAATCCACTGAAGAACAGACTCGCTCCGTGGCCGCTAGCGCCTGAGGAATCGATTCAATTAGCCTTTGATCCCCAGGCGTAACACCCTTCGCAACCAATGCCGAGTAACCACCAATAAAATCAATACCAACTTCTTTAGCGGCCTTATCCATTGCCAACGCGACCATTAGCGGACTTTCAGAAAAAGAATCTGCTAAAAAGGCTACCGGCGTAACCGAAACCCTTTTATTAATAATAGGTATCCCGTACTCTTGTTGCAGCTCTCTGGCCACCGCCACTAATCTTTCAGCCGTTTGACAAACCTTATCGTAAACCTTGGTTCCGCAACTTTTTCCAGTAGGAGCGGTACAATCACGTAAACTAATACCTAATGTAATAGTCCGAATATCAAGATTTTCAAATTCAACCATGCGAATCGTTTCCACAATCGCTTGCGGTGATAAAGGCACCCCGGTCGCCCCCTAAATAGTATGCATAAAATTAAAAACGTCCTCTTTATGAACGTAAACCTTGACCCCTAAGTGCCGGGCCTCTTCTTCCAAAGCCTGGCTTAACTCTTGAAAGGTTCCGGAGATACCTCCTAAATCTACAATCATGTTCATTGTAAAAAGCCCATTTAATACGGTCTGACTAATATCAGCAATATTAGCACCTTGGTCAGCTAAAACTTGAGCTATTCCCGCAATAATACCAACTTTATCTTTGCCAATAACAGTAACGACCCCACGGTTAGCTCCTTCAGAAGGGCTAGACGTTTTTAGAATTTTTAAAGTTGCCTCTTTATCCATCAAATTTTCCTTCTTTCCCTCTACTCGTCCTCAGTCTCTCCATCAGAATCATCTTCGTCTGCAGCCAGCTGAGCAACGGCTACAACAAAGTCCTTTTTGTCTAAACGCATAATCCGTACACCTTGAGTAGAGCGGCCAATTGAAGGAATATTGTCTACTGGAACACGGATAATAATACCTTCACCGGTAGTCAACATAATATCATGATCTTCTTGAACTAACCGCACTCCAACAATCGGACCGGTCTTCTTAGTGATATTCATTGTTTTTACACCACGACCGGCACGGCTCTGTGTCCGGTATTCACTAGTTGGGGTCCTTTTACCATAGCCATTCCTGCTTACTACCAGCACTTTAGTGTTAGGTTTAACTACATCCATACCAACAACTTCATCAGTCTCTGCTAGCCTGATTCCAATTACACCCCGGGCGGTGCGGCCCATAGATCTAACCTCTTCTTCTGAAAAACGGATAGACATCCCTTCTATAGTCACCAGCAATATCTCTTGTTCACCATTGGTCATCCGAACTCCAATTAGTTCATCACCATCGACTAGGTCAATAGCAAAAATTCCATTGGAGCGGATATTTTCAAAATCGCTAAGGGATGTTTTTTTAACCCGACCTTTCTTGGTAGCCATAAACAGATACCAACTAGGATCAAATTCTTGAATTGGAATAACTGCGTTGACAACTTCTCCTGGCATTATTTGAATTAAATTAATAATAGGCGTACCCCGGGCCTTACGACTAGCCTGGGGAATTTGGTACCCTTTAAGTTTGTGTACCCGCCCGCGATTAGTAAAGAAGAGAATATCAGTATGGGTAGTTGCAACAAATAGGTGTTCAACGAAATCCTCATCTTTTGGAGTAACGCCGGTTACACCTCTTCCCCCTCGCCTCTGGGTCTTATAGGTATTGGCTGGCATACTCTTGATGTAACCCTGCTTAGTGATATTGACTACAATCGATTCGTTATCAATTAAATCTTCAATTTCTAGATCATCTACAGCCCTACCAATAGTTGTCCGTCGGGGGTCGGCAAATTGCTCTTTAATTTCTAACAGTTCATCCCGAATTATCGCGTAAACCTTACGAACATCACCTAAGATATCTTGGTAGTAAGCAATTTTACTAAGAAGATCTTGATACTCCTCTTCTATTTTTTCTACTTCTAAAGCAGTTAAACGACGGAGACGCATGTCCAAAATTGCTACAGCTTGCTTTTCAGAAAGATCAAATTCGGAAATTAAAGTAGTTTTGGCTATCTGATCATTTTCTGAGGAACGAATTATCTTAATAACCCGATCTAAGTTGGCCACCGCAATCTTTAAGCCTTCCAAAATGTGGGCCCGTTCTTCGGCTTTTCGAAGCAGATAGCTGGTGCGCCGAGTTACCACCTCTCGCTGGTGTTCTAAATAATGACGTAAAACCTCACCTAAATTAAGAACTTTTGGTTCGTTATTAACTAACGCCAACATAATTACCCCAAAAGTATCTTGCAATTGGGTATGCTTAAATAGTTGATTTAAGACTACATGAGGGTTAGCGTCTCTTCTTAGCTCCATAACAACCCGCAAGCCTGTACGGTCAGATTCATCACGGAGCTCGCTGATGC
>DHRX01000093.1:4929-9944 GCA_002408345.1 Firmicutes bacterium UBA5301 | reverse complement strand
AATTTACACTTTGCCGTACTTTTTAGCACTATAGACAAAGAATTTGGTGCCAAAATCTCAGGAATTGTTCGGACCTCCAGAATACTATATCTCGGATAAGTTTCGATTGTTTAACTTAAGGAGTGGTAACCGTGCATGCCAATATCAATCAGTATGAAAAACAAGTCTACTCTCAAAATGGAGAGGATGGGATTATTGAAGAACTTTTGAACAGATTAGGTACCACCATCCAATTATCCGTTGAGTTTGGGGTGGAAGACGGCAGTGAGTGTAATACCGCTTATCTGGCCAAAGCTAAAGATTGGTCCTGCATACTTATAGAAGCAAACGCTGAAAAATTTCAAAAACTCAAAGAAAACTACGCTAGCGACCCCAACGTTAGGGTCGCCCACAAATTCGTTACCCGAGAAAATATTGTATCTATCTTTGAAGAAATGAATATCCCTATTGAATTCGACTTATTATCTATCGATATTGATGGCAATGATTATTGGGTTTGGCAGGCCTTATCCGGTTACAAGCCAAGGATTGCCATAATTGAATTTAATGGCGCCTATCCTCCACCTCGTCAAATGGTTATCAAATATAACCCCAACTTTGCTTGGGATGGCACCACCTATTACGGAGCTAGTTTAACTTCTTTAACCTTATTAGGCAATCAAATGGGCTATGCCCTACTAGGTACCGACTCACGGGGGGTTAACGCCTTCTTTGTTCGCCGGGATTTACTAGAACAATCCGGCTTCCCTGAACTGACCCCGGAAGCGGCCTACCATCCGCCTGGTTACCCACCACATCGCCCCGGCGAAGGCCCTTTAGAGGGCTAAACAGCTGGGTTTTCCAGACGCCCACCCCGAAACTGACTATGATAGAGTTCGGCATAAAACCCGTTGGCGGCCAGTAACTCAGTATGCGTACCTTTTTCAATTATGCTCCCCTTATCCATAACAAGGATTACATCCGCATTACGGATTGTCGATAGACGGTGAGCAATCACAAAACTAGTTCTTCCTTGCATCAGCTGAATCATCGCNNCTATGATAGAGTTCGGCATAAAACCCGTTGGCGGCCAGTAACTCAGTATGCGTACCTTTTTCAATTATGCTCCCCTTATCCATAACAAGGATTACATCGGCGTTACGGATTGTCGATAAGCGGTGAGCAATCACAAAACTAGTTCTTCCTTGCATCAGCTGAATCATCGCTTTTTGGACTACAACCTCTGTACGTGTATCAACACTACTGGTCGCTTCGTCTAAAATTAAAATCGCCGGATCAGCCAAAATTGCCCGGGCAATAGTTAATAACTGTTTCTGTCCTTGGGAAAGGTTAGAAGCATCTTCATTAATTACGGTATCATATCCTGCCGGTAACGTACGAATAAAATGGTCGGCATGGGCTGCTTGGGCTGCCTGAATAACCTCTTCCGCGGTAGCTCCTGGTCGACTGTAAGCGATATTGTCCCTAATAGTTCCGTTAAAGAGCCAGGTATCCTGAAGCACCATTCCAAAAAGGCTACGTAAATCCCCCCGCTTTAAGTCTCTAATATTAACACCATCAATAGTAATCTTGCCGCTATCGACCTCGTAGAAACGCATCAGCAGATTAACTAGGGTGGTTTTACCGGCACCGGTAGGGCCAACAATTGCCACGGTCTGACCCTGGCTTGCATTGATGTTAAGGTTTTTAATAACCGGGGTATCTTCTTTATAGCCAAAGGTAACGTCCTGAAATTGTACCTGACCACGGGGAAAGGAAAGAACTGCTGGTTCAAGACAATCAGACACTTCCTCCGGCTCATCAAGAAGTTCAAAAACCCGCTCAGCAGCGGCAACAGTGGATTGCAAAATGTTGGCAATATTTGCAGTTTGAGCGATTGGTTGACCAAACTGACGTGAATACTGGATAAAAGCTTGGATGTCTCCAATAGCGATAGCTCGTCTAGTTACTAGAACGCTACCAACAACACTGACTAATATGTAGCCAATATTGTTAACAAAATTAATCAATGGCATAATCATGCCGGAAATAAACTGAGCCCGCCAACCAGCATTGTAAAGCTGGTCATTATGCTTCTCAAACTCCGCAATAGATACCGCTTCACGACCAAAGACCTTGACTATTTTGTGGCCGCTATACATCTCTTCTACATGTCCATTTAATTGCCCCAAGGCTCTTTGCTGCTGAACAAAATACTTCTGGGATCGACTAATAATCGGTTTAGTAACTAAAAAGCCCATCGGTAAAGCTAACACGGTAATTGAAGTCATTAGGGGGCTGATGGTTAACATCATTATAATAACACCGACAATAGTTATTACCGCCGTAATCAGCTGAGTAATACTCTGTTGTAAAGTACTACTAATCAGATCAACATCGTTGGTGACTCGGCTTAAAATTTCACCATGAGTCTGAGTATCATAAAATTTTAAAGGTAAGCGCGACAACTTAGCATCAACATCTTTCCGTAGCGTATAGACCGTCTTTTGAGCGACACCGGCCATAACGTACTGTTGAATATAAGTAAATAGCGCACTGAGAATATAAAGTCCCGCTAAGAGTAGAAGAATCTGACGAATAGCGACAAAATCCACACTAGCCCCAGGCACCCCTTGCAGAATTAACATTGATCCTTCAAAAAGTTTAGTTATACCTTGACCTACGACTTTGGGACTAAGAATACTAAATGCTGTACTAACTACCGCTGCGCAAAAAACGCTAATTAATTGCAACCGCCAGGGTTGTAAATAGCGGCTGAGCCTTTTTAGCGTACCGGAAAAATCCTTGGCCTTTTCTGCTGGCATTGCTGCCACTCCATGTCCTCTTCCTGCTCTCATGCTAGCTCCTCCTCTGAAAGCTGTGAGGCTACAATTTCACGATAGACCCGGCTGGTTTTTAATAGCTCTTGATGGGTACCAATACCGGCAATCTGCCCGTTATCTAAAACAACAATCTGGTCTGCATGCATAATAGTGCTAACCCGCTGAGCTACAACAATAACGGTAGCTTCAGCTGTCACCTCTTTCAGTGCCATCCGGAGCTTAGCGTCAGTCTTAAAATCTAAAGCCGAAAAACTATCGTCAAAAACATAAATCTCCGGTCGCCGAACTAAGGCCCGAGCTATAGAAAGCCGTTGCTTCTGTCCGCCAGAAAGGTTAGTCCCACCCTGACTAACCTCTGCCGCAAAGCCCGCTTCTAAATTAGTAATAAACTCAGTAGCCTGAGCAATTTCCGCAGCCTGACGAACCTCCTCAGCAGTTGCATCTTCTTTACCAAAACAAATATTTTCATTAATAGTACCGCTAAAAAGAATAGGGGTCTGGGGGATAAACCCGATCTTAGCCCTAAGGTCAGCCTGGGACATTTCTCGAATATCTACCCCATTAATCCGAATACTGCCACTATCAATATCATAGAAACGAGGGATCAGGTTGATTAAAGTTGATTTGCCGGAACCGGTACCACCGATAATAGCCGTTACCTCACCAGGATGGGCCGTAAAACTGATTTCGCTGAGCAAAGGCCTTTCGGCTCCAGGATAACTGAAGGTCACATCCTCAAACTCGACTAAACCCTGTAAACCAACAGGCCGCTTAGGTTGGACCGGGTCTTTAATTGTCGGCATAGTTTTCAGCACCTCATTAATCCTAGCTGCAGAAGCCGAAGCCCGAGGGATCATCAAAAAAATCATAGCCGCCATTACTAACGAGAACATAATTAGCATCACATACTGGATAAAAGCCATAAGGTCTCCAACCTGCAGAGAACCTAAATTAATCCGAATACCACCAACCCAAAGGATAGCCACGGTAGTTAAATTCATCACTAACATCATCGCCGGCATTAAAGCTGCCATCAGTCGAGCTACTTTAATAGCGGTATTAGTTAAATCACTACTTGCCACGTCGAACCGTTTCTGCTCATGCCCAATTTGGTTAAACGCCCGGATAACCCTAATACCGGTAAGTTTTTCCCGAAGAACTAGGTTCAACCGATCCAGTTTGGTCTGCATAGCTTTAAAGAGAGTTACCGCTTTATTAGCCGTCAACCACGTGCCTACGGTAATAATCGGGATGGTTACAACCATAACTAGGGATAGCTGTGGGTCTTTGGATACCGCCATGACTATGCCACCAATCGCCATTAGTGGAGCACTAACCATTACCCGCAGTAGCATTAAGACTAGCTGTTGAACTTGAGTAATATCATTGGTAGTACGAGTGATTAGCGAGGCGGTACCGATCTGGTCAAATTCAGAGAGAGCAAAATTTTCAACCCGGGAAAATACTTGACTACGTAAATCTCGGCCAAAGCCGGCAGCAGTTTGCGCTGATAGATAAACAGCCAGGATGGTTAAGACTGCTCCCACCGCCGCAACCAGTAGCATCAAGCCACCAACCCTAAGAATATAGTTGGTGTCACCATTAATAATACCGATATCAACGATATCAGCCATCAAAGTTGGTAAATATAACTGGGCTAGAGCCTGAAAAAACAACAAAACCACGATAGTCGTTATCGCAACCTTATATGGTTTGAGATAACTAAATAATTTAACCATCTAGCTCATCCCCCGTCTTAGCGCAGGCAACACTGAGATTAGTACGAAGCTGCGCCAACATCTTCCGCAGTAACACTTGCTCTTCAGCGCTAAAGTTGCCGAAGCACTCTTTATCGATAATGCGCAGAACCTGAGTTACTTCGTGCCAAGTAGCTTGGCCTGCCTTGGTCAAATAGACTCGGGAAACCCGTTGATCAGCAGGGTCAGGACGCCGTTCCACAAGACCGGCTTTTTCCATTCTTTTAAGCATTACTGTGATAGTCGCCGGCTTAATATTTAGCTTAGCTGCTAAATCCTTCTGACTTTGACCGTTGGCCATGTGTAAAGCAAATAACATTTGGGGCTGACCAGGGTAGATACCGACCGCATCTAGTAACTGGTGCATACGCTGGTAATGCAGCCGGATTACTTGGGAAAAAATACGATATAGCGAATCTGGATCATGATAGTTCAT
>DHRX01000093.1:269-4866 GCA_002408345.1 Firmicutes bacterium UBA5301 | reverse complement strand
TAATGCAGCCGGATTACTTGGGAAAAAATACGATATAGCGAATCTGGATCATGATAGTTCATGTAGTAACCCCCACAATAGTTAGCCGACTAACTGTCTGACATTAATTACGGTACCACTCTCTTAGAGGTAAGTCAACAGCGAAGTCAAATATCTCTAATAAAACCGGAAAACATGGAGGGGCAAAGATGACAAATCAATTACAAAAACTAATTCAACTTTTTGTGGTCACTAACATTATTCTTAGTTTATGTTCCAGCCAGGTCCCTGCAGCCGCTACTAACCCGAACCAACTCTGGGCAGAAGACTTGGAGTATCTAACTAACCAACTTGCCAAGCGGCACAAGAACCTTTATTTTCAGATTACCAAGGAGGATTTCCAGCGGCAATCCGACGAATTACAAGCAGCCCTCCCCAGCCTAAACCCGGCTGAAATAACTGTTGGTTTTTTACAGCTAGTCGCTGCGGTAGGAGACAGCCACACTCAGCTAGCCTATCGTCCTCAAACAATTTATCCCTTAGCCTTGTACTGGTTTCAAGAAGGGATCCACTTAGTCAAGGCAGCCCCAGAGTATAATCAAGCTTTGAACCACCGATTAGTTGCAGTCAATGGCCGGGCCATTGAGGAGGTTGTGGCGGAGCTAAGCACAGCTATTCCCCACGAAAACCCAGCACAAATCCGGCAGCAAGCCCCCCAATTGCTTATGTTTCCAGAAATCTTAATCGGGTTACACCTTGTTCCTCCTACCGCGATAGCCAGCTATACTTTTGTAGACCAGTACGGAGAGTTTCTAACGATTACCGCTGAACCGGTAGTGCTGGAACCTGGGATTAAGCTAGTAGGGACAAACGAATACCAACCATTGTATCAACAACACCCAAATCAATACTACTGGTTTACATATCTGGAAGATTACCAGACCCTATACGTTAACTATAGCGCCTGTAGTAATATGGAGGGACAGTCGGTCCGTCAATTTACCGATAGTGTTCTGGATTTTATAACGAACAATTCTGTAGATAAGCTAGTAGTGGACCTTCGTAATAATGGCGGGGGAAATTCCAGGCTTTTGGATCCGTTTATTAACAGCATTGCCCAGAATAAAGGGCTAAACCAGGCCGGCAAAATTTATGTAGTTATCGGCCGTGATACCTTCTCATCAGCAATTCTCAATGCCCTGAGCTTTAAGAAGAAAACTGCAGCCATCTTCGTTGGGGAACCTACTGGAGGTAAGCCCAACCATTATGGTGAAGTAAAGTACTTTACCTTACCTAATTCCGGCCTGGCTGTAACTTATTCAACTAAATACTTTCGGAATGCGCCTGAGGATACACCATCCTTATTCCCAGATCAGTTAATTGAACTGAGTATTGACGATTACCTTAAAGGCCGAGATCCAGTGCTTGAAGCAATTTTACTTCAGTCTAATGAAGTTACCCATAACTCCTAGTAAAAGATGCTGGTCATCAGGTAATTGAACTTTAAAGATACTAAACAGTCCCAAGTTCGTACTCTTGACACTAGTTTTAGCAAAAACCCCAGTAACTTGAGAACTTAACCAATTGAGAGCCTGGGAATCGCCATCCATAGATTGTTCTTTTAGATAAGTAACCAGGTCATCGGTAGTCGGGTTAGTCAATACTAACACTACGGCTAAAGCTACTAAACACAAGATAACTACTACGCGTTTCACAATTATCCACCTCTCTCAAATTTAATTATTTCTTTAATTCTCTATGTTTGCCAATGTAAACGGAATACCTTGTACTATTTTCACTGTATTTTTGGTAGCCAGGCTAAGGGGTTTACGGTAGTTCCGTTTATTTTAATACGGAAATCTAGATGGGGTCCGGTTGACACTCCAGTACTACCAGAGCGGGCAATGGTTTGCCCTTGGACTACTTTATCCCCTATCTTAACTAAGAGTTTGGAATTATGACCGTACCAGGTTGTTACCCCATTACCATGATCCAGGACAAGACCTAACCCAAACCCCCCCATATCCCCAGCTTGAATAATAGTCCCTGGAGCAGCAGCTTTAACTTCAGTTCCAGTAGGAATAGCGATATCTACTCCGCCATGGAACTGCCTATTTCTATAAATAGGATGGGTACGCCAACCATATCCTGATGAAATTGTTCCTAATACCGGCCAAACAAAACCATCAGTATCCGCACCACCAGCCATCGCTGGGACTAACAGCTGCTGGCCGATCTTCAAGCGCGAGGGGTCACTAAGGTTATTGGCTTCAGCAATAGCCCGTACGCTTGTATTAAACCGTTTAGCAATGACATAAGTACTTTCACCTTTCTGCACTTGGTACGTCATCATTACCGGACTACCTTTGGCTTCACTACCCAATTTTTCGGCATTTTCGTTGCCTTGAGCTCCATTCCAATAGGAGGTTGCTGGTATCACTAACTTTTGACCAATATAGATAGTTTGATCGGTTAAATCGTTAGCATCCATGATATCAGCTACTGTCGAACCATACCGGTGGGCTAAAACACTTAAAGAATCACCTCTTTTTACCTTATGAACCTGGTTCTGTCCCAACGCTCGTAAAGCTCTCAAGGTTTCAGGGCCCACAATCCCGTCAGCCAAAAGGCCCGAATCTTGTTGAAACGTACGTACCGCATTCTCCGTCTGGGGACCAAAGTAGCCATCTGCTACTAAAGCATAGCCTAATTTGTCTAACATCTCTTGGATTTCAGCTACATCAGCACCGTTCATCTTGCGCTCTAAGACTCGACCTTCATAGGCTGAAACCCTAGCAGTGACAAAAAGGCCAGCTAAGATTAGCACTACATAAATTGCTAAGATCCTTTTCCTCGCCAACTCTAGCCCCCCTAGTTTTGTTGCTCATAATTTTACTAGATTCCAGGCAGGACATTTTCATGACGAAGTTATGTTATTTCTCTGCTTTTCTTTGAATATTGTAAATTAATGTAATGGTAAGGGAGGGTATTAAATGATAGTAAAGCTACCCCGAAAGTGGAAACCATATCTGTTACTAAGTGTATCGTTATTATTAGCTTTTCTTGTCATTACTGGAATTAATTCAGTAACGACCCCCGCTCTGAGTAAGAATTTTAACCGCAACCAAAAGAAGAGCGTTCAGAAGATGGTCCAAGAAGGACAAAATATTTTTCGGTATGATACTTTCGGCAGTGAAGATTTCTGGGGACAACAACTACGACTGCACCAAGCAATTAAAGGAGCAAAGCTTGGCGGTATTGGTCCAGGGGTCAGCCCTCGGACCGCTTTATCTTTGGGTTTGAAAGTAGACTGTGAAACGCTGCCCCGTAGCCTTGTTAACCAGCTGAAAAAGGGTAAAGTTAACCTTGATGACCCAGCGACAACTGTCGAACTACTTAAACTTGACGCCGTTCTTGGCCTGACCGGCTTTTTCGACTCACAAGGTCAACTGGACTCCCTTGGTATCCAGTGTGCTCTTTGCCACTCAACTGTCGATGATTCGCTAGCACCAGGCATCGGACGACGTCTAGATGGCTGGGCCAATCGGGATCTCAATATAGGGGCAATTATTGCTATTGCTCCTAACCTGGAGCCTTTTGCCAACCTCTTAGAAGTTGATCAGAATACAGTGAGAAGGGTACTTCGGGGATGGGGACCAGGAAAATTTGATGCTCAATTGGTCCTCGATGGCAAGGGGTTCCGGCCCGATGGAAAAACAGCAGCCACATTGATCCCACCCGCCTTTGGTCTAGCCGGCATTAATCTACACACTTGGACCGGTTTCGGTTCTGTACCCTACTGGAATGCTTTTGTAGCCGTATTAGAAATGCATGGTAAAGGTAGTTTTCTTGATGAAAGGTTAAACAATCCAGCTCAGTTTCCGGTAGCTGCCCGAGCGGGATTGTGGAATGTCCGCAACGAACCGGATCTGGTCTCAGCCAAACTACCGGCGCTCCACTTCTACCAGTTGTCGTTACATGCTCCTGAACCACCAGCCGGTTCATATAACCAAGAAGCGGCTTTACGAGGAAAGGCCCTATTTGAAGGCAAGGCCCGCTGTAATACTTGTCACATCCCACCTACCTATAGTGAACCGGGATTTAACATGCACCGCCCAGAAGAGATCGGCGTCGACAGTTTCCAAGCTGACCGTTCCCCGCAACGACGATACCGGACCGCTCCTTTAAAAGGGTTATGGACGCACCAAAAAGGCGGTTTTTACCATGATGGTCGGTTTGCAACTCTGCTAGACGTGGTTAACCATTACAATCAAGTGCTTAACCTAAACCTGGCAGCTCAGGAAAAACAAGATCTAGTGGAGTTTTTGAAGTCATTGTAATGCAATGTTTAGGGCCCCTGCGTTATGTGCAAGGGCCCTAAACATTGGAGGAAGCAATACCCAATACATCAATCCGCTGCTTTTTTTAGCCCAAGGTCTCTAACCATCTCGTTAACCAGCGCATCAATCTCTTGACCGGTAAGATACTTAGTCTCTAGGACATTGTGTTTAGCATCGAATTCTTCCCAGTTATCGGTGAGAATCTTCAAACCTAACGCTTCGGCATTTTCATAAAAGTAGGTGCCTGGATAAGGGGAGGTAAACGAGAGAAGGATTTT
>DHRX01000093.1:0-120 GCA_002408345.1 Firmicutes bacterium UBA5301 | reverse complement strand
TAGACCTTTTTCATAAAATCTTTGGTCTCCCGGATAGTTTCGGCGGTATCCTCAGGAAACGGAACCATAAAAGAGCACGCTACATCAATATCCACAGCTCGGGCTGCTTTAACAGCGGTA
>DHRX01000125.1 GCA_002408345.1 Firmicutes bacterium UBA5301 | reverse complement strand
GTTTGGTAGATACTCTGACCCTGCTGAGCCGTTAAATCCTCGATCTTAGCAAGGGTGGCATCACCGATCCCTCGCCTTGGTACATTAATAATCCGGCGCAAGCTGACGCTATCAGCTGGATTATAGATTACCCGTAGGTAGGCGATAATGTCCTTAATCTCCTTGCGGTCGTAGAAACGCAGAGAACCGACTACATTATAAGGTAACCCCGCATAGAAAAAGGCTTCTTCGAAAGGACGAGACTGGGCGTTGGTTCGATAAAGGATAGCGATATCAGAACGGTTGTACCCGTCTTTAGCCAAAGCGTTAATCTCATCGACGATAAATCGGGCCTCATCCCGCTCATCGGTGGCGTGGAAAACCTTAAGCGGTTCTCCGGTACCTTTATCGGTCCAGAGGTCCTTCTCAGTCCGAGCGATATTGTACTGAATTAGGTGGTTAGCGGCGTCTAAGATGTTTTGAGTAGAACGGTAGTTCTGCTCTAACTTGACCACCTGGGCCTTAGGGTAGTCCCGCTCGAAGGCTAATATATTGCCGATATCGGCGCCTCGCCAACCGTAAATACTCTGGTTATCATCACCGACGACACAGAGGTTCTGGTACCGCTTAGCTAAAAGCTTGACCAGCTCATATTGGGCCTTATTGGTATCCTGGTACTCATCGACCAAAAGGTAACGAAACCGCTCCTGGTAAAAATGGAGAACCGTCGGTTGCTCCCGAAAGAGTAAAACCGCCTCCATAATCAGATCATCAAAATCCAGAGCTTTATTTTCCCGTAACTTCTGTTGGTACAGGGTATAGGCTCTAGCTATGGTCTTTTCCCAAAAATCGCCGGCCTGTTCGCTGTATTTTTCTGGGGTCTGGAGCTCATTTTTGGCTTTACTAATCCCTGCTAAGACCGAGCGGGGTGGAAAGTTTTTATCACTGATATCAAGCTCTTTTAGGGCTTCTTTAATCAGAGCCAACTGATCGCCGCTATCATAAATGATAAAATTAGAGTCTAAACCGTTCTTCCCGCCATCGGCCCGTAAAATACGAACACAAGTAGAGTGAAAGGTACTAACCCAAACCTTTTCCGCCACCGGTCCTAACAGTTTCCCGACCCGTTCTTTCATTTCACCAGCGGCCTTGTTGGTAAAAGTGACCGCTAAAATATTATGGGGGTTAACCCCATACTCAGCAATTAAGTAGGCGATACGGTGGGTTAAGACTTTCGTTTTACCGGAGCCGGCCCCGGCTAAAATTAATAACGGCCCTTCACCATAGGTAACCGCTTCTTTCTGTTGATTATTCAAATTCGCTAAAATGTCCATAAAAAAACAAAACTCCCAAAAGCTATTTTAAGAGGGCATTTAGTTTCTATTCTCTACTTAACCTTACCACTCCTTCGGTGGCAATTGGAATAGTACCCACTAATTTACGTGAACCCTTTAGCCACATCATACGTCTTAATAATAAAACCCATAGGAGGTAAAACACTATGCAGAAAAAACTATTCACCGTATTAATCTCAGTAGTCTGTTTGGTGACCATTGTCTCTATCGCTTATGCCTCTCAATCTGTAGTAGTCAAGTCGGATCCAACTGCCACTGCTAAAGCTTGGGCCACCGGTGTTCAGACCAGAAATGGCACTCTGCAGTACGCACTGATGTCTCCCGAACTACAGAAAAAGAATTATCAACTTTTTGTGGACAACAACTGGAGTACCGGGACCTCAAGTCCTTGGATTGTAAAATATACTGTAGTAGAACGCGAAAAGATTGACGCCACCACCTATATCTACGACATCGAGTATACCTTTAGCGATTCAACCAAAGCCACGTTTATAACCTCTGAAACCATAGTAGTTAAAAAGTATGGGGACAATTGGTTAGTGGCTTGTACCGAACAAACAGCTGATATCCAGGGTCAGATTACTGAGATTACCGTAAAAGACGGTAACCTACGAATCTTTATCGAAGGTACTAAAACTGTTGGCTCTTATGATAAAGCCTATGTAGCAGTCACTGACGAAACCAAGATCTATCAAGGATGGACAGACGAGTTGCTGTCAAGCGATCAACTTACAAAAGGCCTGACTGTTGAAGTCGTCTTTAGCGGGCCTGCCCTGATGTCCTACCCAATTCAGGTTGGCGCCGGGAGCATCAGGGTTTTTACCCAGTAATATTTTGCTCATCTTCCATCCGGACTAAAAATTTGGAGACGACGTTAATTTGACCTTTCTGCTGGAAATAACCTAACACAGCAAAGATTAGGGCTCCTAAAGTATCTAGAATAAGATCGGTCATAGTATCATCCAGGCTACCTCTTTGCATGAAAAAACCGAAAAGTGTATCCATGGTATACTCGTAAATCTCCCAGATTGTTCCTAAGGTAACCGCAAACATGAAGGAGAAAAGAGCAACAAATGCCGGACTGAGTTTGACGCTTAATTTACTTTCTTCGTTAAGAAAGCTAACAATTAAAAACCCCATATTGCCGAGGATAAGCCCAGAAACACTATGTAAAGCCTTATCCCACCACCAATACTTGAAGTAGAATTCATGTAAGCTACCTAAGAACAAGGCGGCATAGATAAACAGGACTAAGACGACTTCGAAAACGTCGGGAATGACAATTTTAAACCGTCTTTCGAAAATTGATGGTAAGTTAACTACCAGGAGGGTCAGGATTGTCATTCCCAATGAAGTCCAGTTTTTTTCTAAAACCGCAATTAACCCTGCTATAATAATTGATAACTGTAGGATAAGATAAAACCATAATTTTGCTTTTTCTGATTTATACATATTGCTCCCCCCGGCAACTAGGATATTCTAGAGATTACGGCCACCACCGCGATACTCCTGCTCCCCTATTTTAATTGTTACTGTTAGGGGAAACTCCTCGCCGCTCATAATATCCTGGTGAGGTTTATCTTCCACCAAAACCATGAGGTCAAAGGCTTGTGTTAGAGCACGAAAAGTCCTTACACCCTTGGCATCAACTTCTGGCTCTGAAACAACGGCGGTTATCTGGGTCTCACCGTAATCAGTGACAAAGTGGATCTGTTCACCGTTCTTAATCTCTACATACCAGCCTGGTTCCTGCCCAATAGCCCGCAAATCAACCCCGGCCTCTTTGGCTTTTTCCCAGGGGGATTGGTAATCCTCAGTGGCTTTAGGGGTAGTACAACCGGTTACCGCTAGCACCCCGAGTAGAATGACGATGCCAATAGCCAAAAATGTAAATCGTGTCATGCGTAAATCACCCCTTCCTAGTAAGTATTAGGCAAACCAATTCGTAAAAATCAGTCCAGTAAAAGCGAAAAAATTAGTAATGACGTGGGCAACTGTGACAACTTTAATCGACTTGGTTTGGTAAGCAACCCATCCCCACAACAACCCCATGAACAAAGCCCCACCTACTAATGGAGCAAATCCACCTTGATACTTTACCCCTGAAGCCCCCAATAGGGCTATATGCCAAATACCGAAAGATACTCAAATAATGCTCAGCTCTTTTTATAGCATCTTTCTTACTGCTACCATACAGTTTCGCAATCAGTTGTAAATTTTCTCGAACCGTTAAATTCGATGCAACCGCTGTCTCTTGTGGAGAAACACTTATCTTTTCTTTCACGGCGAAGGGGTTTTTAACTATACTGTCCCCAAGTAAAATAGCCTCACCGCTTGTCGGACTAGATAAACAAGAAAGCATTTTAATTGTTGTTGTTTTTCCTGCTCCGTTTGTGCCAAGCAAAGAAAATAATTCCCCTTGTTCGATAGACAAATTAAGCTTATTTACGGCAATTCTATCTCCATATCTTTTTTCAAGATCTATGGTTTTTATCGCAATCATTAGTCTTTCTCCCCAGTTTTGCTGACCTTTTTAACTTCCTTGGCAAATTGAACCAATTGTTCATCCTCTTCATTTCCGTCAGGTTTATACTCTCCGCTAAATATCTCATCAGCCATTTTGTCAAAGTAATCAAGCCTTTGGATAGCAATTCCCCTCTCTATATCTGCAAGTAAAAGTAATATATCACCCGGTTCTATGTAGAACATATCTCGTACTTCCTTTGGAATTACAATTTGCCCTTTTGATCCAACCTTTACAGAACTCATATACTTATCCTGTACAGTACTTTCAGGTGCTTTGTCCTTTTCATTTTGCATATCAAATATCTCCTTCCCCATCCTAATCGTAAGGTATGTAAAGTTTTAATTGTATGATTTGTATAACTCATTATACCTTGCTGCTTGCTTTGTGTCAAAAAAAGGAAAGCATTTGTTTGCTTTCCCTAATGAATTTATTTACTTAACATTTGTAGGTTTTGCCTGCTATCCGCAAAATGCTCAACGCCTTACGGCATCAGAGGTAGTTACACTTTTGGCTCTGCCAGCACCGCCGACAATGTGCATGAGTGCTCAACGCCTTACGGCATCAGAGGTAGTTACACCTAATGGCTAAGACGGTTACAGTTGATAATCTGGGTGCTCAACGCCTTACGGCATC
>DHRX01000085.1:10312-10648 GCA_002408345.1 Firmicutes bacterium UBA5301 | reverse complement strand
AACCCACCAATGTTATCTGGATCAATTGTAGGTAGACCAGCATCTAAAATTCGGACCGGCATCTCTTGATCAGCCTGAAAACTAAAAAGTATCCCCGGTATCAATTCCTGTTGAACCCACCGCATCCCAGATAAACTAAAATTGACTGTACCCTGAACCGTTTTTGTTAGCAATTCACCGGTTTGCAATGGATGGGTGGCTACCAATAGAACTATGATAACCAAAAAAAGAGCTCCATAGAGCTGGGAAAGCACTCGACGTGATAAGTAAAACTGAACCCGGGATAACCGTAAATAGGGAAAAAAAGTTTGCCTTTTACCAGGTTGATAACTCCGT
>DHRX01000085.1:10014-10168 GCA_002408345.1 Firmicutes bacterium UBA5301 | reverse complement strand
GGTTGATAACTCCGTCGATTTAATCTAGCCATAGTACGGCGCAACCACCGTCGGAGATAAAAGACGGCTCGCCGCCAGTATACTGCTAAATCCATTTTTATCCGGTGTTTGGCCATAACCATTTCCCCCCGCTTTGTCCAGTTAAATTCTATGC
>DHRX01000085.1:9164-9771 GCA_002408345.1 Firmicutes bacterium UBA5301 | reverse complement strand
GAAAATCTCTGCCTCTCAACTGAAAGGAATCGAATAACCCCATGTTTAAAAATTTACGTGCTGAACTTAATGATAATGAGGCTGCAAAAATTTACCTCTTGGTTTCCCCAGAAGCCTTTTTAATTGAAGAGGCGATCAAAACCATAACCACAACCTGGCTAGGTGTGGAATACGATCCCCTACAGATAATTACTTTGAACAGCAAAGAACTGACTAGTGATCAATTTTTGACTAGCGTACTTACATTTGACATCTTTGTGCAAAAGCGCTTGGCCTTACTCCGAGATGTTGACCAACTAGCTAATGATGTCTTAACTAACATTGCTGAATCAATCAGCCAACTGCCTCCAAAAACTTTATTAATCTGTACTGTTGTTGCTAAAAAAGCACCTCATAACAAATTAATTAAAACTGTTAAACAGATAGGTAAAATTATCGATATACCCATGCTAAAAGGTAGAGAACTCTACCGCCTGGTTCGCCAAAAAGCTGATGAATTAGGGCTGTCTATTGACGAAGAGGTTGAAGCAGAGCTAGTAGCTACTTTTGGCAATGACCTCTACCTGTTATACAACGAACTAGTAAAATTTTCTAGCTTTGTTGGTTC
>DHRX01000085.1:8793-9054 GCA_002408345.1 Firmicutes bacterium UBA5301 | reverse complement strand
GCAAATTATCTAGCTTTGTTGGTTCAAATAAAGAACAAGTGGGAATTAAAGACCTACAAGCTGTAATGGGGAAATCATCATTACACTCTATCTTTAACTTAACTGACGCTTTAGGAGCTAAAGAGTTGTCCAGGGCCCGCCAAGACCTACAAGATCTACTGCAGTCAGGAGAAAGCCCAATTTATGTGATTACCATGCTGCAATGGCATCTAGCTAACCTTTGGCAGTGTAAAGCTTCTGCAATTCAGGATGGACAAGCTT
>DHRX01000085.1:1315-8554 GCA_002408345.1 Firmicutes bacterium UBA5301 | reverse complement strand
GCTAAAAACAGGAAAAGCCCCACGCATAGACGTAGAGCTTGACCGGCTGCTCGTAAAAAGTATTACTAACTGTTAGCCCTCTAAAGAGAAGCTTTAGCCATTTTCTTAGCCAATCGGGACTTAATCCGAGCGGCTTTATTTTTATGGATAACCCCTTTGGAAGCTGATTTATCCAACGCAGAAACAGCTAGAGTAACCTTTTCTGCCATTTCCGGAGTCGCTTTCTCTACAGAGGTTAGCGCATTCTTAACGGCAGTTTTGGTCTTGGACTTAACGGACTTATTAAAGAGCCTTTTCTCGGCAGATTTTTTAGCATCCTTTACGGAAGACTTGATGTTAGGCATCACGTCACCTCCTCGCCAACAGATCGAACCTAATTTTATCATAACTAGAGATCAATGTAAACAGGCGTCAATTTGAGCATAGACCTTCTACTCTTGGGTAGGCTAAACTTTAGAAAATTATACAGGATGGTGAAGGTATGCGTTATTCTGAAAGTCTAATTCGCCTAGTTAATTCCTGGACCGCCCAGACTACTGAGAACAAAGATCCTTTTGTTAGTACCCATAATGTCTGGACCGATTTAGCTATTGAAGCTACTGAAGTAATCCAGGCCGCTGAAAAACAAGAAATTCCAGGCGCTAATATTGAAGTAATCGATGGAAAGTATGCCAAAGTAACTCGTACCGGTATTCTAACACCCCAGGCCACACGGATCTTAGGCAAAATGCCTGGTCATTACTCTACCATCGAAGCACCCCAAATGCGCCAACGCAACCGAGATCTCCAGGAAGAAGTCAGTCAACTCTTTGCTACCGAAATTGGCCGCTTTTTAAAGAAAATTGGTCCTGATGCTCCGGTCCTAATAGTCGGTTTAGGAAACTGGAACGCTACACCTGACGCTATCGGTCCCCGTGTCGTTCACCATCTCTTAATTACCCGCCACCTCCATCAACACGTTCCCCAGGAGTTGGTCGGGGGTCTCCGGCCGGTCTGCGCCATCGCTCCAGGCGTAATGGGTACTACTGGAATTGAAACCGGTGAAATCGTTTTAGGGATAGTAAAACAGATTAAACCTGCTCTAGTTATAGCGGTAGATGCCTTAGCATCTCGCTCGGTAGATCGGGTTTGCACCACTATTCAGATTTCCGATACTGGAATAAATCCTGGTGCCGGAATTGGCAATCGTCGTTTAGGAATAACACCTGAATCCTTAGGTATCCCAGTTATAGCTGTAGGTATACCCACTGTTGTCCAGGCCACTACCCTGGTTAATGATGCCCTACGAATTATCGAAGGTGACCAAACAGAACCAGCCCCTCCACCAAAAGTTCGCTTTGGCCCAATGCATTTTTCCGATCAACAGCAAACCCCTGAACCCGAATCACCAGAAGAGGAAAAACCAATTAATCGGTTAGCAGCCCTTAGTCAGTTGGGCCCAGCGGAAAAGAACCAGATTATTGCCGAATTACTCCACCCCTTTCTCGGTTCTTTAATTATGACCCCTAAAGAAATCGACGTTTTCATTGATGACATGGCCCAAGTAGTAGCCGGCGGTTTAAATGCTGCCCTACACTCTAGCATCCATCTAGACGAAGTACTAAAATATCTCAATTAAGACTATAACAGTTGGACTAGCCAGAAACCAATTTGTTCGAGTCCAACCGATGTTTCCCAGCCTGTATAAGCGGTGGTTGCTACCTGCCACGCACCTCCGTTAGTACGGAGCAAAATATTTCCTGCAGAACTAGTTTGCAAAGTATTGACCCTAGCTGCTGCTAATGCTGTCTCCGTCTCTACTCGTGGCTGGCCAAATTGAGGGCCTCGACCTGAAATTAGGGCCAGTTCTGGGTTGAGCTGGCCCAACCACTTCTCGCTTAAGGAGCGCCCTCCATGGTGGGGAACTTTTAAAACTGTCACCGGATATGGCCCCGTTTTAGCCAAACGGTTTTGGATAGAAGGGGGTAGATCCCCACAAAACAACATACTAAACTCGCCATAAGTAATTTCCAGAACAACCGACCCTAAATTAGGGTTGTTTAGCATCTGTACCGTATACTCTCCTGGATACCAAATGGTTCCGATAACCTTCCGGTTAGAAAAAGTTAAACCCCGTTGTGCCCCTCGAATTCTGCCCAAACCCTGTGGTACCGGTAGAAAAGGTGGCGAAAATCCTCCCGGAGTAACCAATTCTTCCGTTCTAACCTGGTTTAAAACTGGTGCTAATCCTACGTAATGGTCGGTATGCCAATGGGAAATAAAAACACAGTCTAACCTCACTGTTCCGTTATAAGTTAAAAAACTGTTGACCACCCGGGCACCAATCCAGTCATTTAACCGAAGTTCACGACCTCCTCCGCTATCTACCAACAGCTCGATACCGCCAGGTAACCGTAAATAACAAGCATCACCATGACCAACATCTAACATTGTTACAGCCATCCATGGTGAAGCCCTGGCTCCGATTTGGGTCAAGGTATAGGAGGCAGAGAACAACAAACTAATTGCTAAATAAAGGCCCCAACAGCGCATGACAATCTGCCAATTCTTTGGTGCAGGGGTACTCCCCCAGGCTTTAACCTTTGAAATAAAGATAGTTATCGCTAAAACCATAATCAATAGACCTGGTGTACCCACAGTTATAGACGAACCTGGTAAGTGCTCGCCCCACAATAAAATTTGTTGTAATACGCCGCTTAGCCAATCTGCTAACCCCCCACAGTAGCGCCAATAGTAGTTGCCCCAACCTAAGGCTCCTACCAATAAAGCTAAAAGTCCCAAGAGAATTAGGGTACCGATTAGTGGAAGAAGTAGTATCGTGAAAAAAGGGCCCCAGGGGCTTAAGTAACCAAAATAGGCACAATTTAATGGGAGTAATGCTGTTGAAACCAAAAAGCCAGCACCACAAGCATTAAAAACTTTATTTTCCACCCTCGTACCGAGTTGTCGCCATAAACCTAGCCCCCAAACAGCAGTAACGCTTAGTCGAAAACCAAGATCAAAGAGGTAAGCCGGGTTTAACCATAACATCAATAACAATATACGGCACAGCCCTTCTTTACTAAACCCAGAAACGCCTTTGGCCTCAGCCAATAAACTATATAAACCAGCCACTGCTGCCCGCCAAGCTGCCGCGCTAATACCGCTCAAAAGAATGAACAATGCTATACCCAAAAGTCGGGCTAGTTTAGGTACACGGTTTCCAGAAAAGACCGTAAAAAAGAAAATATAAAACCCCAAATGCATACCTGATAAGGCCAAAAGATGAGCTACCCCTACTTCTGCTGCTCTTCGCATTAAATTGTCATCTAAATAAGAACGTTCCCCTAAAACTAAAGCGGTTAATAGCCCCTTACTCAACGAGCTAATCCCAGCGTTTCCTACTAAATTTTGAATTAGCTCTCCACGTAATAGCATAGGGGTATTACCAATACGCTGAACCCCACCGGCAAATCCGGTCACAGTATAACCCCTTAAACTAAAAGGGTTCCAGTATAACCAATGCTGGGGTGGCAATTGCCGGGAAAATGCCGGTTTACCTTGAACTATTACTTTAGAGCCTAAACTATGGCCAATATCCTCAGAACAAAACACCCTTAACTTGGCTACTGAATTACCCAGAAAAATTCCTGTAGGAATTAAATCCAGTGAAAAACCATTAATTAATTTACGTTGGCCAACTACGATTCCAGTTAATAATACTTCTTGCTGGGAGAGCAACGATTGGTAATGCAATAGACAACGGTAATCTGTGTACGTAACACTAAAAAACAGACCGGCTACTACCAGTAACCCTAACCAGCTCCTTAAATAAGCTCTTAAACCCAGCCTAACTACCACTTAACTCACCTAAGGTTAGGTAAGGTTCAATTTTCCTAAATGTAGCTTCACCGACCCCTTTGACCGCTAAAAGTTGCTGTGTATCCTGATAACCCCCTATCAATTCTCGATACTCAATAATTCGGCGAGCCAACACCGGCCCAATCCCAGGTAAAGCCACCAGTTCATCGATATCTGCCGAATTCAACGCTACTACTCTATTCGCAGATTCTGCAAATTCTGCTGGCGGATCTAAATCCTGAAGATACCAAACTACACCGGCTGGACCCAAGGCCCAGTAACCCCGGAGAAACGAAAGCAACAATCCTATTAAAAGTAAAACCAGCCTACCCCATTTCAACACCGCTCACCTATTTCTAGTATAGAAGCAGATGTTGTGCTAGGGCAAAGCTGGTTATATTCATCAATAAGAGATTAGGTTGACTAGTTAGTACTCAACGCATATAGTTTTCTACTTATTAGAGACTTTTTCCCAGTCTGCTAGGAACCGCTCAATCCCACTGTCGGTCAAGGGATGCTTAACCATTTGCTGGAGCACCTTGTAGGGTATTGTGGCAATATCAGCTCCCGCCAGAGCCGCTTCAATTACATGTAAGGGGTGACGAACACTAGCGGTAATAATTTCCGTATCAAGGCTATGGATATCAAAAATATTAGCCACATCCCTAATTAAAGCCATCCCTTCAGTACTAATATCATCTAGACGGCCAACAAAAGGGCTCACATAGGTTGCTCCTGCCCGAGCAGATAATAGCGCTTGGTTGGCGGTGAAACAAAGGGTTAAATTGGTCTTAATCCCCTTTTGACTTAGGATATTGGTAGCCTTTAAACCTTCCCAGCAAATTGGGATTTTAATAATAATATTCTCGTGCCACTGGGCCAGCTCTTCCGCCTCTTTAACCATGCCTGGAGCATCCATGCTAACTACTTCTGCACTAATAGGGCCATCGACAAGTTCACAAATTTCCTCAACTACCTGACGAAAATCTCGGCCCTCCTTCGCTATAAGTGATGGGTTGGTGGTAACCCCAGCAATAACTCCAAGGCTGGCCGCTTCCCGAATCTCCTCGATATTAGCGGTATCTAAAAATAGTTTCATTCTCCACTCTCCTTCTGATTTTCCATAACTTCCAAACGAATATTTTGCCAAGTAGCAAAGAAAATCCTTTGACCCTGTGGGGTTGTAAAAATCGGTTCTAACTCACTGCCCATCTCAGCTAACTTCTCTCGAACACTAAGAAAGTCAGCGGTAGTAAAAGCGAGGTGATCCAACCCAGGCTTGGCTGTAGCTACGGTCTCTTCCAGAAACTCGACCTCAACCCCTGAAAAATCATAACAATCCGCTCGTAATCCAGGGATTGACCAGCTAGTAACCGCAGTTCCTTGAAATAACGAACTAAGGGCTTTAATTTCGGCCAGGGATTTGACCCGAACCCCAATATGGTCAAAGTTCACAGTGAGCTCACCTCAATTACAAACAATATTAACTAGTTTCTCCGGAACCACTATAACCTTGCGAATATTCTTGCCCGCTTGGGCCTCTTTGACCTTATCCCTATTTAAAGCTAACTCCCTTAGTTCTGCTTCGGATATATCTTTTGGTACCACCAATCGATCCCGAACTTTTCCATTAATCTGGATTACTATCTCCACCTCGGCTTGGACCAAGGCCTCAGGATCATATTGGGGCCAAGATTGAGCATGTACATCCCCTGTAAAACCTAACTCCTGCCAGAGTTCCGCTGTAATATGGGGTGCAAAGGGTGCTAGACAGGTTAAGAGGGTTGACATCGCCTCTTTGACTAATAGAGACTCCTCGTTATTGTTAGTTTCAGTACTATACTTAGTAATAGCATTGACTAGTTCCATTAATGCACTGATTGCCGTGTTAAAGTTAAAACGTTCCCCAATATCCTCGGTAGTCCGTTTTATAGTTTCGTGAGTTTTCCGACGTAACTCCTGACCTTCCGAACTAAACGGGTTTAATTTTTGATTATCCCAATAAGCTGCGTACTTTTCTTTAACCTCGTAGGCCAAACGCCACACTCGGTTCAAAAAGCGATAACAACCCTCTACCCCCTGATCGCTCCATTCTAAATCTTTTTCAGGTGGTGCCGCAAATAAAATGAATAACCGAGCCGTATCGGCGCCATAGGCATTAACAATATAGTCAGGATCAACGACATTCCCTTTAGATTTAGACATTTTAAAGCCATCTTTATTAAGCATACCTTGGGTCAGAAGGTTCTGGAATGGCTCCTCAACACCAACTAAACCTAGATCATGGCAAACCATCGTAAAAAAGCGGGCATACATCAAGTGTAGAATAGCATGTTCAATCCCACCAATATACTGATCTACAGGCATCCAATAATCTGCCTTTTCCCGAGAAAAAGGCTCCTGAGTATTCTGGGGATCAGCATACCGCATAAAGTACCAAGAAGAACAGACAAAAGTGTCCATGGTATCCGTCTCCCGCCGAGCCGGTCCGCCACACTGTGGACACGTAGTATTAACCCATTCTGCTAAATCGGCTAGCGGTGACTGCCCTGTCGGTTTAAAGTGGACATCCTCGGGCAACAATACTGGTAGATCTGCTGCAGGAACCGGAACTTCTCCACAGTGGTCACAATAAATTATGGGAATAGGCGCACCCCAATAACGCTGCCGAGAAATCAGCCAGTCCCGTAAACGGTATTGAACTTCACCTTCACCAACACCTAATTCTTCGACTTTCTTGATTATACTGGGAATAGCTTCTTCCTTATTTAAGCCGGTAAACTCGCCGGAATTAACCAATACCCCATCTTCCGTATACGCCTGGGTCAATTCTTCACCTTGCCAATTCTCCTCTGGTGGAGCAACTACCACTTTTACCGGAAGACCGTATTTTTTCGCAAACTCAAAGTCACGTTGGTCATGGGCCGGAACCCCCATAACAATACCGGTCCCATAACCAAGCAGAACATAGTTAGCTACCCAAATAGGCACTTTCGCACCGTTTAGAGGGTTAACCGCGTAAGATCCGGTAAATACCCCTTCCTTCTCAGTATCTTCAGCGGTCCGAGTAATTTCATCTTGAGCGGTAATCCGTTTAATAAAACTTTGTGCCTCTGCTGCTTCTGGTTTACCTGCTATCAATTCTGCTACCAAAGGATGTTCTGGAGCAATTACCATATAGGAAACGCCAAAAATAGTATCTGGTCTGGTGGTAAAGACCGGTAACTCATGTTTACCATCTTCACTTTTAAAGATTAACTTCGCACCTTCACTACGACCGATCCAATTTTCTTGCATTACTTTAACACGTTCCGGCCAACCGGTTAGTTTCGGTAAATTAGCTAACAGTCGATCGGCATAAGCAGTAATCCGAAAGAACCACTGTTCCAGATTTTTCCT
>DHRX01000085.1:340-1130 GCA_002408345.1 Firmicutes bacterium UBA5301 | reverse complement strand
GCTAACACCGTGGCACAAGATGGACACCAGTTAACAGCAGCGCTTTTCTTATACGCTAACCCTTTCTTGTAAAACTGCAAGAAAAACCACTGGGTCCATTTATAGTAGTCAGGAGAGCTGGAAGTTACCTCCCGATCCCAATCATAAGAAAGACCTAAGCGTTTTAACTGCTGCTGCATGTATTCAATATTATCCTTGGTCCAGGTTGCTGGAGCAATATTTCGTTGAATTGCTGCGTTCTCAGCAGGTAATCCAAAGGAGTCCCAACCCATAGGATGTAAGACTTGATAACCGTTCATCCGGTGGAAACGGGCAATTACATCTCCAATAGAATAGTTCCGGACATGTCCCATATGCAGACGTCCTGAGGGATAAGGAAGCATCTCTAAACAGTAGTACTTGGGTCGCTGAGAATCTGCGGTAACCTGGTAGGTTTTTTCAGCATCCCACTTTTGCTGCCATTTCTCTTCAACTTGTTTGAAGGCATACTTTTGATGCATGCTACATCCACCATACCCTTCTATTAAATTAATCATTACTACTTAAAATATCAAAAAACCCCGCGTCACATAAGGGACGAGGGGTTACCCGTGGTACCACCCTAATTTTAAAAAATGGTGGAGCTGATCGGGATCGAACCGACGACCTCCTGAATGCCATTCAGGCGCTCTCCCAGCTGAGCTACAGCCCCACATAGTTTTTTAACACTCGTTGTGTCGATATCGGCGACTACCGGCACAAGCTACTCCATTTTCACCTGCGCATCCTCCAGGGCGAGTTGGGAACCTAC
>DHRX01000085.1:0-123 GCA_002408345.1 Firmicutes bacterium UBA5301 | reverse complement strand
ACTTAGTATTACTACGAACACCGTTTATTATATAAAATGCTGTTCTGAGTGTCAAGGGTTAATGCGAGAAATTTACTCGGGGTAGGTCCTGCCAGTAGTGTTCCAAATCATAATAGGCTCGCG
>DHRX01000017.1:1198-4868 GCA_002408345.1 Firmicutes bacterium UBA5301 | reverse complement strand
ACTTTCTTTTTAACCGGGGCCGGGTGCCCCAACCAAAACATTGCTCGTAATGAGCCACCACCAGGTCAGAATATCTCTTTTTCGGGCCAACAACAAGTGGACCGTCACAGTATTCTCCGCCAAGGAGCCGCTGCCTTCTTTGATAACCTCCCTACCGATGAAAATCTGGTCAGTGCAGCAGACCTCAACAATCAGTTACAACGCAACACCAATGCTTTTCAGATTATTGACGTCAGGGATTCAGCCGCTTTTACTGAAAAGCATATCCGGGATGCCGTCAATATTCCTCTAGATCAACTAGGCAATAACTTTAATAGAATTGATGAAAATAGAATGGTTATCGTGGTCTGTGAGAATGGTCAAAAAGCGGGAATGGCCAGTGCTGCCCTTAATATTGCTGGGTTCCGCTCCAAGGTTCTCAAGGAAGGCATGGGTTCTTGGTTGAAAAGTAACATGCAGACTGTTACCGGTCGTGAAACTCGTTAATTTGCCGGGCAACCCAATGCCCAACCCCTAAATGAGGCAGATACGGGGCTCCTAATATACAAGAGAGCCCCGTAAGCTTTGCCGGAATAAGCTTTGTAGTTAGGAGACCACGACTTATACATAAAGGTAATACTACCGGGGTTAACCCTTGCTCCAACTGAGCCCGAGCTACCCACCTTAAGTTATCTGGATATAGGGAACAATAATTAACTTGTTGTACTTCCCTTCGTCCCGCTAATTTCCGGGCCAAGGTTTGAGTCAACTCCTGAGCCCAAGAGTTCCAACTAGAAACCAGTTGGCGCCGTCGCACCCCATGGCCGACTAAGATAACACCGGTAGAACTTTGTTGCCCTACCGCCTCTTGATAGCGGTCAACTAGGATATCTAAGACAATCTGGTCTGTACCAAAGATCGGGCCGAGCTCTATTCCTGTTTGCTGACAAAAAGAGACAATATCTCTCCAATGACCACCAACTGGAGCAACCAAAAGGGGAATTAATCTTAGTTGATCATAACCTTTTTGCTGGAGGCTAGTCACCGTAGCAGCCAAACCTTGCTCTAAATCTTTCTGGAGTAAAGTAAGTTGTACCCCAGCGCTAGGTAGCTGCACACCAGCTTGCTGTAGGCTCCAAACCAGTTCATCCACCCATTGTTCCTGGGGTGAACCATGGGCTAGCACAATTACCCCTTTAGCCACAACCATCACCTCAAGAAATATTTCGCAGGAGACTAATGGTTTCCCTGGAAATTAATAATTAAGACCGCATATAACCGAGGTGATCTTTGATGCACGAAGCTAACTATTTACCGCTACTGACCATTAGCGTTCTAGCCTTTATTGTACCGATTCTCACCGCCCGTCTGGCTAGGCTGCGAAAAATCCGAATTCCAACGATGATCGGGGAAATCGCAGCCGGTATTATTGTCGGCAAGAGCGGACTCAATCTAATCAGTTCTGATCCTTGGGTCAATTTCTTATCTACCTTTGGTTTTGGCTACCTGATGTTTCTTTCTGGGTTAGAATTAGATTTTGATGTCCTCTTAGGCCGTAAAAAACCGGGAACAGGAGAACCTCTCAACCGGTGGACTAACCGCCCCTTGGTTCTGGCAGCGCTTTTCTTCATCTCTTCCCTTGGCCTTGGTTACTGGTTAGCCCAACCCCTTGTTGCTCAAGGGCACTTAACTGAACCCTGGCTAATTACCTTGATTATGTCTACTGTATCCCTAGGTATTGTCGTTCCGGTACTCAAAGAACAAAACTATGAAAAAACCGCATTTGGCCAGAACATGATTGTCGTCTCCTCGTTAGCTGATTTTGGGTCGATCATTCTAGTCGCGGTCTTAGCTAGTATCTATTCAGGCGGTAGTAGTTTTCAGCTACTCTTAGGCCTGCTGCTCATCGTCACTTTAGTCATCCTCTACCGTGTCGGCCAACACCTCTTATTACAGAAAGAGTTTACTAGCGGTATACCCCGAACCACCTCCCAAATGGGGGTTCGGTTTAGTTTTGCTGTAATTCTTATCTTTATGTCCATGGCTCAATCTGTCGGTATTGAAGCGATCCTCGGTTCCTTTTTAGCTGGTAACCTTATTTCAATGCTCTTCCGCCATAATAAACAAGAATTACAGGATAAATTAGAAGCCATCGGTTACGGCTTCTTTATTCCCGCTTTCTTTATTATGGTCGGCGTCGATTTTGACCTTTGGGCTCTTTTAGGGTCATGGCAAGCGCTACAACTGGTACCGTTATTACTGCTCTTTTCCTTTGTCGTTAAATTAATCCCGGCGCTCTGGTACCGCCTCGCCTTTAACTGGCGGAAAACCTTAGCCGCCGGCTCCTTACTCTCCGCCCAACTTAGCTTTACTATTGCCGCTGCTGCCATCGGCCTCCGGATCGGCCTTATTTCTAATGCGGTCAATGCGGCGTTAATTTTAAACGCACTCTTAACCGCTATTTTAAGCCCGCTTCTCTTTAACCGGATCCTTCCCAAAGTTGAAGAGCCGGAACCAAAGATACTGTTAATCGGTAGCCCCCGTCGTATTCAGACGTTAGGAAAAGAACTGGAACTAGGGAAGATGCCGGTTCTCACTTGGGAAGTTACTGATCAAGTACCTACCCTTGAAGAGCTAGGTCAAGTCCAGTTAGATACCTCAACCCGGGTGGTCATTGCTACTGAGAGCGAAGAGATTAACTATCAGTTAGCCGAGTTAATTAGTGGGCTAGCACCGGCGGAAGTTTTGGTCATCGGCCAAGATTCTGCACAAACCAAAAGCCTAGAGGAGTTAGGTGTCCGTTCCTTAACCCCAACCTCGGCCTTAATCATGGTGGTAACTCGTTTAATCCACCAACCAGCCCTCTTTAACCTACTTTACGATGATAGCCACTCAACAGTGCGAGAAGTTCACCTAACACCAGGTAGTCCGGCTATTGGTAAAGCTGTTAAAGAGCTCCAGCTACCGACGGCAACGTTGATCCTAACTATTGTCCGCCAGGGAAATCAACACATTGTGCCTGGCGGTAGTACCGTCCTCCAAACCGGGGATACCCTCTTTATCATGGATCAAAGCCCAGAAACCGCAGCTGCAGTTGACCGCTGCCTGCTCGGCATATAGAAAGGATAGTTAATGCTGTGAGGAAAATAGCGGTAATTGGTGGTGGGCCCGCAGGTATGATGGCGGCCTACGCCGCAGCTCAGGCCGGAAATACTGTAGAGGTAACCCTCTATGAAACCAACCGAGCCTTAGGACGGAAATTAGCTCTAGCCGGTGGGACCCGCTGCAATATTACCCATACCGGTTCAGTACCTGAGCTAGCCGCCCATTACCATGAGGCGGGGAAGTTTTTGTATTCGGCCCTGTACCAGTTGGATAACTGGGGACTGTGTCGCTTTTTTACTAATTATCTCGGCTTGGATACCCAAGTCGAAGCAGATGGCCGCATCTTTCCTCAGGCTCAATCTGGAGAAAAAGTCGCCGAGCGTTTCCATCAATTGCTCCAATCCCAAGGGGTAATAATACAAACCGGCCATCCTATTGGCTCAATCCGCTGGGCAGCCCCGGTCTTCCAAGTTAACGACGCTAGCTTTGATGCGGTTATTCTTTGTACCGGCGGTATCTCTTACCCTCGAACCGGGTCTACCGGTTTTGGGCTCAGCATAGCCCGATCTTTTGGTCACCAGATAAC
>DHRX01000017.1:0-978 GCA_002408345.1 Firmicutes bacterium UBA5301 | reverse complement strand
CCGATGTCGAACTGACTAGCTTAGCCGTTTCTAGAGGAGAGCTCCTCTTCACCCACTTTGGTCTCTCTGGCCCAGCAGCTTTAAATTTAAGCCGCTGGGTAGCCAAATCTTATACGGAATTGGGGCCGAACCAAATTAAGATGGATTTAGTGCCTGAATGGAGCTGGGAAACAACTAACACTAAATTAATGAGCCTAGCTCAAGAGCAACCCCGAGTAATGGTAAAAAACTTACTTAAATCCTTCCTACCTGAAGCGGTAGCTACAGTTATCCTGCGACAAGCGGGTTTAGACCCGACTAGCACCGGAGCTCAAATCTCCAAAAAAGCGGTAGTACAGTTGACCAATTTTTTGAAGGGGGCTACCCTAACTGTCCCGGAGCTACCCTCTACCGATAGCGGGCAAATTACCGTTGGCGGTGTAGCGCTAACGGAAGTAAACCCTAAAACCTTAGAGTCTAAGGTTAGACCAGGGCTCTTTTTCGCCGGAGAAATTCTGGATTTAGATGGAGAGACCGGTGGATATAACATCCAAGCCGCCTTTTCCACCGGATACGCGGCTGGCCAAGGGGCGATCGCTTAGACCAGTTTGTGGATATCCGGTTGCACATCTGGAGCTACCACCTGGTAAGCACCGGTTGGCGGCCCTAACCCAGCAGCAACAGCGTATGTTAAGGTCCGCAATTGGTCAGGTGCTTTTTGGAGCTGCCTAACCCCTTCCCAATCTAAAGCCACTTGGTTAGCAGAAGCTAAAATTAGCTCTGGCTCTATTATGGTCCCTTGGGTCGGCCCATGAGTAAGAAAAGTCTTTCGGCAGTCGGCAATAACTAGATCTGGGGTAAACCCTCGGTTAATATCGACTATTTTTTCTTTTAAATGCGAAAGGTGCAAATATTTGCGTTGGGCCGGATGCAACAAACCCACCGCTAACTTAAGTGATCCGCTTAATTGCGCATAGCGATGGGATTTCATTAAACTTA
>DHRX01000011.1:2728-5606 GCA_002408345.1 Firmicutes bacterium UBA5301 | reverse complement strand
CTGTACGCAGGGGTTGAACATATGGTAGGGGAAGATGCTGCTGAGAGTATCCGCATTATTACCCGCAAGGCTAGCCAGCGGATCGCCCGCCGTACCTTTGAATTTGCCCAAGCTGCCGGGCGTCGGAAGGTAACCGCCGGACATAAAGCCAATATTTTAAAACTAAGTGATGGGCTTTTCTTAGAGGCCATCCGGCAAGTGGCTAACGAGTATCCCCAGATCGAATATGAAGAAGTTATTGTTGATGCTCTCTGTATGCGCCTAGTTTTGGATCCGACTCAGTTTGATGTTTTAGTGCTCCCTAATCTTTTTGGTGATATCGTTTCTGATGTTTGCGCCGGTTTAGTTGGGGGGCTAGGGGTAGCTCCTGGGGCTAACCTCGGTGATGCGGTGGCTATCTTTGAAGCGGTACATGGTAGTGCGCCCCAGATCGCCGGTACTAATACGGCTAACCCTACGGCATTGATCCTCAGCGCCGGGATGATGTTAGAGCATCTAGGATATACGGCTGAAGCGGCTAGGGTCCGTAATGCTGTCCAGCAGGTTATTGCTGCCGGTAAGCAGGTAACCCCGGATCTTGGCGGAACCGCTAGTACCACCGAGTATACCGAAGCGGTTATCGCCCAATTGTAAGGAGGAGATGGCATGCTCAAGGCTTTACTGCTCGATTTAGACGGTACCCTCTTACCGATGGATACCGATGCTTTTTTACGACAGTATCTTCGTTCCATTGGTCAGCATGTAGCTCACCTTACCGACCCACGGCAATTTACAGAGCACCTAATGGCGGCAACAGAAGTAATGATTCGGGATACCGATAAAAAGGTAAGTAACCAAGAGGTTTTTTGGGCCGACTTTCTCCAACGGGTCGATGTTCCGGCGGACAAGCTCCTACCGGTGGTCGATGATTTCTATGTAACTCGGTTTCCAGAGTTAAAGGAACATACGTTTCCGACCCCACTCAGCAAAAAGATTGTTGAAACCGCAGGAGATAAAGGGTTACAGGTAGTTGTTGCAACCAATCCGGTTTTCCCAACGACAGCTATTGAGGAACGGTTGCGTTGGATCGGTCTTCATGACTACCCCTTTGCGTTAGTGACTACCTACGAAAAAATGCACTTTTGTAAGCCCCAAATTGGCTATTATGCTGAGATTTTGGAGCTGCTGGGTCTCGAAGGTCAAGAGTGTATGATGGTAGGCAATGATGCTTATGAAGACCTAGTTGCTGCAGAGCTGGGTCTGCAAACTTATTTAGTACAAGACTACCTGATCCCCCGGGATGGGGTCAATTTCAAACCAGATTATCAAGGAAATTTAGCTGAGTTTTTGCAGTTTATCACCGAATTTAACGCATAAATATAGTGCTAGTAGTGAGTAGGGGAGGAGCGTATCAATATGAACCCACTGCCCTTTCGGAACCGGGCGGCGTTAGAACATTTGCAGAGTCAGCGTTTAATCGATGTAGTCGACAGAGTTTACCAGCATGTGCCCTTTTACCAGAAGGCCATGAAGGAGATGGGTATAACCCCAGATCAGGTCAGAGATATTACTGATTTGTCCCGGTTGCCCTTTACCCGGAAAAGCGATCTGCGGGATAACTACCCCTTCGGGTTGTTTGCTGTGGATATGCGTCAGGTAGTGCGTATTCACGCTTCTTCAGGAACTACCGGTCGTCCTACCGTAGTCGGCTACTCCAAACAGGATATCGAAACCTGGTCGGAGCTAATGGCCCGGGCCCTACATTTTGCCGGTGTCGGTCCTGATGACGTAATCCAGGTAGCTTACGGTTACGGTTTGTTTACCGGGGGGCTGGGAATGCATTACGGAGCTGAGTGTCTTGGAGCTTCCGTTATTCCTATCTCTGGTGGTAATACGGCTAAACAGGTTCAGTTGATGCAGGACTTTGGCACTACAGTGCTGGCTTGTACCCCTTCTTACGCTCTATTTATTGCTGAAACCATGGAACAGCTCGGGGTACGTCCAGCTGATTTAAACTTACGGGTAGGGGTCTTTGGTGCCGAACCGTGGACTGAAGAGATGCGTCGGGAGATCGAGAACCGCTTGGAGATAAAAGCCGTCGATATTTACGGTCTTAGCGAGATTATGGGGCCTGGTGTCGCCTGTGAATGTACAGCTCAGAATGGGCTACACTTGTATGAGGATCACTTTATCCCTGAGATTATTGATCCGGCTACTGGGCAGGTTTTGCCCTTAGGAGAACCCGGTGAACTGGTGATTACAACAGTAACTAAAGAAGCTTTGCCGCTGCTCCGCTACCGTACCGGTGATATTACCGTTCTTAACCAGGGCCAGTGTTCCTGCGGTTCACCTTTTGTCCGGATGGCCAAAGTGATGGGCAGAACCGACGACATGTTGATTATCCGAGGGGTCAATGTCTTTCCCTCCCAGATTGAGTCGGTGTTGTTGTCAGTCGGTGGCATTGAACCTCAATACCAGCTAGTAGTCGATCGGAAAGGGGCTTTGGATACCGCTGAATTATGGGTGGAAGTACCGGCATCGATCGCTTTAGACGAGGTTAAACGGTTAGAAGAGCTGGCGGCTAAGATTACCCATGCTATTCAGACAACTTTAGGTATCAATCTCAAGGTTAAATTAGTAGAACCCCAGACCATTCCCCGGGGGGCTGGCAAGGCTCAACGGGTAGTAGATAGAAGAAACCTCTATAACAGAGCGAAGGGGGAAGAATGAGATGGGCGTACAGCAAGTCTCAATATTCCTGGAGAACAAAGCTGGGCGACTAGCCGAGGTTAGTCGGATTCTTGGTCAGGGTAACATTAATATTCGGGCCCTGTCGGTGGCCGATACCAAAGACTACGGTATTTTACGGATTATCGTCGATGATCCAGCTCGGACAGTG
>DHRX01000011.1:369-2573 GCA_002408345.1 Firmicutes bacterium UBA5301 | reverse complement strand
CCAGCTCGGACAGTGGAACTTTTGGTTGAACATGGTTTTTCGGCCAGCCAGACCGAGGTTATAGCCGTAGAAGTACCCGATCATCCCGGTGGTTTAGCTGAGGTGCTGGAAATTCTGCAGGCGGAGAAGATTAATGTAGAGTATATGTATGCTTTTGTAGAAAAAGCCTCTGATGATGCTCTGGTAATTTTCCGGGTCGGAGACCCTAACCAGGCAACAGCGGTTTTAGCAGCAGCAGGGATTAACGTGATCCCCGCGGAAAACCTCTATCAACTATAGCGCAATTATAGCGGCAAGACGGAGGCAGCATTATGACGGAGCATGAACAATGGATCTCAGGCAGGGTCAGGGGGTTGATGCCGTCAGCTACGTTACGTATCAATACTCTGGCTAAAGAGTATAAGGCCCAGGGCAAACCGGTTTTAAGCTTTGCTACCGGTGAGCCGGACTTCCCTACCCCGCTCCCAATAGTTGAGGCAGCGATAAAAGCTTTACAGGCCGGGAAAACTAAGTATACACCAACACCGGGCATCCCTGAACTACGGGCGGCTATTGTTCGGCGATACCAAGAAAAATATGGCGTGCTCTATGACCCTGATGCAGTGGTAGTAACTATTGGGGGTAAGCAAGCTTTATATAATCTTTTTCAAACTATTTTGAACCCTGGGGATGAAGTTGTTTTCTTTAGCCCCTACTGGGTAAGTTATGCGGAACAGATTAAGTTAGCCGGTGGTGTACCGGTTGCGGTTCAGACCGATTTAACTACCGGGTTTATTCCCGATCCAGGGCTAGTAGCTAGCGCTATTACAGCCCAAACCAAAGCAATTCTGATCAATTCTCCTAATAACCCAACCGGGGCGGTTTACCCCCGGGAAGTACTCCAATCTTTGGCGGAACTAGCCCTAAAACATGATCTACTGTTAATTTCCGATGAAATATATGAAGATTTAGTTTATACCGGTGTCCATACGTGCTTACCGACGCTAGCCTTGTCTGGAGTAAAAGAGCGGACGGTAGTGGTTAGCGGTGTTTCCAAAAGTTTTAGCATGACCGGTTGGCGATTAGGTTGGGCGGTAGGGCCGGAGGCAATTATTAAGGGGATGAGTGATCTCCAGAGTCATGCTACTTCTAACGCCGCTTCGGTCAGCCAATATGCGGCATTAGCTGCATTAACTCAGGACCTTCCAGAGTTAGCTAATATGGCAATGACTTTTCAGGAACGGCGGGAAGTGATGTATGATTTGCTGCGAGCTATCCCTGGTCTGCAAGTGGCTTTGCCCCAAGGGGCTTTTTATCTTTTTGTGGATCTCCGGGGTTTACCGGGCTTTCAGAACTCGGAAACATTTTGTCGTGATTTACTAGTTGAAGCATTGGTAGCTACAGTTCCTGGCGAGGCCTTCGGTGCTCCTGGACATATGCGTTTATCCTACGCTACTTCCAGAGCTGATATCGAGGAAGGTTGTCGCCGCATTGCTGCATTTGTTGAAAAAATTCGAGGGGAGTAATGTGAGGATGAAAGATCTTAGTCGGTTACAGGGTGATGCGACCCGTATCTTGGAAACCTGCTTAGGTGTCCAAAGGGGAGAAGAAGTATTAATTGTTACCGATGAACCATTACGAGAGATTGGTGAACTGCTCTGGCAGGCGGCCAAAGATTTGCAGGCCGATGCTGCGATTGTCGAAATTGTACCCCGGGAGAGTAATGGCGCTGAGCCACCAGCGATGGTAGCAGAAGCGATGCGTAAGGCGGCTGTGGTTTTGGCGCCAACTAGTAAGTCCCTTTCTCATACCGCGGCTCGGAAGGCGGCCAACGAAGCGGGAGCCCGGATTTTTACTTTACCAGGTATTCTACCGGACAGCTTAGAACGGGCGTTACAAGGTAACTACGAGCGGATCGCTAAGATTAGTAATAAGGTGGCAGAAGTCTTAACCAATGGTAAACGGGTCCGGGTGACGACACCGGCCGGTACCGATATTACTATGGATATTCAAGGGCGGCAAGGCTATCCTGATACCGGCATCGTGCGGGAACCCGGTTTGTTTAGTAACTTTCCAGCCGGCGAAGCTTTTATCGCTCCGGTCGAAGGTACCGCCAATGGTGTTTTTGTTGTTGATGGTTCGATGTCTGGAGCTGGGATATTAGACAAAGATCCAATTACATTCAATGTGAAGGACGGGTATGTTACCGATATTACCGGAGGTGC
>DHRX01000011.1:0-137 GCA_002408345.1 Firmicutes bacterium UBA5301 | reverse complement strand
ATTAAGCCTTTTGGTCAGCCGGCCCGGAACATTGCTGAGCTGGGTATCGGTACCAACGACCAAGCTGAACTCTGTGGTAGCCCCTTAGAAGATGAGAAAGTTTTAGGTACGGTTCATATTGCCATCGGTGATAACAA
>DHRX01000132.1 GCA_002408345.1 Firmicutes bacterium UBA5301 | reverse complement strand
ATACAAGAATTCATGATTATGCCGGTAGGAGCGAGCACCTTTAGTGAAGGGCTGAGAATGGCTGTAGAGGTCTTCCATTCTCTACGGAAAGTTCTTCAAAGTAAGGGCTTAAATACAGCTGTTGGTGACGAGGGTGGTTTTGCCCCTAACTTATCCTCTAATGAAGAGGCATTGCAGGTGATTATTACCGCTATTGAAAAAGCTGGTTTTACTCCTGGCAATGATATCGCTTTAGCCTTGGATGTAGCTGCGACGGAACTATTCCGAGATGGTAAATATCACTTTGCTGGTGAGAACCGGTCTTTATCTGCTGAAGAGCTAATCCAGTATTATGCTCAGCTAACAGCAAAATATCCGATTATCTCGATTGAAGATGCTTTGAGCGAAGATGAGTGGGAGGATTGGGCTAAACTAACCGCAGCTTTAGGGCAAAAGGTGCAGCTGGTAGGTGACGATCTTTTTGTTACCAATACCCAGCGGCTGAACCGGGGGATTGCAGAAGGGGTAGCTAACTCTATTCTGATTAAAGTTAACCAGATCGGCACTTTGACTGAGACCCTAGAAGCGATAGAAACTGCGAAAAGGGCAGGGTATACCGCTGTTGTTTCTCATCGGAGTGGAGAAACTGAGGATACCACGATCGCTGATATTGCGGTGGCTACCAATGCTGGACAGATTAAAACCGGTGCTCCTTCCCGTACCGATCGGGTGGCCAAATATAACCAGCTTCTGCGTATCGAAGATGAATTAGACGATATCGCCAGGTATCTTGGTGGGGAAGCTTTCTATAATTTGCGGCGGGCATAAACCTTGGCAGCCTGAATTAAGTATGGTATACTTGGCACGAGAACCAAGAATTTATTGTGTGCAGACTGTTAAGGGAGGAAAAAGACGCCCATGAAAACTTTTTTCTACGCTTTTCAGATACTTGTCTCTGTGGCGTTAATTATTGTAGTAACTATGCAATCGAGTAAAGGCGAGGGCTTAGGATCGATAGGTGGCGGAGCCCAGCTATTTTTCGCTAAAGAAAAAGGCCTTGATGCAGTTTTAACTAAAGCCACTACCATTTTAGCAATTGTTTTTATGGTTTCATCGATTATTGCTGCGGTTATCTATTAAACATAATCGCTAAAATTGGGAGGAGAATATGCGCTTTAGGGCGCATTTTTCTTTATATGGAAGAGATCCGGAGGTGGCAGTAATTGATCACGAGGGATGATGCTCTGGCAGCTGTTAAGAGCAATGTACGGAATAAGAACTTACTCAAACACATGTTGGCGGTAGAGGCTATTATGCGAGGTTTGGCCCAGCGCTTAGACGAGAACCCAGATCGGTGGGCTTTAGCTGGGTTAGTGCATGATATTGATTACGATATGACTGCGGATAAACCTGAGGAACATAGTATTAAAGGGGCCGCAATGCTGAGTGAGCTAGGTGTAGATCCGGATATTGTTTATGCAGTTAAGGCCCACAATGAGGTCCATGGTTTGTCTCGTAATCGGAAAATGGATAAGGCGCTTTATGCGGCAGATCCTCTAAGCGGGCTTATTGTGGCAGCAGCTTTAATCCATCCAGATAAAAAATTAGCTTCTATAGATACGGAGTTTATTCTCAACCGGTTTAGTGAAAAATCTTTTGCCCGGGGTGCTAATCGGGAACAGATTAGTTCTTGTGCAGAATTAGGTCTAGAATTAGCAGAGTTTATCCAAATCGGCCTTGAAAGTATGCAAACTATTAGCGCTGATCTAGGGCTGTAAGAGAGGAGTGACCAAGGTGGCAGAGGCTGGTCGTCCATTGGTAACAAACCGACAGGCTCGGCATGACTACCATATTTTGGAGACCATGGAAGCCGGGATTGTCTTAAAAGGCACTGAAATAAAATCAGTTCGTGGCGGACGGGTTAACTTAAAAGATAGTTTTGCTCGAATCGAAAACGGAGAAATTTACCTATATAATATGCATATTAGCCCGTATGACTTTGGGAATCGGGAGAACCACGATCCGCTACGGCCACGCAAACTGTTATTACATAAGGGAGAGATTCGGCGGTTAATCGGTAAAACCCAAGAGAAGGGTTTAACTTTAATCCCGTTAACCTTATATATCAAAAGTGGCTATGCCAAAGTCGAGTTAGCGCTGGCTAAAGGTAAAAGAATTTACGATAAACGTGAAGACTTAAAGAAACGACAAGTTGATCGAGAAATTCAACGTGCCTTCAGCGCTCGAAACCAAGAATAGCATAGTATCGCTACTTATTATGGCAGCAGCAACAGAGTTGCCCTTGGTCCATTTCATCACGTAAAAAGAAAGCATATCCCTTGGCGTTATGGGTATCATGGCAACTAGTACAGCCAATAAGATTTTGCTCGCCGTAAAAGATGATTCCCTTAGCTTTAGCGGCAGAAATGGGAATAAATTCGGTGGAATTAGTAGGCATTGGAACATCAACGGGGTGTTGGAAGGTAAAATCTCTAGCAAATTTACGTTCTACCTTTTCTTCGAATCTTTCACAACTTTTTGAATGACAGGCTAAACAGACCCGAGAAGCTTTAACTTCTACCGGCTCTCCATTGATAGTTGCTCTCGGTGGCGAATTGACAAAACGGTGGCAGGGTGTGCAACCCTTGGTTGTTCCCCGAAATGGGTTATCTGGGTCATCCCGGGTAAAATCATGTTTTGATCCTGATAAACCAGCGGCTAAGGTTATACCGCCGATACAAAGCAAAAGGGTTAAACAGATTAACATTCTAAAAAATAGGTAGTTCTGACGCATTCTTGTACCTCCTAAAAAAGTCGACCTACACTAGTATGTGCAGGCAACTGGGAATGGAATTCGCTAGTATAGGTAATAAATCCTTTTTAGCAAGAGACAAATGTCCTGAATTTGGTTGAATTAAGTTCCTCCAGGTGGTAATATATAACATATAGCCTATTTTTTAAGGAGGAACGTTGTATTATGCGCAAAGTCGGTCTCATCTCTTGTTTGGTTTTATTGGCTGTAATGGCCTGGGGGGTAACGGCCTTAGCAGCTGGAGCCCACGATGCTATTGGTTGTACCGGATGTCATAACATTCACTATGCGGTAGGTGAAAAGGCATTTGCTGTTAATAATCCTACTGTTGATAACCCACGGGACGGAAAGATAGCTGGTGTATCTGCTCTCTGTCTTGGTTGCCACGAAACCCCGGAAAATGGTGGTCAGGGTTTTATGCCTATCTTTTTAACTACGACTCACCCGGTAGGCGTCACACCTAACAAAACGATTGCTAACTTCACTGATAACCTCTTAATTGACGGTACGTTTGAATGTACTAGCTGTCACGAGCCTCACCCGTCTAACCCTTACTACAAATACTTACGGGTAGATTCTGAAGATGGGGTAGCTGTTGATAAGTTCTGTGCTCTATGTCACCCGGCTAAAGTAGATCTACTTGGTAACTATGGTCTGACTCAGGGCGATTTGCCGGTCTTCTCAGCAATGAACGAGGAAATTGGGGCAGGGGACTTTACTCAGGATGAAATAGTTATTCATAATACAACACCAAATTACATTGCACCTGTTGCACCTGAATTTTAAGGATAATTGGGGAAGAGGAGAGCGGGGGCTGATTAACAGGACCCCGCTCTTTTTCTTGAGCTAGAAGCAAAAGAATGGTATAATTAATTTCCTGGGTAACTATCATGTTGCCTTTAGGAATAGACTATTGAAAAGTGAATATGGGGGCGCTTGGAATCGACGGGGAGAGTAGGAGCAGGAGTAGCGAGCCGAGTTTCTCCGCCAGACTCGTTAAACGGGTGGTACGGCTTATAAATGCCGATTACGATTACGCATTAGCTGCTTAATTAGATTTAAGTAGCCGTCCTCTCCAGATTCGTCGGTAATCTGGAATCAGGGCGTCATTAAAACCGACTACCTTTCCTCTGGCTCTCGGCGGGGAGAAAGGGAAACTTTACCGGGATAGCTGCTTCAGGGTTTGCCTATCTGCGAATGAAGTAGCAAAACTGAACAGATAGGATGCGCTCGGAGAAGCTTCTGTTTGTACCTCTTCGGACGTGGGTTCGACTCCCACCGCCTCCACCATAAAAGAACTTAAATATTGATACAATAGAAACTCCTTGAGCCACTACTAGCAACAAGGAGTTTTTTGGTACTTCATTAGACGGGTGATTTTTTCGGTTTAATCTTGAATGAGTTTTGTGCTGTCGTAAGGACAGTATAGATAGGAACCACTTAGCTTTTCGCCGCAGGTCGAGCAATACTTAGCTGGAGACAGCGAGCCCAACGGCAAGCGCCATCGAAACTCTTCTTCATCAAGAAACACAGAGAAAGATCCTGGTTTAGACGGGTTGACCAAGCGTGTTCCTGTCGTGTCTACAGCAGGGAATATGAAAAGATGCAAATTCTCCCCTGCGGTACCTATGACATCTGCGAAGTATGCACCCAGGGTAGCCACCAAACTTCTAAGGTCTGGACTGAGTTCTTCCAGAAGATAAGGAGACCTATAGGTGCCGGAACTATATATCTTTATTGTTGCTTGCAATTCTTCCTTGGTTGAAAAATTAATTCCCCCAAAGGGACCGATCTTCCCATCTAACACCGCAATAATGGTATATGGATTAAGAACTTGTAATATAGAATCTATTTGGCTTGGGGTAATCGAAGGGTTATTTCTAAGATTAACCTCCCAATACTCCAAAGGAAACCACTTGACAAGTGAAACTCTGTTCGAATCAGAAAATCGTTTCGAGAGTTCGGCCTCAAATTCTGCTATATCAACTGTGAAATTCGCAAAGCAATGAAGCGATCCGCTTAGAAACAAGATAGAAATTAAGAAAATCCCCATGATAGTGGACCCATGCAGCTTTGTCATTCGTTTTCCTCCATTCGTCGTTATTAAGTACACACCTTCTGTAAGAATATTACGAATCCTTCCACTTATGGCGAGGCAGAGAGATGGTCAATTTTAAGGATATGGATTGTAGGAGCAAGGATTTTTGCATAGGTAGCAAAGTATATATCTATGGTAAGTGGAACAGGAGGAACCAATGAAAACACTACTGGTTTTTGCTGATTTTATCCGGCCCTACAAATGGGTTCTAGGGATAGCCGTCTTATGTATGGTATTGGTGACGGCAATGAATATATCTGGGCCTTGGATGATTCGGAACCTTATCCAGACGGTAACTGAAGGGGTATCTGGCCAGGGAACGATCGGTCGCATTAATACTCTGGCTATGCTAATTGTGGTTATCTATGTGCTCAGGGCTATCTTCCAGTTTGGAACCAACTATTTATCGCATTATGCAGCTTGGAAGATCCTACAAGAGATTAGACAACACCTTTACGATCATATTCAAAAACTCTCTTTACGGTATTTCTTAGATCGACAGACCGGTGAGTTAATGTCCATAGTTATCAATGATACGCGTACCTTCGAGCACCTATTGGCCCATGCCATCCCTACTATTATCGTTAATGGGTTAATGCTCATTGGGATTGCGGTGGTTCTTTTTTCCATGAATATCAGGCTAGCTCTCTATACGTTGATTCCAATGCCTTTATTGGCGTGGCTGGCTCTGAAGTTCAACAGAGTATCTCGCCCTTTGTTTAGAGAGGCGCAGAAAGAGATTGCCGAAGTAAACTCTATTTTGCAGGATAATTTCACCGGTATCACGGAGATTAAAGCCTTTACCAGGGAGGAAGATGCCAGCGCCAAGACCAAGGAGTTTATTTCTACGCATACCAGGGCTATCCTTAAGGCGCTAAAGCTGAGTAATGCATTCCACCCAACCATTGAATTCATTTCCAGTACCGGTACGGTTATCGTTATTTTTTTGGGCGGCAGAATGGCATTGGGAGGAGAACTGCCGCTACAAGATTTGGTGGCCTTCCTTTTATACTTAGGACTCTTTTACGGGCCCATAGCGGAGTTGGGAAAAATCAATGAAGGGCTACAGCAGGCGCTAGCCAGTGCCGATCGGGTGTTAGAAGTACTCAACCAGGATCCAGACATAGTTGATGAACCTGGTGCCCTGGTATTGGAAGAGGTCAAAGGGGAGCTGGAATTTCGACAGGTGGGGTTTGGTTATAGCGAAGATGAGCCGGTTCTAAAAGAGGTCTCGTTTAAAGTTAATCCCGGGGAAACTCTGGCTCTGGTAGGGCCAACCGGAGTGGGTAAGACTACTATTGCTCGCCTAATCCCTAGGTTTTATGACCCGGATTCAGGTGGTATTTTTCTAGACGGACATGATCTTCGGACAATTAGAATATCTTCCCTTAGAGAGCAGGTAAGCTTGGTCTCACAAGATGTCTTCCTTTTTAACGGTACGGTACGGGATAACATCCTATTTGGTAAACCGGATGCCAGTAAAGAGCAGATTATTGCCGCAGCTAAAGCTGCTAATGCTCATGAATTCATTATGTCGTTGACCAACGGGTATGAGACAGAGGTTGGTGAGCGGGGGGTAAAACTTTCGGGGGGGCAGAAGCAGCGGATCTCTATCGCCAGAGCGATTTTGAAGGATGCTCCTATCCTTATTTTAGATGAAGCAACTTCAGCGGTTGATACCCAGACTGAGGCGCTAATCCAAGAAGCATTGGACAGGCTCAAAATGAATAAAACTACAGTAATAATTGCCCATCGCTTATCTACTGTCCAGGATGTGGACCAGATTGTGGTCCTTAAAGACGGCTCGGTAGTAGAAAGAGGAAAGCACAACGAACTACTGCAACTGGGCGGTTTATATAGCGGATTATGCCGGGCACAGGCGAATTTATGAGGACTTATAACTGTTTATGCAGGAGATAGTGGAAAATTAAGCGAATGCGCAAAACAGGAAGAATAACATATCCAGGTTTATATCCTGGTATAAAGGGGCATTGCCTATGTCTAGTTATGTTTTAACTTGTTGTTCTACGGCGGATATGCCATATGAGTACTTCCAAGCAAGGAATATCCCTTTTGTTTGTTTTCACTACAATATTGATGGGAAAGAATACCCCGACGATCTGGGACAGACCATGTCTTTTGAAGAGTTTTATGGTAGGATCGCCGCTGGAGCGATGCCAACTACTTCCCAAGTGAACGTAGGGCAGTTTATCGGTTTTTTTGAACCGTATTTAAAAGAAGGCAAGGATATCTTACATATTTCCCTTTCCAGTGGTTTATCAGGATCTTACAATTCAGCCTGTATTGCCCGGGATGAGCTTTTACCGAAATATCCTGATCGAAAGATTTTAATTGTTGATTCATTAGGTGCATCATCTGGTTATGGTCTACTTACCGCTACGGCTGCTGATCGGCGGGATAATGGTGCAACCCTTGAAGAGCTGTATACTTGGGTAGAGGAAAATAAACTTAACGTGCATCATTGGTTTTTCTCCACCGATTTAACCCATTATAAACGGGGTGG
>DHRX01000090.1:6009-6158 GCA_002408345.1 Firmicutes bacterium UBA5301 | reverse complement strand
AGAATATCTAAGTTTACCCCTAAATCCCAATGGGCCACAGGCTCAAAACCGAACTGCCTCGGCTCGCCCCAGCGACTGACTTCAACATTATCAGTCTCATCATCACCCTCAGGTACGCTAGCATGAGGTATATTAGGGATCGCTAACAA
>DHRX01000090.1:0-5698 GCA_002408345.1 Firmicutes bacterium UBA5301 | reverse complement strand
CGACGCCGTTGCTCATCTAGAGCCAACAGTTCATCAAGGGGCGCTTCTGCCCTTTTCTTCCGCATCCCTTCCCGAACCGCTTCAGGGTTACTCCGTACAAATTTTAAATCTAGCACCCGATCTCAGCTCCTTCTCGTAGCTATTATTACCATTTATCCTAAAAAACTTGGCCACCCTTGGTTAAAATACCTGCAAGGGCGGCCAATAATCTGCTACAGCAGAACCATTACTTTAAGAATTACTTGTTTTCGCTGCCGCAGCGAGCCTGAAGTTTAGCCCAACGCTCCTCTACTTCTGCCTGCAGTTCTTGAAGTAACTCCTGCTTAACTTCTGGTTTAAAAAGGTGTTTGAACCGGGTTTGTCGCTTGAGCCAATCGCTGTAAGAAGCCCGTTCTCTTGGCTGATAGGTTAACCGCCAGTTGCCATTCTCCACCTCATAGAGCGGCCAGAAGCAGCATTCTACCGCCTGTCTAGCCACATCAATCGTCTCTTCTGGTGGAGTGCCCCAGGTTAATCGGCAAGGGCTAAGAATATTAATAAAAGCTGGCCCTGGAGTATTAAAAGCCTTCTCTACTTTACGTGTTAAGTCCATGTAGTGACTAATACTGGCCTGAGCCACATACGGAATATTATGGGCTGCCATAATTCCGGTTAGATCTTTACGATTTTGTGGTTTACCCGGAATTACTTTACCCGCTGGGGTAGTTGTAGTACTCGCTCCCCGCGGGGTAGCACTAGACCGCTGAATACCGGTATTAGCGTAGGCGTTATTATCATAACAGATATAAACTATATCGTGCCCCCGCTCCATAGCCCCAGAAAGGGACTGGAAACCAATATCATAAGTACCACCATCTCCACCAAAGGCCACAAATTTCATCGGTTTATCGACAATCTTACCCCGTTTTTTTAGAGCAAGATAAGCCGTCTCCACGCCGCTAATCGTAGCTGCCGCATTTTCAAAAGCGCTATGAATAAAACTACCCCGCCAAGCGGTATATGGATAAATAGTTGTCGTAACTTCCAAACAGCCCGTAGCACAAGCGGTAATCACCGGCACTTCCGGATCTAAGGCCATTAACACCTGACGAACAGCGATAGGTGCACCACAACCTGCGCATGCCCGATGTCCACCGGTAAACCGCTCTGGCCTCTGGGCTAATTCTTTCAGAGTAGCCAAAGTTTTTCCCTCCCCCAAAAATCTGTTACGTACCGAGGCCTATTCTCTAACCCCTAAGTAACGAACGATTTCGCCGCCGTGACCTTGGGCGACAACCTGCTGCAAATCCTGATAAACCTGGCCGATTTGGCTTAGATCACAATCACGACCACCTAAACCATAAATATAGTTAATCATCTGGGGCCGATCTGGTAGATCATATAAAGCCGCTCGGGTCTGTGTAAATAACGGTGCTCCAAAAGCATTAAAACTATCGGCCCGATCTAGTACGGCAATCGCCTTGAGATGTTGTAGTTCCTGGGCTAGTTCTTGATGTGGAAAAGGCCGAAAACTCCGCAGTTTTAACAGACCAACTTTCTGACCTTGCTTCCGCAGCTCATTAACTACTGCTTTAGCAGTGCCTGCAGTAGAACCCATAACTACAATAGCTGTTTCAGCATCTGCTAGCTGATAGGTTTCATATAAACCATAACTACGGTTAGTCTTCTCTCCATAAGCCTTACCGACATCAATAATTACCTGCTTGGCTTTACGCATCGCCTCAGCTTGATGCCGTTTGTGCTCAAAATAATAATCAAACATATCCAAAGGTCCGACCGTTAAAGGGTTTTCTACATCTAAGAGGTAATGATCAGGCTGATAGCTACCAACAAAATCCTGAACAAACGCATCGTCGTTAAGTTCAATATTCTCTAACGCATGGCTAATAATAAAACCGTCCATACAAACCATGACCGGTAACATAACATCAGGATGCTCAGCAATCCGGTGGGCCTGTAGTAAATTATCGTAAGCCTCTTGGGCGTTTTCAGCATAGATCTGAATCCAACCGGAATCTCGCTCTCCCATGGCATCAGAGTGGTCACAGTGAATATTAATCGGACCGCTTAAAGCCCGGTTGACCACCTGCATAACAATAGGTAAACGCATCGAAGCGGCAATATATACAACTTCATGCATATAAGCTAAACCAGCACTAGATGTAGCCGTCATCGAACGAGCACCAGCTGCAGCTGCACCAATTACTGCCGACATAGCACTATGTTCACTTTCTACGGTGACAAACTCTGTATCAACAAGTCCATCAGCCACAAAGTTCGAAAAAATCTGGACAATTTCAGTCTGAGGTGTAATCGGATACGCGGCTACTACATCCGGGTTAATTTGCTTCATCCCGAAAGCTACCGCCTCATTACCAGTGTAAGCAACTGTCTTTTTCACTCTGCTTCCTCCTTTCCCGGACTAGTCGCGGAATTCACTTTCTGGCACCATTTCAATCGCCTTGTGCCTTTCTTTAGTTTCCCGGTCAACTTTCCCCGGGCATTCAGTAGCACAGATACCACAACCTTTACAGTGCGCGTAGTCAAAGCCGGTAACTTTACCGTTTTCAACTGATACCGCGTTATCCGGGCAGTAAACCCAGCAAAATAGGCACTGAATACAGTTGGGCTCACGCCAGACCGGTCGCAGAACTCGCCAATCACCGGTTTCAAACTCTAGGGCATTACCTGATTCCAAGATCATTCCCGCTCGGGGCATATCTTTCCAACCAGGTATTTTGTTCTCGTTTCCCACTATCCACGCACCTCCTCGTAAGCACGCCGAATGGCTTTGAGGTTACCTTGAATTACCTCGGGTCTGTTCCGGAACTTCTTAGCTAGTTTACGTTCAGTATCTTCTAGCAAATCTTCTAACTTCAATAATCCGGTTGCCTTAATTAAAGCCCCCATCATCGGAGTGTTAGGTATTGCTCTGCCAATACACTCGAGAGAAATCTTGTTGGCATCGACAGTAAACACCTGGATGGCACTATCGCCTAGCCCCAATGTTTCTCGCATCTCCGCTGGACTGACCTCAGTATTGATGATCAAAACCCCATCATCAGGCATTCCGTCGGTAAAGTTCACTGAACCGACGAAGGTTGAGTCCAAAACCGCTACATACTTAGGTTCTTGAACATTACAGTGTACGGTAATGGGCTCGTCACTAATCCGATTATACGCCACTACAGGTGCCCCCATCCGTTCTGGCCCATATTCAGGAAAGGCCTGGATGTACTTGCCTGCAGCGGCAGCGGATTCGCCCAACAAAAGGGCGGCAGTTTTAGCGCCCTGGCCGCCACGGCCATGCCAGCGAATCTCTAGGTATTCCGCCATCGCAACAACCTCCTTAGGTATAATTATATCTTACACATATTAGCAGTACATTTTACACAAATCAGCAATTGCTTCACCAGCACGCACCAGGGTTTCTTCCCCAGGCTCCCGGACCAAAACCTTATCTAAAATAGCAGCAATTTCTTTCATTTCTGCTGGCCCTAACCCTTTAGTAGTAACCGCCGGGGTTCCTAATCGAATACCGCTAGTCACAAAGGGACTCCGGGTCTCAAAAGGTATGGTGTTTTTGTTGACGGTAATACCAATGGAATCTAAGACCTGTTCGGCTTCTTTCCCAGTAATATCCCGAGAGGTTAAGTCCACTAAGATCAGGTGGTTATCGGTACCACCTGAAACCAAGCGGAAGCCACGTTCCAACATGGCATCTGCCAAAGCCTTGGCATTTTTTACTATCTTCTCTTGATACTCCTTAAATTCCTTGCTTAAGGCCTCCCGAAAAGCAATCGCTTTACTGGCAATGACATGCATCAAGGGACCTCCCTGAATTCCAGGGAAAATAGCTTTGTCAATCGCCTTAGCAAAATCACCAGTGGTTAGAATAACTCCACCCCGGGGACCCCGCAAAGTTTTATGCGTAGTAGAAGTAACAAATTGGGCGTATTCCACCGGATTAGGGTGGAGCCCCGCCGCGACCAGTCCAGCTATGTGCGCCATGTCTACCATTAAATAGGCTCCAACCGCATCGGCAATCTCCCGAAACTGGGCAAAGTCTAAAATCCGTGGGTAAGCGCTGGCACCAGCGACGATTAGTTTGGGTTTGTGTTTTAAGGCCAGCTCCCGAACTTGATCAAAATCGATACGCTCAGTTTCCCGATTAACCCCATAGGAGATTACATTATAGGTAAGCCCCGAAAAATTAACAGGGCTCCCGTGTGTTAAGTGCCCACCATGAGAGAGATCCATCCCCATTATCGTATCCCCTGGATTCAATACCGCAGTATACACTGCCATATTGGCCTGAGAGCCCGAATGGGGTTGAACGTTAGCGTGCTCTGCGCCAAAAAGTTCCTTGACCCGATCCCGAGCTAAATTCTCCACAATATCAACATACTCGCAACCACCATAATAGCGTTTACCCGGGTACCCTTCGGCATACTTATTTGTTAGCACCGAGGCTTGTGCAACCCGAACAGCGCTGCTAGCAAAGTTTTCTGAGGCAATTAACTCAATTTTCTGATTTTGCCGATTCTCTTCTAACCGGACAGCATCGGCTATCTCCGGATCCACGCTCCGAATAGCCCCATCCAGAATATCATTTAAATCGTGCGCCTTCACCTAATAACCCCTCCACTTTCTGCTATTTAACTGAATACAAAAATCGCCCCAGACGTCTCACCGATGGCAGGGGCGATTTATTCAAACTATTTCAGAATCTGCTCACAAATGCAGCTTAGTTTCATTACCAACCCCTACTTTGAATCCGTTCTTCTTCCTTCAGAGAACCAGCAAAAATACCCCGCATAGCCTCACCAATACCACGAGAGACCTTGGCAATAACATCAGGGTTATCGTAGTTAGCGGTAGCTTCCACTATCGCTTTGGCCCGTTCAGCTGGATTTTCCGACTTAAAAATACCAGAGCCAACAAAAATACCGTCTGAACCTAACTGCATCATTAAAGCCGCATCAGCAGGGGTAGCGATGCCGCCGGCAGCAAAGTTAACCACCGGTAACCGACCAGCTTCCCGTACCGCTTTAATCAATTCATACGGGGCACCCATCTCTTTAGCGATAGTCATTAGCTCCTCTTCAGGAGCTTGGAGAACTAAGCGAATATCGGCGTTAACCTGCCGCATATGCCGCACCGCCTCAACAACGTCACCGGTTCCAGCTTCACCTTTGGTACGGATCATAGCCGCCCCTTCCCCTAAACGCCGTAAGGCTTCACCTAAATTACGGGCACCACAGACGAAGGGAACTTTAAAGCTATGTTTATCAATATGGTAAACATCATCGGCTGGAGTAAGAACCTCACTCTCGTCGATAAAGTCAACACCTAAAGCTTCCAGCACCTGGGCCTCAACAAAATGACCAATCCTCGCCTTGGCCATTACCGGTATACTAACCGCCTTTTTAATCCCCTCAATAATAATGGGATCGGCCATCCTCGCTACGCCACCGGCAGCCCGAATATCTGCTGGGACGCGTTCCAGAGCCATAACCGCCACAGCCCCGGCATCTTCGGCAATCTTGGCCTGCTCCGGGGTAGTGACGTCCATAATCACACCGCCCTTCAAAGATTGGGCTAACCCCATATTATTTCTCCAAGTAGCCTTGTCCTCAGCCATTGGATACTTCTCCTCCATTCTCCCCAAAAGTATTTTGTAGTTGTTCGGCTTATC
>DHRX01000140.1:11000-14511 GCA_002408345.1 Firmicutes bacterium UBA5301 | reverse complement strand
TTCGAGTCCCGTCGCCCGCTCCATTTTTTACTTATCGCCTTCCTTTATTTCCCATTATTTCTTTGTTTGTTCTAACTTTTGTGCTTTTTTACTGCTCAATTCAGCCTGGGTAGCAATCCAATAGGCAATAACTAATACTAGCGTCAGTAAACCATGGACTCCTAAATCGATAAGATATTTTTCAGAAGAACCATCGGAATGCAAACTAACAGTAGCACCGGTCATTAATATATGGCGTACTGTTGAGATGATCCCCACAGTTAGAAAAGGTTTTAAGGCAAAATCTCCGGATTCCGGATGCTGAATAATTGTCGATAACACTTCTAGCAAAATGATAACAAAGAAAAGGTTGTTAAGAATATCAAGACTTCCGGTTAGCACATCTTCGGGCAGTTGGGTAAAACCGATATAAATAGCGTAGATAAAAATGATAACAGCCAGTATCCCGATAAAAATTGCGACACCGTAATGTAACCAGTTTTGAAGGGCTTTAACTATCTGCGAATCATCTAATTTCTGCATTTTTCCCCTCCTTGACCATCTTTAGCTAGAAATATTCTCCGTAAAAGCTTTTAAATCCTTTGGGAGGGAAAAGCAGGGAACTAGCGAAATGGTAAATAAAGGGGAACAAGGAGCGGGTAGATGTTACGATTACGCAGGTCAGCTGCTGTTTTTATAGGATTTCTATTCTTCCTGGTATTGGGGAGGGTTCAGTATTGTTATGGTGCTGGTACGGTACAAGGAACGGCCCATGACTTTCGCTCCCCAGAGAACGGTGGTCCTAATACAAACTATCCGATTTTAGCTGAGATGGCAGGTAGTAACCCTTGTGCTGTTTGTCATACAAGCCATTCAGCTGTTTTTGCTCGGGCTCTTTTTGCCAATGATTTTGGTTGGGAACCAAGTCGTAAGATTAAGTTGCCTTCGTCTGGATTATGTATGGGCTGTCATAATGGTGAGCTCAAGACTGAAGCTGGCACGGAGATTATTGCCCACCCAGATTTACGTATTGCGGAACGGCACCGGCGGCATCGAGTAGAGTATCCTTATCCCGGGCGAGAAGGGCATTTGCCAACTTATGCTCCAGTCGAAAAAGATGAACGTGGCCGTTATTGGGCTATAGGGACAAACGGCTACCGCTTACCCTTGGATTATGACCAAAAAACAGATCAAACCAAAGCAGGCTGTATTACCTGTCACAACCCCCATAATCCTGGTTTGGATAACTATTATTTACGAACAAAATATCCTCAAGAACTTTGTTGGGCTTGCCATTCATCAACCGGAAAGCGAGTTGAAGAATAGAGGATTCACTGATCTTAAAAAGAATAATTATTATGGCCTTTCCGTTGATTTTTGGGGGGCCATTCGTTTTTGAGGAGGGGTTCTGATGGCGTTACTATTTAAAGAGTTGACTGTTCAAGGGGTTACTCTACAGAATCGGGTGGTTTTGCCACCGCTGGCCACAGAAAAAAGTACCTCTGAGGGCTTAGTTACTGAGGAGTTGCTTTCCCATTATCGTTCTTTTGCTCAGGCAGGGGTTGGCTTAATCATTGTTGAGCATGCCTATATAACTAAGCAGGGACAGGCTTCGAAACGGCAGTTAAGTGTGGAAAGTGATGAAACAGTGACGGGTCTTTCCCAGCTAGCGGCGGCAATTAAAGCCCAAGGTTGTATAGCTGTCGCCCAGATAAATCATGCTGGTTCAGCGGCTGATAACCAAGTGACCGGTATGGAAGTGGTTGGTCCTTCGGCTATTTCCCATCCGCGGAATACGGAGGTAGTCCCTCAGGAATTAACGGTTAACGAGATTGCTGGAATAGTAGAAGCCTTCGCTGCTGCAGCCAAAAGGGTTCAAGAAGCTGGGTTTGATGGTGTTGAGATTCATGGTGCCCATGGCTATTTATTAAATCAATTTTTATCGCCGGTAACTAATTGGCGCCAAGACGCTTATGGTGGAAGCCGGGAGCGGAGAATGTTATTGGCGATGGAGGTAACCGAGGCTGTCCGTGCTGCTGTTGGCCCGGATTTCTTGTTATTATACCGGTTAGGGGCTGCTGATTTGTTGCCTGAAGGGTTAACGTTAACCGATGCAAAGGCTTTGGCCCCTCGCCTTCAGGTTATTGGTGTCGATATTTTTGATATTTCCGGGGGGATAGCTGGATCTCGGCCAGCAGTATATCAAGGTAAGGAAGCCTATTTTGCACCTTTTGCGGCCGGAATTAAGCAGGTGGTTTCCCAGCCGGTACTAGTTACCGGTGGGATAATTCAAGCTAAAGTAGCTGAAGAATTGTTGCAGCAGGGCAAAGTAGACCTGATCGGGGTTGGACGGCAGTTACTTAAAAACCCCCAGTGGGTCGGTGAGGCGGTTACTATATTACGATAATTTTATTAATTTAGTTAGGAAAGGTCTGGAAAAAACATGAGTGAACACAGATGGCAGAAACTAGCGGATAACATTGCTAACTATTCTTTAGACGTAGCTCCAGGTGAAAAAGTCCTAATTGAAGGTAGTGAGGGGACTGAAGAATTTGTAGCGGCTATGATTAGGGCTGTTAAAGAGAAAGGGGCTATCCCTTTTTACCGGCTGCAAAATACCTCTATTCAGCGGGATTGGTTACAGAATGCTACTATTGAGCAGTTTACAACCTTGGCAGCAGTAGATTTAGCTATGATGAAAGAGATGGATGCTTACGTAGCAATGCGGGGACGGTTTAATCAGTTTGAATTGGCTGATGTAGATAAAGAAAGCATGCGGTTGTATGCAGAAAAATATAACCGTCCAGTCCATTCGGAACAGAGGGTTCCCCATACGAAATGGACAGTATTAATTGCTCCTACTCCGGCGGTAGCCCAACAAGCTCAGATGAGCACAGCTGCTTTTAATGAGTTTTATTTTGCAGTTTGTACTTTAGATTATGGGAAGATGTCACGGGCTATGGATCCCCTGATCGCTTTAATGAATCAAACCGATCAGGTGCGGATTACCGGTCCGGGAACCGATTTAACGTTTTCCATTAAGGGGCAGCCGGCTGTGAAGTGCGCAGGGAATAAAAATATTCCTGATGGAGAAGTTTTTACCGCACCAGTCCGGGAATCGATAAATGGCAGGTTGGCTTATAACACTGAATCAAATTACCAGGGTCAACGGTTTAATACGATCGCCTTTGAATTCCAGAACGGGAAGATTGTCCGGGCTACTGCTAACGAAACTGAGCGGCTAAATCACATTTTGGATACTGATGCCGGGGCTAGGTATATTGGTGAGTTTGCTCTTGGAGTCAATCCATATATTCTTAAGCCGATGGGAGACACCCTTTTTGACGAAAAGATTGCTGGTAGTTTTCATTTTACCCCCGGGTCTACTTATGATGAATGCAGTAACGGGAATCATTCTGCCATCCACTGGGATCTAGTTTGTATCCAACGTCCTGAGTTTGGTGGCGGTGAAATATATTTTGACGGCCAGTTGATTCGTAAAGATGGAATATTTGTACCCCAAAGTTTGCAA
>DHRX01000140.1:0-10798 GCA_002408345.1 Firmicutes bacterium UBA5301 | reverse complement strand
GGGATTTCTCGTAGTAAGGATGGATCGCCTTTGATGAATAGCACGGGGCAGAGGTTAGCAGAGGTTGCTTTATTACGGAGACTATACGAAGTTTTTCGGTTTCCCGAAGCCCCTCTTATTGCCGAGATTTATGGGGGTAACTGGTTGTCAGATGTGGCTAATAGCCTACCTGTACTTGGGATTGATTACCCTGATTCTTGGAACGCAATTCAGGAATCCATTGTAGGAGCTGAACAACCTAATGATCAAATTAGTATTCTAGAAAGTTTGATTACAGAGTACTCCCGGTTATTTATTAATTCTTATCAGGGGATACTGGTTTCGCCTTACGGATCGGCATATTTGGCAGGAGCTGATCAAGTAGCGCTACAGGTAACTGAGTGGTACCGGCGGGCTGGGGTGGCTTTGCCCCCAGATTATCCCTATCCTCCAGATTATCTGCCTGTGGAACTGGAGTTTCTAGCTCACTTAACCCAGCTAATTCCGGAGGTAGGGACAGGTGAAGCCGCATCTGACTTACGTTTGGTTAAAGAGGAGTTCTGTCGAAACCACTTTTGCTTGTGGATACCGTCTTTTGTCTGGAAGGTTGTAGCGATGAGTAAAGAACCTCTATATGTACTGGCGGCTCAGGTTCTCCAGAATTTTATTCCTTATTTTCAGGCAAGACAAAGGATTTAATATTTAATTGGAGAAAAAACAGTTATACTCTTAATTGGTTGAGGGTGGTTGAATGCTGAAAAAATTGGTTCTAGCTGTAGTAATTAGTTGCTTAATATTAGTACCAACTGTAGCTTTTGCTGAACAATTAGCGGACAAGCTAGCCTTTGGAGTTCAATATACACCCCAGTTCTATGGGTTTAGTTTAAAATATCAGTTGGATCCAGAACGGATTATCCAGCCAATTATTTATCTCTCAGCCCAGGGTGATGGTAGCGCTAGCCAAAGTAGCAAAAAGATGTTAGCGATTCGTGCACTCTATGATTTAAATAATAGTGGACCATATGCTAGCTATTTTGGCTGGGGCGTTGGTTTAAATGCGTTGGAGGAAGTTGTTGGCGGTATAACTAAGAGCGATACTAAATATGGTTTACAGGGTTTTTTCGGTTGGGAGAATGCTTCGGCTCAATCACCATTAAGGCTTAATTTTGAAATAATTCTTGGTTTTATCCAAGAAGGGGATGGAGATAGCTATAAAGCAGGTTTTGGCCTTGGCTTAGGTGCTCATTACCGATTTTAATCGGTTAAACATGGAAAAGTTTCCTATAGACCCCCATCTATAGGTCTTAACCCCTGCCCCGCGGACTTTCCCGTGGGGCAAAATTTTTAAGCAGGACTTTTATAGGTCTAAAGGGAAGCATTGGAAAATATGAGGGTTCGTATTAAGTTATGGCTAGATGAAGATGAACAGGTCCTCTTTGGTGAAGGGATACGTAATTTACTCTTGGCTATTGATCAGACCGGTTCAATTAATCAGGCCTCCGAAAAGTTAAATATGTCTTATCGACGGGCGTGGGAAAGAATTCACCGGGCAGAAGAACGGTTGGGGGAGGCATTGGTTATTTCCCAAACTGGTGGTAGTCACGGTGGAGGAAGTACGCTAACTGATAAAGGCAAAGAGCTACTGCGTAAGTATGATCAATTAGAAGAAGAGGTAGCTCAATTTGCTATTGAACGCTTTAATGAGCTCTTTATCCCCAATAAGCAGGAGTAACCAAAAATATAGCGAAAATTACTAAACTGTAAATATTTATTTCGCCTGCGTTATGCCTAATTGAACATAACAATGAAACTAAGGTGATATAGTGACTTTCTTTGCTGAAGGCCTCAATGAAGCGGTACGGTTGCTAGTAACGATGGACCAGGAAGTTATGGACGTTGTTCTGTTGACGTTTAAAGTAGCCGGTATTTCTACAATATTAGCAGCGATATTGGGTTTACCTGCTGGGTTTCTTTTAGCTACTAAAAAATTTCGAGGTCAGCAGTTTCTAGTTAGCATATTAAATACTTTACTGAGCTTACCTACTGTCGTTGTAGGATTAGTAGTTTACGGTTTAATTTCACGACGAGGGGTCTTAGGTGCACTAGGTTTACTTTTCACCTGGAAAGCTATTGTAATTGGCCAGTTTGTTGTGGTCCTACCGTTAATAACGGCTTTAGTTCTTAATGATATCCGGGAGGTGGAAGGAGCCTACCGGGAGACTGCACTTTCTTTAGGCGCTTCAGGGTGGCAAGCGGCTATTCTTGTGCTCTGGGAGGCCCGGTACGCTATTGGTGGCGCTATCATTGTTGGCTTTGGACGTGTTTTAGGCGAAGTGGGCATTTCCATGATGTTAGGTGGTAATATTGCAGGCTCAACACGAACGATTACTACGGCTATTGCTTTAGAGACCAACAAAGGTCAGTTTGGGTTTGCTTTAGCGTTAGGTTTGGTTTTACTCTTTATTTCCTTTTTTATTAATGCGGTAATGAATTATGCTCGGGAGCGATAGAAAATGTATTATACTGGGCAGAACTTATTAAAACAATATGGTACCCAAGTTGTTCTTAACCTTGATGAGATTAAGATCCCTTTTGGTAAATGCACCGTTATTATGGGGCCTAATGGGGCTGGTAAAAGTACCCTACTCCGTATGCTGGCTTTTCTTGATATAGAATACGGCGGCAACCTTTTTCTACGTGATCTTCCGGTTCCTAAGTCCCAAGAAAAACTGAGGGAATACCGGTGCCGATCGGCCTTAATCTGGCAACGACCGGTCATGTTTAATATGTCTGTTTTTGATAATGTGGCTTTGGGTTTAAAACTACGGGGTCAGGTATCTAATAAAACTGAGCGGGCCCAGCGGGTTGAAGCAGCACTAGCTCGATTAGGGGTGGAGCATTTGGCTAAAGCTAATGCCAAGAGGCTTTCCGGTGGTGAAGTTCAGAAAGTCTCTATCGCTCGGTCCTTGGTTTTAGAACCAGAGTTGATTTTTGTAGATGAACCATCTAGTAACCTGGACGTTGATTCCATTGATCTGCTCCATTCTGTGTTGCTGGAAGAGAAGGCTAAAGGCCGGACTATTATTTTAATTACCCACAACTTTAGTGAAGCCCAAACCCTTGCTGATTACGGGGTTTTCCTGCATCAAGGTCAATTGGTAATAGCCGGAGATTTTCCTGCTGTTTTGAATCAACCGGAATTCAAAAATAGTTCTTATTGGCGCTATTTATAGTTGACACATAAAATAGTGGCCACTCAGCTTTGAGTGACCACAAAAGGAAGCTACTTATTGGTGATCGACTTGGTGGTGAAATAAGCCAAAGCTCCGATCGTTACTGTGTGGAGGGCTAACCAAGCAGGTTTAAGAAATTCCCAGCTGGTGCCATCGACCATACTGTCCCGTCTATTCTTCACACAGATTCACTCCCTTCAATAATAGTTATATCCTGGCTTTTCCAAGTAAATACTACAGCTATTAGGTGCAAAATTAGAGGCGATTAATGGTGACCGAATTAACCCAGATTGTCCTACGTTCATTCATTGCTTTGGTTACACTCTTGATTTTTGCCAGGCTCATCGGGAAACAGCAGATTAGTCAGTTAAATTTCTTCGACTATATTACCGGTATTACCGTAGGTTCTATCGCCGCTAGCTTATCAACGGATTTATCAGCCCGGCCGCTATCCTTGTGGGCCGGGTTGCTTAGTTGGATGGCGATTATCTTATTTCTAGACTTCGTCATTATGAAAAATCGAAAGTTACATAAAATCCTTGATGGCGAACCAACGGTAGTAATCCAAAACGGGAAAATATTGGAGCAGAATTTAGGCAAATTACAATTACCTGTAGATACTTTAGTTAGCCAATTACGAAGCAAAGATATTTTCGATTTAAACCAAGTGGAGTTTGCGCTTCTGGAATCCGATGGGAAACTTGCGGTTCTCAAGAAGTCGCAATATCAGCCGGTTACCCCTAATGACTTGCAGCTGTCTACTGAATACCAAGGGGTTCCCACTGAATTAATTATTGAGGGTAAGGTTATTTACGGGAATTTAGATCAAATCAATAAAGATATTACCTGGTTACAACAGGAACTAAATAAACAAGGTATTAACAATATGGAACAAGTTTTTTATGCTACGCTTAGTTCTAACGGACAGCTTTTTGTAGATAAATATGGCGATGATCTATTTTCTGGAACGGTTACAGATGTTAGTGATTATCCGGGTCCAGGCTAAGGAGGTAACCTAGGTGTTCCAGCGTGTACTAATTTATGCCGGCCTTTTAGTAACGTTGGTAGTTTTTGCTTTAATAATGGGTGCCGGTGAGAAGGATAGCCATCCGGTCCGCCAAGAGGTTGCCCAATCACTAAATGACCTCTATCAAGATGTACAAGCTGAAAATTGGGGGAGCGCCCTAGCTAGTTGGGAAGAGTTAGAGCAAGCTTGGACTGTGGTTTCCAGGCGGCTGAGCTTTACAGAGGAACGGTTGCCTTTATTCCAACTAGAAACGAATTTGGCTAAGCTTAAAGGTAGTATCTTAGCTCAAGATCGTAGTTCGGCATTACAGCTAATCTTAGAAATGCAGGCTATTTGGCATGGGTTCTAGCGCAGGAATTCTCAGGTGTGGTTACGAATAATGAGTGGTAGCAGTTTCTGGGAGGGAAGAACCCGTGAATAAGTTAACCCGCTTCGGAGTAAGCATGGATCCAGAACTAGTTCGGACTTTTGACGAGGTTAGCGCCCTGCGTGGCTATAAAAATCGTTCCCAGGCGATAGCGGATTTGGTTCGGAGAGCGGTAGTGGAATACCACTGGGAAAATCGTCCGGATGCCCTAGTCGCTGGAACCTTGTCTTTAATTTATGACCATCATACTATCGGCCTTGACTCCGTACTTAATCGGATTCAACATGATTACCACCATATTATTGTTTCCAGTGTCCACGTTCATCTAGATCACGATAATTGTTTAGAAGTATTAGTTGTCAAGGGCCCAGTTAATAAGATTAGGGAGCTTAATGATGAACTGGTGACCCAAAAAGGGGTTAAAAACGGAAATTTGTCCATCATTGCTGTAGATTAACCAAGGCTTGTTTTTAGCCAAAAGTAGAACATCAAAATTATTAATAAGAAGAGTAGCCTGGTTAGACGGGCTAGTTGGCGGGAAATATAGGTTAACTCAGTGTTAATTTGCGTCAGATCTACTTGTGCTTGGATTTTCCCAGCAGTAATAGCTGTGGCCATATTCTTAACAGAGGTCGGAAGAAAAAAAGCATCTTTAAGCCAGTTGGTAGCCTCAGAGATAATAAATTGCCAGTTCTTTTCTTCGTTTTTAGCCGAATCTGCTCCGGCTGCTGCTCTAATGAGATCTAAGATATTGAGATCAGGGGCTAAAGTCTCCAGTAATCCTAAGATAATTCCTATCGCTCGGCCGAGAAATGTAAAGTTTGTTGGGACCTGAATCGGTTGTTCCCAGATAAAAGTACTCATCTCTTCCATGAGCCACAGCGCTTCTTGGGTGGATAAACCTCGAATTTGGGTTGAAGAAAAATGGTCCATTAATAGGGCTACACCCCGTTCGATAGCGGCTAAATCAGCATGGGGGAGAATAAAGCCTAAGTCGATTAAGGCGGTAACGATAACCTTAGTATCGTTACGGACAAGTCCAGATAACCCTTTAAGGAAAATTGGTTTTTGTTCCGGTTTAATCCGTCCCATCATGCCAAAATCGATGTAAACTAAACGCTTTTCTTTGTCAACGAGTAAATTACCAGGATGGGGATCGGCATGAAAGAACCCATAGTCTACTATTTGTTTAATATAAGAATTAAGCAGAACTTCAGCAATTTGATTAGGGTTTACCCCTAATTTTTGCAACTGAGTAAGATTAGTAATTTTCACACCATCAATCTTTTCCATGACTAATACTTTACGGCGAGTTAAGTCAGGATAGATCCAGGGGATATAAACTTGGGGGTTACCGCTGAAGTTTTGACGGAATTTGGTTAAGTGAGCGGCTTCAGTTGTTAAATCTAGCTCTTGATTTAACGTTTCTAGAAATTCAGCATAAACAGCCCAAAGGTCTATGCGCTCAGCTAAAAAAGAGTACTTAGCTAAATAGCCAACCAGCAATTTTAAAGCCCGGAGGTCAGCTTTGATTTGTTCTTCGATTTGCGGACGTAATACTTTAACGGCGACTTCAGTTCCATCTATTAAGCGGGCGGCATAAACTTGAGCTAAGGAAGCAGCGCCGATAGGTTCGGGGTTAAAATGGGAAAAATGTTTATCTAGTGGGCCTAGTTCCTCGATTAATACCGCTTGGATCTGGGTAAAGGGGACCGGTACTACCGTATCCTGCAGTTTAGTTAACTCTTCGATATATGGTTTGGGCAGTACATCAATACGGGTACTGAGAAATTGGCCAACTTTAATAGGAAGGCCACCTAAGTTAGTAGCTATTTTTCGATAGCGAATAGCTTGACTGCGGTAGAGTTTTTCCCGTCTACGATTGGCTCGGTGCCCTTTTAAGCCACGTTCGGTTTTATGTAGTAGGTATAACTCAATGGCAAAACGGAAGCAGAGGCCAATGAGCTGTAAGGTTCGAGTAAAAAACAAAGTTACAATTCTCCTTTAGTATTATACCTTTCCCAATACAATTCCCTGACGGTAATAGCCTATCCTCTGTAGGATCTCTTGACAACCGGAAAAAGAAATGCTATTAAATAATTAGAAACAATTCTAAATGTCTAAAGGAGTGGTAAGAAGATGGTTGAATCATGAGTTTTGACAAAACCTTTCGGGCCTTATCTGACCGTACACGCCGAGATATTTTACGTTTACTCCGTTCTGGCGATTTGAGTGCCGGGGAGATTGCGCAACATTTTGTGATGACTAAGCCCAGTATTTCTCATCATTTAAATACACTAAAGGAAGCGGGGTTGGTTACCGATGAACGTCAAGGCCAAAATATTATCTATTCGTTAAATACTAGCGTTTTTGAGGATACTTTGGCTTGGGTAATGACCGCACTGCGTCAAGAGGAGGAGTAATAATATGTTTCAACATAAAGATTGGCCGCTTTGGGTATTGTTAGTTCTGTTTGTAATCTCAGCCATAGTTATATATCCCTATTTGCCGGAGCAAGTACCGAGCCATTGGAATTTGGAGGGAGAGGTTGATAGCTATTCGTCTCGGGCTTTTGGGGCATTTTTTCCACCTAGTTTGGCGCTAGGCATGTATTTGTTAATGCTTTTTATCCCTCGATTAGACCCAAAGGGAGCAAATTATATTAAGTATGGGAAGGCCTGGGATGCTGTCCGGTGGAGCCTGGTGCTATTCATGTTACTAATTGGTTTAATTACCTGGGCCACGGCTTTAGGTTGGCCAGTTCCGGTTAGTAAAATAATATTAGCGGCTGTAGCTTTACTTTTTATTGTTTTGGGCAATTACCTGCCTAAAATTAGGTACCAAAATTATACTTTGGGTATCCGCACCCCTTGGACACTAGAGAGCGAGGTTGTTTGGCGGGAAACCCATCGTTTAGGTGGACTCCTTATGGTTGTCGGTGGATTTGTGGCTTTGTTTGGCCTGCTTCTTTCAGATAAGGCAGCGTTTATTTTGTTGTTACTGAGCATTTTTATACCGGTAATAATTGCTACAGTTTATTCGTATATTCGCTTTAATCAGCTGGGAAAATAGTATATTATGATATTATAATATACTGAAGGAGGAGACCAAAATGCCTTTGTATGATTTTGAATGTTTAGATTGCCGAAAAAAATACACGGCTTTAGTGAGTTGGCAAGATAAAGAAAAAGCGGCTTGTCCCCAATGCGGATCTACCCGTAAAAAGGAACGCTATGAAGATTATCGCCTTGGATCTGTCGGATCCAATAGTGGAGGTGGTTCGTGCACCCCTTCTTTTGGCGGTGGCTGAGGGGTTTAAATGTAAGGGGCCGGACAGGCCCCTCAATCTTTTTAATATGACAGCAGGAGTCATAGCTGACTATGCCGTAAAATCTAAAGTATTATAAAAGTTATAATAAAAATGTGGAGTGGGTAAGAGGTGAAGTCTGTTCAAATATATACAGATGGTGCTTGCTTTGGTAATCCTGGACCCGGTGGCTGGGGCGTTATTTTACGTTATGGTTCAGTAGAAAAAGAACTCTCCGGGGGAGTTGAAGGGACAACTAACCAACGTATGGAGTTAATGGCGGCGATTCAAGCTTTAGGGGCTTTAAAAGAACCTTGTCTGGTTCAGCTACATTCTGATAGCGCTTATTTAATCAACGCCTTTAACCAAGGTTGGGTTAATAATTGGCAGCGTAATGGTTGGAAAAATGCGAAAAAACAGCCTGTAGAAAACCAAGATTTATGGCAGAAACTAATTGATTTGGCTAATAAACACGAAGTTACCTGGATTAAGGTAAAAGGGCATGCTGATAATATCGACAACAATCGCTGCGATTTATTGGCCAAACAAGCAGGAGAGGCGGTTAATAAAAAGTGAGAAAGGTTAGCCTATTAATTGTAATTATAGCGCTATTAATAGGGGTATTCTCAGTGACGGTTTGGCTTAATACCCAGCGGTTTCAAGAAATTTCGACCCAACAATTATTAAACCGCTACCAACAAAATAATCCGCTGCTAATTATTGATGTCCGGGAACCATACGAGTATAAAGCGGGGCATATCCCAGGGGCCATATTGATTCCTGTTCGAGAGTTGGAATCCCATTTAGACGAACTAGATAAAGAAATGGAAATCTTTTTGGTCTGTCGGAGCGGAAATCGTAGTCGAACTGCAGCTACTTTACTGGCTCAGAATGGGTTTCGCCGGGTCTACAATGTTAATGGTGGGATGTTAAGTTGGGAAGGTCCGGTGGAATATTCTGCTCCATAAGCTGTAAAAGATATGTTTTTAACCGTTGAAAGCTCGCTGTAGTGGATTGTCGCGGTCGTGGTAGAGTGATCTGCATTTCAGTTTTAATATGTCCTGGTTGGGCTCCGAAAATAGCTACTCGATCTGCCAGATAAATAGCTTCGTCAACGTTGTGAGTAACAAAAATAATTGTTTTTCGATGCTGTTTCCAGAGTGTTAATAGTTGATCTTGTAATTTGCGGCGGGTTTGGGGATCAACAGCGTTAAAAGGTTCATCCATTAAAAGAACTAGTGGGTCTAAAACTAATACTCTAGCTAGGGCTACCCGTTGTTTCATACCACCAGAAAGTTGGTGGGGATGAAAAAAAGAGTAATCGGCTAGATCTACTAAAGTCAGCATTTCTTGAGCAATACGATAAGCCCGCTGTCGAGGAACGCCTTGACAGTGCAAACCAAAAGCAACATTTTCTAAGACGGTAAGCCATGGAAATAAGTTGTGGTCTTGAAATACAACACCACGTTCAGGGCTAGGTTGGTTCACCCGGCGGTTATCAAGCTTTATGGTTCCTTGGGTGGGGGTAATAAATCCGGCCATAATATTGAGCAAAGTACTTTTGCCGCTACCGCTAGGCCCAATTAAGCAGAGGAATTCTCCATCGGCTACTGTCAGGTTAATATTGGCTAAAGCCGGTAGTGTTTGTTCCGAATCTGTGCTAACGTAAGTATGATAAAGTTCTTCTATGACCAGCATTGGTCTCCTCCCTGATTACCCATTCCCCAAACTTTGATAGTTCGCAATTCAATTTTACGAAAGACCCCACGTTCAATAATTAGCCCTATTAGAGCAATAATAAAAATAGCGACAAAAGCCGAGGGGTAATCTAAACTCCAACGGCATTGCAAGATAGCATAACCTAAACCTAAATCGGTTCCACCAACCATTTCGGCGGCAATTAACGCTCGCCAACTGTTAGCTAGAGAGGTACGTAGTCCACTTAAAGTATGGGGCAGTGCCCCTGGCACCAAAACTTTCCAAAAAATAATCTGCGGGCTAGCTCCAAGCATGGCAGCGGCACGTAGTAAACTGCTAGGAACGCTTTTGATTCCAGCTACCACATTGATAATAATCGGAAACACCCCGGCTAGAAAAATAATAAAGATCGTAGATCTTGTTCCTAGCCCAAGTAAAAGAATGGCTAAGGGGATCCAAGCTAGACTCGGTACAGGTTGAAAAAAAGCAGATAAGGGTAAAATTATACGTTCTGCTTTGATATGAGAAGTAGCAACAAAACCAAGGATTGATCCTATTAAAACCGCTATTAATGAACCGAGTGCCCAGCGGTAAAGGCTATACCCAAGATGGGTATATATGCTATGCTGCAAAAATAGGCTACCACTGAAAAGTTCTATCCCGCGTAAAAATGTTTGTCCAGGTGTAGGTAAAGGGATACCATGCAACGTTTGAGCAGCGAACGCAGTAATTATCCAAAAAATTAGTAGGAACAAAGCCGATCTCAAAATAATGGTACCTCCATTTGGCATAGTGCTTACTCTATAGGGTACGCTTAGGTAGGCTAAAGTGACAGTCATCTGTCAATCCTTGTAACTGTTCCAGTAATTCACCAGCTTAAAAGCTTATTTTGAGGAAAAGATAATATCAGCGATGACGAAAGGAGGGATATATAAGATGGCTCAGGGTTCTGATACATCCAACAAGCCAGTAATCAGCAAAGCCTACAACGCTTTGGAGCAGTTTAAATATGAAGTTGCCAGTGAGTTAGGTATTAATAATGAATACCAAACCGGCTATTGGGGCAACATCTCCTCTCGCGAATGTGGCGCTGTTGGCGGACATATGGTTCGCCGGATGATTGCTGCTGCCGAGCAGTCCCTGATTGAGCAGGCTACTTCTAACGTTAGAAACCAGTTTGCTCAGTC
>DHRX01000040.1:4596-5234 GCA_002408345.1 Firmicutes bacterium UBA5301 | reverse complement strand
CTAGCTGAGCTCTTCCATGGGGAACCGGTCCATCCATTGATTCAGGCGATGAATTTAATCGGATATGATGCCTGGGTTATCGGCAACCATGAATTTAATTTTGGGTTAGAGGTCTTAAATCGATCAATTGCCGCTTCCCAGGCGGCTGTTCTCACTGCTAATATTTATCAGGAGGATGGTAGTCGCTGGCTGATGCCCTATTTAATTAAAGAAGTAGGCGGAGTTAAAATAGGTATAATCGGCTTGACTAACCCTCATGTTACACGTTGGGAAGCCGCTACACCGAACCACTTTGCGGGCCTTACTTTTACTGATCCCATTGGAGAAACCAAAAAATTAGTAGCAGAATTGAAGGAGCAAGTAGACGCTATCATCTTAGTGTCCCATCTAGGGTTAGACTCGGAATATGATTACCCCGGTTCCGGTTTAAAAGCGGTACTAGCCGCTAATCCAGAGGTTACAGCGGTTATCGCTGGCCATGCTCATGCAGAGCTAGCCGGCGAAATAATTAATGGTGTTCTCGTTGTCGAGCCAGGTCGTTATGGCAATAAGGTATCCCGTATAGATCTGACTTTCACCGAAAAAGAAGGACGTTGGGAAGTAGTAAATCGGGAAAGCCAAAATATTGGTACCAAGGA
>DHRX01000040.1:789-4394 GCA_002408345.1 Firmicutes bacterium UBA5301 | reverse complement strand
GGCGGAGGTCAACACTGTAATTGGTGAAGTCCAAGGGGATTTTTTACCGGAACAGTTCCTCTTACCAGGTATCCCAACGGCACAGATTGAGGATACGGCTCTTCTAGACTTTATTAATCAGGTACAGCTGGAATACAGCGGGGCCGATATTGCGTCAGCAGCATTATTTAGTACTCGGGCTGATTTAAAGGCCGGAGATTTCCGGAAAAAAGATGTAGCCAACATTTATAAGTATGATAATACTTTGATGGCGGTAAAAGTTACCGGTAAACAGTTGAAGGAGTACATGGAGTGGTCAGCCCGTTACTACAATACGGCTAGGCCCGGTGATGTAACGGTTAGTTTCAACCAGAATATTCGTGCCTACAACTATGATGTTTTTGCTGGTGTTGATTATGAGATTGATATTTCCCAACCCCCTGGAAACCGCATTACTAAACTACAGTTTCAAGGTAAACCGATCTCTGAGGAGATGGTTTTTACTTTAGCAATTAATAACTATCGGTTCGGTAATTTGGTGCAGGATGGCCTGCTGAGAGCAGAGGATAAGGTCTTCGACTCTTATGAGCAGTGGGGGGATGCCGGACGGATTCGGGATTTGATTGTCAAGTATGTTCAGGAACGGCAACAAATAGCGCCGCAAGTTGACTATAACTGGCGTCTAACCGGTATTGACCTGGATCACCCGTTACGGGATGAGGTATATGCTTTAGTTCGGACTGGAGCAATTGAGATTCCGGTTTCGGCCGATGGCCGGACCCCAAATGTTCAGTCCCTTAATGTTTACGATCTAATGGCCGAGGGGAAGCTACCCTACCAGCCCTTAACGATCCTCCATACCAATGATACCCATAGCCGCTTAGTGGAGAGCGCTACCGGAATGGGTTTTGCTAAGTTAGCTACGCTAGCTAACCAGTATCGTCAGGTAGCCCCGAACACACTGGTTTTCGATGCCGGAGATACTTTTCACGGTCAGACGATTGCGACCTTAGTCAAAGGGGCTAGTGTAGCCAAAATCTTGAATATTGCGGGCTATACCGGAATGACTACCGGTAACCATGATTACAACTACGGTTACCAGCGTTTATCAGAACTAGATGCTTTAACTGAATTCCCTATTTTAGCAGCTAATGTACTACAAGCTGACGGAACGCCCCTATTTGCTCCTTATTTGATCCAAGAGGTTGGTGGTATTACCGTCGGTGTCTTTGGGTTAGCGACCCCTGAGACTACTTACAAGACCCATCCAAAGAATGTTGAAGGTTTAGTTTTTGTTGATCCGGTGGCAACTGCGACCCAGATGGTAGCGAAACTCAGGGAGCAAGTAGATGTATTAATTGCTTTGACCCATCTAGGGTTAGATACCGCCAGCCCTGTTACTAGCCGACTGGTGGCAGAAGAGGTTGCCGGGATTGATCTTATTATCGATGGGCATAGCCATACCCAACTTCCTCAGGGTCTTTTCGTTGGTGACACTCTAATTGTTCAGGCTGGGGAATATCTCCAAAGTTTAGGGGTTGCCGAGCTATTAGTCCAGGATGGTCGGGTGGTTAAAAAATATGCTCAGCTTATTGATAAAACTCAGGCTACCAATGTTTCCGAAGATTCAGCTGTTAACCAGGTTTTAGCAGAGGTTCAGGCGGAAAACGAGAAAATTACTGCCACGGTAATCGGCGATACTTTGGTTCAGTTAGAAGGGGAACGGGCCCAGGTGCGTTCCCGGGAGACTAATTTAGGTAACTTAATTGCCGATGCGATGTTAGCTGCTTCCGGAGCAGATGTAGCTATTACCAACGGTGGTGGTATTAGAGCTTCTGTCGAACCAGGGGAAATTACCCAGGGGCAAGTCATTACGGTGCTGCCCTTCGGTAACTATGTAGTTGTCAAGAGAGTTAAAGGGGCCGATATTATTGGGGCTTTAGAACATGGTTTAGCCAGCTACCCAGAACCGGTAGGCCATTTCCCGCAAATTGGTGGGCTTTGGGTTCAGTTTAACCCAGAAGCACCTACTGGTTCTCGGGTTCAGAAAGCTATAGTCCAGGGTCAAGCGCTAGAATTAGATCGCCATTATCTGCTGGCTACTAACGATTTTATGGCGGCAGGTGGTGATGGCTATACGATGTTTGCTAATACTGAGACGGTTACAGAGTTAGGTGGTTTAGATGAAGCCTTGATTAAGTACATTCAAGATCAAGGGGTTGTGGCTCCGGTAGTCGAAGGTCGGCTTAGCTTGGTCTTCTCCTATCAGATTGTACCTGGTGATACCCTTTCTGGTCTGGCTGCAAGCTTTGGAATTAGTGTAGAGGAGTTAGTGGAGTTAAATGCGATTATCGATCCGGACCTGATTTATGCAGGTGAGAGCTTGCAGGTACCGCTGCGGTAGGCACTGACCCGGTAGTTTACACTTTTAGCCCCCAACTCTGCTCTGAAGCAAGCTGGGGGCTAAGTATATTTTAGTTATTATCTGGATGAAAAAAGCGCAGGCTAAAGGCGGAGGTGGTGAGTGTGCATTGGGGTCGACTGCGCTTTATAGCCTTAGTGCTCTTATTAGGCGTTCCCTTAGTCGTTAATTATTTGTTGACCACTAGTCCGGGAATGTTTAGCGATATTGGTTTACCGGCAGACCGGGCAGCCGGAATTTTACAGGTAGAACGGTTGGATATAGATGGTGATGGTCGGAATGAAATAGTTCGGTTGTTGACTGAACCTGGGGAGCCGCTTTTTCTGCGTAACCTTCGTTTGGAGGTACTAGATCCTGGTGGTAATATAACCATCCCGATTACTGGCACAGATTACTCTACCGCCTCTCTTAATATTATCCAGATGAACGGAGAACCAGAAAAAGAAATCTTCGTGACATTAATTAAAGGTAGTGGTGTCCAGGATCTCTATGGGTTTAGGGTGAAAGATGGTCAAGAACAGACCTTTTTTAGCCCTCGCCGCTATCTTCGGTCTGAGGCCTTTGACCTCCGCTACTTAGGTGGAAAGCAAGTGCGTTTTACCGATTTAACCACCGGGTTAACTACGACTATAGACCTTTCTGCTACTAACCCTAACTATGCTGATTTTACTGAGGCCGAGTTAGAGCGGTTATATAATATACAAAAAGCTTGGGTTGTTGGCCCGTATTCTGGGTTTAGTTGGGCTGACTTAACCGGTGATGGGGTTAAAGAAATTATCGGTAGTCGTAGGGTTAGCGGTATTACTCCTGGGGATATCATTGGTACTCTGCAGGAATATTACCGGCAGGAAGCCGAAACCTATAAACCGTATGCTCAGGCTTTCTTTACCCTTGGTGGGCAAGAGATAGCTGGGCGAACTTTAGTCCAAAGCCAACTAGAAGAGGCAGGTGAGAAACCATGAGTTTACCACGGATCGGTATTACCCTAGGTGACCCAGCTGGAATTGGTCCGGAGATTGTGGTTAAAGCTCTCTTAAGTAGTGAAATATACCAAATTTGTCGACCGGTGGTTTTTGGAGACCGGAGTGTTTTTCGCCAAACTATAAAGGCTTTAAATTTAGGAGCTGCAGGGCACTTTCTGCAACAATTAGAGTTTGTGGATTCAACTGTAATACTAGATCCCAGCTCCTTACCGGTGGGGCAG
>DHRX01000040.1:0-535 GCA_002408345.1 Firmicutes bacterium UBA5301 | reverse complement strand
CTCTGCAGGCTGCCGGGGTGGACTACATCGGGCATACCGAAATATTAGCTGGACTAACCGGTTCACCAGAGCCGTTAACTCTCTTTGTGGTTAGGAATTTACGGGTATTTTTCCTTAGCCGTCATCTTTCTCTACAGCAAGCCGGTCAGTATGTGACCGCAGAGAACTTAGTTCGGTTTACAGAACGAGCTTATCGGGAACTACAGAAGCTAATAAATACGGAGAATCCACGAGTGGCTGTGGCTGCTCTTAACCCTCATGCCGGTGAAGATGGACTTTTTGGCCGGGAAGAGGGGGAAGAGATTAAACCAGCTATAGAGATACTACAAAGCCGTTCTCTTAATATAGAAGGCCCTTACCCAGCCGATTCTGTCTTTTACCAAGCCCTTCAAGGCCAATTTGCCGCTGTAATTTCTCTTTACCATGACCAAGGCCATATTGCTACAAAGATGGTAGACTTTGAGCGAACAATTAGTTTAACTTTAGGCCTCCCTTTTCTGCGCACTTCCGTCGACCATGGAACCGCCTTTGATAT
>DHRX01000038.1:525-3846 GCA_002408345.1 Firmicutes bacterium UBA5301 | reverse complement strand
CATAATGCTAATCCGGCGCAGGGTTTATGGAATCATCAGCTATCCTCAGCTCCTTATGATATGTATGGTTCTAACATTTCCACAGAGAAGTGGAGTCTAGAATATCCGAGCACGGCTATTCCCCCTGCACCTACAGGTTCCTCGAAATTATGTCTGAGCTGTCACGATGGAACTGTAGCAATAGGATTGCTTAATGGCTTTGATCCCTTGGAAACTTTAATTTCTGGGAAAGATGGTTTAGATGCTGAAGGTAGACTGGTTTCCTCTAAAAAAATTGGGACTAACCTGCAGAATGACCATCCTATTTCTATTCCTATTTCGAACCCCGGTTTCAATGAATTAAAAATGCCGACCCCAGGCGGGCCAGTTAGACTACAAAATGGTTTAGTTCAGTGTACTTCATGCCATGACCCACATAATGACGCAACTAGTTTTTTAGTACTTTCTCCCGATAATGGAGTTTTGTGTGAGGAGTGTCATGACCATAATATTAACGCTGATTTAAGGTTTTTCAACAGTGCTCACGCTTTATCGGCAAAGGTTTGGCCAACGAATACGGACTACGAGCATCCACTTTATAGCCAAAGAAAACCTGTTGGGCAATGGGCTTGTTTAGGCTGTCATGTTATGCATGGTGATGACTCTGCTTCTGAAGCGATGCCTCACCTATTACGGGGGCGGATTAACCCTGATCCCTCCAACGAGATAGATAGTGATAAGGAAAGTGGCCCTTGTTTTAACTGCCATGATGGTCCGGTAACTGTAGGGGCGGAAACTGTAGCTCCTGACATTCGGTCCGAGTTTAGTAAAGCCTACCGCCACCCGATTCAAAGCTCTGTGGATCAACATTATGTGAAAGAGTTTCCAAATGCTTACCTTACTAATCTGTCAGCTCACGTGGAGTGCGTAGATTGCCATGATCCCCATTATGTGCAGTCCCGACAACAGGTCGGACTACCTAGACCCCGGCCAATAGGGGAAATTACGGCAGGCTCTGAGATAAAAGGTATTCGGGCATGGCAATTTCTTGGGTTTAGTGGCCAAGAAACCATTTTCGGTACTGATGGTTCGTATTTGATTCAATATGAGTATGAATTGTGTCTCAAGTGTCATGGCTCAAAAGCAAAAATGATTTTTAGCCGTGCTCACATGATGCACATTGATTCCTACTTTAATCCTAATATTAATCAAGCAACTCACGGAGCGATCACGCCTAGTGGTAATCGTAACCCTTATGTTTGGAATACGGCTACTCAACTATTTAAAGACCATTGGTTGAATCAGGGTTTTACTTGGGAAACTGGAACTTTAGCCTGTTGTGACTGTCATGGTAATGATGATACCTCGGATACACGAATTTTAGGACCTCACGGTTCAGATTGGGGTGCAGGGACTGCCGGAGCCCGCTGGTTATTACGTAAATCGGGAGTTACCGACTCTCAAGGAAATGATATTGTGTGCTATTTATGTCATGATGTCAACGTCTACGGTCCAGTAGTTGGGACTACCCGTAAAAACTTACCTGCTGATGCCTATAGGTCAGGATTTATCTATCATCCCATAGAACAGCATACTAAACCACGGGTGAGCTACCCTCCTGGGGTACCGCCAATACCGTGTTTTGCTTGCCACGGTGATTATTCAAGTTTGGAAAGTGACCCCACTACTGGTGGGCTTCACGGTGCTAATCCACGGCCAGATCGTCCTGACACAACTTCTGGGATTCACTTTTTAAACGGCTTTGCCATTGAAATCAATTCCTCTGATGCAGAGTTATTGGCAACAAGCGGCCCAATAACCTGTGGGGATACTGCTGATCAAAACGGTTTTGGCTGTACTAAGCATACTACTACAGAAACCTATACTCGTCCTGGCCTATGAAGTATTTAAGTTCGCTTCAGTTTAGTCAAATCTTATTAGGCGCTTTGTTAGTTTGGTCCTTAGGACGAGTGCTGGTTTTTCCGGGCTATAGCCCAACTTGGTATTGGTTGCTACTTTCTGGCCTGTTGGTCATGCTCAGCCTCAATTTGTTTCTTTGTCTGACTAAAAGATGGTGGCAGGTCCAACATATACAGGAAAAGGAGACTAAGATAGCCTATGTTGGTTCGATCCTTTTTCACTGTGGTCTGATAGTAATATTGTTGGCGGGGATTTATTTTAACCTGGGCAAATTTAAAGGACTCCTATTTATTACAGAAGGTCAGACTAAAGAAGATAGTTATCAAAACTATATAGTTCTTAGTCAAGGTATACTTCCCCCCCGAGATTTTGGGCGAACCTGGATTACTTTAAAAAAGGTAAAAACAGCTTTTTATAACTGGGACATACTTAGTAATTTGCAGGCTGAAATTGATCTAACCTATCATGATGCTACGAAAAAGCCCCAAAGTTTTAGTATCGAAGTGAACAAGCCTTTTCAATACCAATCACGGAAAGCAGCAATTTTTCAAGTTGGAATTGCTCCGTTGATTGATATCTATGATTTTAATAACCAATTGGTATGGCGAGGGTTTGTGAATTTAAATCTTATTGGTGGTAAGACCGACTTGTTTCTCTGGCCATTAGCTGCAGATAAGGTAGTAGTTACAGGGGTCTTAGACGCTAACCAGCAAATCCAGTTCCACTTTACTAGCGAAAATAGTGGAGAAGCGATTAATTTAAACATTGGGGGTAGGGAGGAAAAATTCCTAGGCTATCTAGTTCAAATACCGGAGTATCGGTATTGGCTAGGCTTGGTGGTTAATAACACGAACGGTACTCAAGGTATAAAATTTGGTTTTATCTTAATATTTACAGGCTTGCTATTAAGGTTTCATAATTTATTTGGGGATGTGCGTAGATGCTATTAGTTGAAAGAATATTGTTGGCAATAGTGATTTTTTTCTACATCCTGACCATTGGTTTATCCTTTGCAGGCATTTTCTTTAAGCGACAGAGTTGGTTTCAATGGAGTCAAAAAACCTTCATTATTGCACTAAGCGTCCAGACCATCTCCTTAATAGCACGAATGGTAATTACCGGTCATATACCGGTTAAAGATGAATTTGAAAATGCACTAACTTGCACATGGGTAGTCGCTCTTTTCTATTGGTATATTGCAGCCAAGTGGTCGGAACTGTGGAAAATTATTGGTTGGGTTAGTCTTATTACTTTGGTTACAATTGGTTGGGCCGGTCAAGTAAGTCAGCCCAATCTGGAACCGCTAACCCTAGCATATCAGAGCCCTTGGCTCTGGGTACATGTGTTTTTTGCCTGGTTTGGTTACGCACCGTTATTGCTGGCTACACTACTCAGCTTTAAGTATTTATGGAGCAACCGTAA
>DHRX01000038.1:0-417 GCA_002408345.1 Firmicutes bacterium UBA5301 | reverse complement strand
GATTAAGTATTTATGGAGCAATCGTAAAGGTAGCTTTAATGAGAGTGCAGCGTCAGGCGTGGACTTAGCAGAGGTTACTTACACCTTGATCGCTTTTGGTTTTGTTATGAATGCTGGTATGATTGCTACCGGTTCTCTTTGGGCTCACGATCTTTATGGTAGTTATTGGTCTTGGGATCCGGTAGAAACCTGGTCACTAATCAGTTGGTTAATTTATGCTATTTATCTCCACTTGCGTAAAACCTCGGGAATTAAAGGCACAAAAGCAGCGCTATTAACTATATTTGCCTTTATTACCGTGTTAATAAGCGCTTGGGGTGTGAATTTTTTCCGTGATACCTACCATATTTTCCAACAAATGTTCTAAAGTAAAGGATGACGACATTATGACTCAAAAAATTTTGCTAATCACCCCTC
>DHRX01000067.1:1612-3647 GCA_002408345.1 Firmicutes bacterium UBA5301 | reverse complement strand
TTCACCCACAAAGAACCATCCCTTTCTCGTTTAGAAGTGGATAGATACATTCATGGAACCTGGTTTCCCAATTCACGTTACAAACGAGCTAAACAGGATATTGTCCTAGAAATAAGAGAAAATCTTAGCGAGTTTAAATACTATATTTTAATCCCTATTATGTAACGCAATTCTAAAATGGATAGCTCAACCTCAGAAATCCTTCCGGATTTTTATTGGCTGTGAAAGAGCCACCAATCGCTAAATCAACACCACGCGGCAATGTAATCTGGTAGCGAGGTATTAGCACCGTACTACCATTAGCCAAACTTACCGTTGTAATCATAGATACCTCGGAAAAATCATCAATAGGATAGCCAATACCCCCCACAATAAGTTCCTGATCACCAAGCTCGCTGACCAAGTACTCTAATTGCATATGGATTTTGGTATCATAATTAAGGTTGTAGCTATAATCAGCGCCTAAAAGATAACTGTTAATACTATCGATCCCAGTAGCAAACTGATGACCAACAGCACCATATACCCCAAAATCACCAACATCACCTTTGAAAGTAAGACCCAACCGCTGCCGAGGAATTAGCGTCCTCTTCTCCTCCTGGACGTAATTTACAGTCAGATCATATCCCTTTACCCCAATCCTAGCCCTAGCTCCCCACTTCATCTGATCCAAATCAGTCGTAAACCCAGCGGGAAAAGATGAGACCAAAGTTAAACTAGAGTTCCAGTTCAGAGGGATAAAGGCTTCAAGGGCATCGGTATATTTGCTAGCATTTTCTTGATCCAAAGTCTCTGCTCCTAGGGTATAGTCCACAGGGTTAAGCAGAGATCCGAAGGACCAAGAGACCGGTTGCCGCCCTAGGGTTAGATGTAACCCTGGAAACCGGTGCTTAATATAAAGCTTTTTTGCGAAGTAAGTTACATCTTCACCTGCTAGCAAATCTTGTAAAGGCCGATCAAGGGTAAAAGCATAGCGAACCTCACTATTACCCAGAGGCGGCAAAAAGAGCTCTAGCTCTAAACCCTCCTTAATCTGACCATCGAAGTTAACTATCAGCTCACCCCCGACCTCAAGAGCCAACGCTTGAACAGATGAACTGAACATCACCAGTATCATTGTTGTTAGGATTAACCTGCGCATCATATTCGCCCCCTATCTCAAGTTTTCGAGGGTGAACGTTCCTGGGGGAATCTCTGGATCAAACTCGATTGACTTGACGATAAACTCGGTTTTGGTGTTTTTACGCAGCTTATTCTCCATAACCGATTCCACCGGATACCAGCGACCGTCAATTTGTTTAACTTGGGTTACGTTCAGCACTTTGAGCAGCCGTCCGCTCTGGGCATATAACTCTTCTTTAAGACCGGTGAATCGGTCTTGGTCTATCCATAACTTCCGCCGATAATAGGAAACTTCTTGACCCTCAACAGCAATCCCCTCTAGAACATAGCACGGTCTGCCCTCTAGCTCTTCCTCACCGATCAGGGTAAAGTTATAAAGTTCCGTCAGTTTGTCAGATTCCATCATATCCTGATAGGAAAAGTCGCTACCCATCATCCCCTGACTCAGCATATGACCAGAGATCTTGACATTTTCCTCGGCATCAGGAAAGAACATCCAGAGGTCATCACCGCGTTTAAGAAACCTGGTACCCCGATCTCGGGGGTTAGTAAAGGTAGTCAGACTATTATCATCGTCAACAAAAGAGACCATTGTTTTAGTTATTTTCCGTCCGGCATTGGTAATTATCATCTCGGCTTCAGCTCTAGCGCTCTTAACGTACTGGTTAGCATCGACTTTAGCTATGATCTCTTCCACTGTAAGTGCGCTAGCCTGCAAACCAAAGAGTGCTAACGTCAGAAGGCAAACAAGTAATAAAGTTAACTTTCTCATGGTTAGTAACCCCTTTCTCTTTACCCTGCCCGCATAGCTTCCGTGGGTTCTAATTTTGCTGCCCGACGAGCGGGGATTAAGCAGGCAATGGTAACAACAATAACCCCAAGGACAAAGGCAAAGATGGCGTTCGCCGCCGAA
>DHRX01000067.1:742-1386 GCA_002408345.1 Firmicutes bacterium UBA5301 | reverse complement strand
GGCGGAGCCAAAGTCGATACCGGTTTTAGCGACATAACTGGTGAGAAGCGTACCTGCCCCAGAACCGATCAAGCTACCAATAACCCCCATGATGCCGCCCTCAATAAGGAACAGCACTAAGATATCCTTGCTTTCTAACCCCAACGCACCCATCATCCCGATTTCTTTGGTCCGCTCTTTAACAATCATAATCATGGTATTAATAACCACGATACAGGCTAGTAACACTAGGAAGATATAAACGTAATTGTAGATCAGCACGGCTAGGTCCATAAACCCAACAAGATCACTGGTTTCTTTGTACCCGAGAGCCAGATACCTCTCCCCTGCTCCCCCCTGGGCCAACACTTGTTTAACCTGGGGGAGAACTTCCGGGACAAGTTCCCTATCTTTGGTAATTACCAGCACCTCGGTGGCCTGGTCTTCCATGTATAAAATGCGCTGCGCTTGGTCCAGGGGTAGATAGAAAACAACCTCATTAAGCATCTTTAGACCGCTCTCCAGCCGCCCAACGATTGTAAAGGTAACGCCGGTAAGAGAGCTATAGGCTGTATTGGCTAGAATAGTTACCTTATCGCCAACTCGCAGGTTCAGTTTATCGAGTAAGGCTGTACCCATCACCACTTCCAGCTGCCCCGGCTGAA
>DHRX01000067.1:0-640 GCA_002408345.1 Firmicutes bacterium UBA5301 | reverse complement strand
GTACCCATCACCACTTCCAACTGCCCCGGCTGAACCATTCTGCCCTCAACCAGTTGGTCCTGGATATTGGTAAAGGCGATCTCTTGATCCGGATTAACCCCCCAACCGCTCATGGTTACTAATTCTTCCTCAGTACTAACCAGCGCTCCAAATTTGAGTCTGGGGATTACCATTTCCACGTCGTCAATCTCTTGTAAACTGCTAAGCAGCTTATCCAGCCCTTCTCCGGCAAAGCCATCGACCGGATAGTTAAGGGGAAGTAAGCGCTCCTGCTGCCGGTATTGGTGGTCAATAACCTTGATATGCCCAGAGTTAAACTGAATATGGTCGGCCACAGTTGAATCGACTAACCCGTTAACATATCCTTTAGCAAAAACAACTATCATCACTGAAAAAGCGATCGCGACAATCGAAACAAAAGTCCGTAATTTATGACGAAACAAATTCTTAAAGGACAATTTGACTAAAAAACCCATTCTGGCACCCCCTATCGATGGTTAATAGCCTTAACTGGGTCTTTGTCTGCAGCCCAGTAGGCCGGAAAGATGCTGGCTAATAACGATACCAGTACCCCAAAGCTAAAGACCATCACAAAAGCCTGTGGATTCCAAACCCCATACATTTTGCCGATAACCGGGAT
>DHRX01000128.1:5505-5643 GCA_002408345.1 Firmicutes bacterium UBA5301 | reverse complement strand
AATAGAATCGGTGTAGTTATATAATATGGTAGGTTGGCAACCACTTTATATTGTACATCTCCAACCAATTCAGCTAAATCCATTTGTAGAAAGTCGCCAAAAACCACCTGAAAATTAGGGGCTTGTCCAGATATTATC
>DHRX01000128.1:0-5378 GCA_002408345.1 Firmicutes bacterium UBA5301 | reverse complement strand
ATTAGGGGTTTGTCCAGATATGCCTTCCAGTACCGGTGCCAAATCTCGGTCTATTTCTACCGCCAACCAGCGACTAACCGATGATGCAAAGAAAGCGCCTAGGGTACCTAATCCTGGGCCTATCTCTAAAACGTTGTCTGTTACCTGGAATTCAGCAGCCCCCCCTATCTTTTCCAGAACGTTCCGGTCAATTAGAAAGTTTTGACCAAAGCCCTTTTTAGCCTTTAAACCATACTTGTCTAGAAGTTTCTGCACCACTGAAGGTTTATAAAGTTCCATATCGCATCCTTGCTTTACTCTAAAATATAGACTTGTACCCATTGGCGACCAAAGTTAATCGCTTCTTCTAAAGTTTCGTAACATAAATCCACTCGTTCTCCCTTAATAGCGCCACCTACATCTCCGGCGAGCGCCACACCGTAACCAGGAATATACACCTTTGACCGCAGGGGAATTACCGTGGGATCTACAGCAATAATACCAAATCCAGCCTCTAAGCCTATGGCCGTAAAACCATCATCATAAGGAGCCGTACTCTCTGGGCCTGGATAGTAAGCGGTAGCCAAGATTTCTTTTACTTCCTTGTATCGATAAGTACCGTGGCTGGTAGTAATAATGTTACTCGGTTCTTTCCGACCAACTAGGACCACCTGATCCGTTGGCTCTGCCATAACTTTTTCTAGTATTAAGTATTCCTCAATCAGTTTTCCATCTTGATAGATAAGTTTCCGGGTCCGCTGAACTAAACCCTCTTTCCCCAAGATAACTATCTTCTCTAAACCATTAGCTAGTTGGTCTGAGGGTTCTTTAGTTTCCTGAAAAGGAACCTTTACCAAATCAGTAACATATTTTGTCTCAACTAGCGGTTGAACCTCAACATCTCCTGACTCTACGTCAACTTGATCCCGCACTATTTCAATACTCATGGCCTCAGCAATTTTGGCCTCTAAGCCTGGGATAACTACATCTGATTTTCCTACAAAGATACCAATTTCGGCCAAAACTTCCGCTACATTACGGCCATAAGTCTGGTAAGCAAAACTAATGCCGTCCAGATCAATCACTACCTGTTTCTCCTGAAGGTAATAACCAGCAACAGCCAACAGAATGCCCAAAACCAATCCCATTATCGCCGTCCAGAGAAGAATCGAAACCTTCCCCTTTGCTGACATAGAGCGGCTCTCCACCGAGTCCCACCCCTAATCCAAAGTAAAACTACTCTTATTTCTAGTAGTGTACCCTGGCTAGGCCGGTTTTAATCAAATCCGAACGCTAATAATGGTCTTTCCAATGCTGTCATAGAGAGTAGCATGAATCATACCCTCAAAAGTCTTTTCCCGTACAAACCTAGTACCATCCATGAATTCCAGTTTAACCGTACCGTTACTTAAGTCAGCTTTCTTAATAACTTTACCCTCTAGCAATTTGGCCAGTTCGTACTTCCCATTCATTAGCCATCACCTCGCCCGTTTGCAAAAATCCGCTCTAATTCTGCTTGTAGTACAGGCTTTGGATCTGCTTCAATTGAATCCATTAGAGTGACAATAGCCTCTAACTGTTCCTCAGATAACTTACCTTCTTTACGAAGTTCTTCATATGCACTAAGTAGTAATATCTTCGCCCTAGCCAAGTCTTGAAAGAGATCGACCATCTACTTCCACCGCCTTACTGATCCGGCTTGCGGTCGGTAACATCAATAAATTTGGCAAACTCCGGTACGAACTGTAAAATCGCTTTACCGGTCTGCCCTTTACGGTTCTTAGCAATAATTAGCTCAGCCTGTCCCTTCGTACCTTTGGCCTCAGCTTGATCAGGATAATAATACTCATCTCTATAAACAAACATAACTAAGTCGGCAAATTCCTCGATATTACCGCTATCTCTTAGATCACTCATTACGGGACGTTTATTATCCCTGCTTTCCACACTCCGATTCAACTGGGATAATAGCATAATTGGCACATTTAATTCGCCAGCTAAATCCCGCAGTTCTCGAACAGCATCACCTACTATTAAGGCCCAATTACGCTGGCTTTCCGGTGGTTTAATCAACTGAAGATAGTCAATGATGATAAAACCCAGATCTGGATATTGGGCTTTGACTTTACGGGCTTTAGCCCTTATCTCTACAATTGTCAAACCCCGTCTGTCGACGACAAAAATAGGAAGATCATTAAGGGAGTTAAAGACCCCTAAGGCATGGGAAATTTTGCCCTCGTCACTAAGTTTAGTATTATACTCATAGCTACTAATAATAGGGCTCCCATTCCGGTCACGGAGCTTAAAAAGTTCACCAATTACAATTCTATCGCCGATTTGCTCGTTATCCATTTCTAAGCTAAAAATGAGTACCGGGGTCTGCCGTTTAGCTACATTAACCGCAAAGTTGAGGGCTAACGCAGTTTTACCCATACTAGGCCGCCCGGCTAAAATAATTAAGTCCTTCTTCTTAAAGCCAGTGGTTAAACTATCAATGGCCGGATAACGTACAAATAGACCGAAGGGTTGACTGCCCTCTGTCCTACTCAGTAAGTTAGTATAGCACAAACTCAGTACTTCACTGAGACCCTGAATGTCTTCTTCCCCAGTATGTTCAGTGGCTGTAGCGGCAAAAATTAATTCCTGAGCCTTTTCACGCAGTACGGTCAAATCACCCGTATCCTGAGCTACCATTTTTTCGATCTCTTCTACAGCAGCCAAGATCCGGCGCTTACTCAATGCCGTCGCTAAGGCTTCTATACTCGGTTCTAGCTCAGCTTTACTAACAAAAGACTCCGTTAAACTAAGCAAGGCCTGATCCGGCAATGGTAACTCCGGGTTTTTACGCAGTTTATTAAAAACTTGTGTATAGGAAACGCTACCCCGTTCCTTATATACCGCCAAAATTGTTTGGAAAATTAGCCTGTTTTGGGCCTCATAAAAATATTCCGGTTTAATAATATCAATCACACTATCGATTTTATGCGGATAACGAATAATGATTCCTAAGACCCGCCGTTCTGCCGGCAAATCGCAGGGATACTTATAACCGTAATCAGGCATCATGTTAGGCATCATACTCATCTGGATAAAGCTCCTTCCATTTTCGTATCCGGTCTAAATCCGGCTCGTTGTAGGCGGCTGCATTGGGGGCCCCTTCCAGGGACTGCTTCTTTTGCTTAACCTCCTCAAGATCGTGCAGAGTATGCCAACCATTTTTATGCCAAGCCAATAAAATAGCATTTAAATACGCAAATCTGGGAGTATCTGCCCGTTTCATCATCTCGTCAATGGCTTCGGAAATCACCGCCGGTGCTAGCCCATCATCAACCCATTTCGCTAATTCATCGCAAATCTTAGGGGTAATCCAACCTACCTTAGACTCATAATAGCGCAATAAATCCCCAAAGGGATCCTCCACTACTGGTTCTTGGACAAGCACAGGAGGGGTTTCCTCAGCAGTAACTGCCGTTTCTGCCTGAAGCAACGGCATTACCTCTGCTGCTGGCAGGGGGTCGTGGATAACTAAGCTTTGCGTCCCATCGTCCCTATCATTTAATGAAACCAACCCCGCCTGAATTATACGAGCAAAAGCCTCGTCAAATTCCTGCGTTGATAACCTTGCTTCTTGGGCTAATACATCAGTGTCAATATCAAGGTTTTGCCGCGCTTTGAAAGCCAGAACCAACCACAAAATTACCCCCTCTTTACCAATCTGGGGGTAGTATATTGATATCAATTCCGGGTAGATCGCCAAACTAGGCCGACATTCTCCGGAATATTCTAAATTGAAATTAAGTGCCATCCCTAAATCTTCCCAACCTTTAGTGATATACCTGATTTTTGCCCCGGAATTTAGCCTGATAAGCAAAGGTATCGGCTTTACAAACCAGGTCATCAGCTGAATTCACACCTGGTCCCGGATAAACGGCCACCCCTAAACTAATTGTAACCTGCAATCCATCTAGTTTTTGAGTACCAATAGTCTGGTGAATACGGTTCGCTATAACTACAGCATCCTTCAACCCCGTGTTGGGGAGGATCACCGCAAACTCTTCTCCTCCGTAGCGTGCGACCATATCAATATCCCGGACAGAATTCCGTAACTGTGTCGCCATGGCTTTTAAAACCGTGTCCCCCCGCTGGTGTCCATAGCAATCATTCACCGACTTGAAATCATCTACATCAATCATAATCATGGAAACACAGCGGTTCTCCCTCTGAGCCCTAGCAACTTCCTTTTCAATCTGCTCCCGAAAAACCCGATAGTTATATAAACCAGTTAAGCCATCCAAAGTAGCCTGTTCAGCTACCTTTTCATAAAGGTGCCCGTTTTTAATAGCAAAAGCGGTCTGATTCGCAATGATAAACAGAATACGCAGATCATCCCGTTTAAACCCATCTTTTTGTCGCAGATATAGGGTTAAAACCCCTAGAATCTCCCCATGAATAACCAGAGGAATACTTAGTATGGAGTTGAAAGGAAAATCCTGGTAGATGTTGTCTGGCCACGGTAGCACCTTTAAGTCATTCATTATCTCTGGTTGCCCTCGCTGCATAACTCGGCCAATTATTCCCTTGTCAATACAGGTAGCTTCATAATTAGCTACAATTTCCGGGGCCAAACCACGAGAGATAGCCATTTCCAGATTCTTAGTTTCAGGATCGGTTACCAATATAGAGCAGGCGTCGTAATGGATAATGCGCAGGATTGTATCCACCAACATGTTGTATAATTCCCGTAGATTAGTAATACTGCCTAAAACCGAAGTAAATTCGTAGATCGCTAATATATCGAAAATACCCTTATTAACTTCTTTTTCCAAACGGTTCCGTTCTATATTGAGTTGACTGACTTGCCTGGTTAACTCGGCTACTTTACCGGGTCTACTCTTCCGTCCAAGGCACAGGTAGGTAACTATCCCGCCGAAAAAAAAAGTCACTACAGTCAGACCTATTAAGGGGGTAAATTTCATTACATTCAACCCTTCTTCTCCCCTAACTTCTGCAGCCTACAGTTCTTTCCCTGCCGCCACTCGCTTCAGATGCTCACTGGCTAAAGGGTTATTGGGATTAACTTTCAACGCTTTCTGCCAGACGTTCGCCGCTTGGATAAGTTCTCCCTTTTTTTGGTAGGCCAAACCCAAGGAGCACAAAGCGGGAATATAGTCCGGGTATTTTTTTAAAGCTGCCCGAAATTCCTGGATGGCTTCGGTATATTTACCCGAGTTCTTGAAAAGGTTGCCCAGGTTATAGTGGGCTTGGGCATAATCAGGTGCGATGTTTAAAGCTGTATGATAGCACTCCTCCGCTTCTGCTAAGTTTCCTCTGATTTCCAAAGCTTTTCCTAAAAGATTATAGGCTCTTGCATTAGTAGGGTCTATAGAAATAGCCCATTT
>DHRX01000042.1:5613-8840 GCA_002408345.1 Firmicutes bacterium UBA5301 | reverse complement strand
TAACATAAGCGTCATTTCTATTCGCCCCCTTTTGCACCGAAAGTTGCGAATACCACGCTTAGGCAGGTTTCCTGACTCCGACCCATATTTCTGCTCGCCTTCCCAAAGCTTTTAACTCCAGTGACGAACAGCCTCACAGCCGTTACAGTGGCGGGAACCGCTCGGGATTTACACCCGATTCCCTTTTACCCCCGAAGGGCACCTTAAGCGGATATTATCTATTTTCGTTTCTACCTAATTCTATTGCTCCCGGCAAAACTCCTGTAGCGATCGGAGCGTATAATCCAACTCCGCTCGAGTCGTAAAATGGCTGAGACTAAAACGGATCGTCCCCTCCGGATAAGTTCCAATTGTTTTGTGGGCATACGGCGCACAGTGTAACCCGGTACGACACATAATCCCATACCGTTCCGCCAGTTCAAAGCCGGCAATACCCGCATCTACCCCAGCAATGTTGCATGATACGATGGGACCCCGTTGGACCGTTATTTCTGGACCGTATACCGTAATTTTAGGTATTGCTGCTAAACCCTCAAGAAAATAATGGGTTATCTCCCATTCCTTAGCGTTAATCTCTGCTACACCAATCTTTTGGATATACTCAATCCCAGCGCAAATACTAGCCCACCCGTGGGTATTAGCCGTCCCCGCTTCCAAACAATCGGGGAAAAACTCTGGTTGGGTATCCTGCTCAGAAACGCTACCGGTCCCCCCCTCCCGCCAGGGTTTAATGTTAAGCCCTGGTCGGATATAGAGGCCACCGGTACCTTGGAAGCCTAAAAGGGCCTTGTGGCCTGTAAAGGCTAGCAGATCGATGGACATCGACTGAACATCAATCTCTGTATTACCAGCGCTCTGAGCGCCGTCTACTAGAAAAAGCGCACCCTTCTCCTGGGCAATTTTACCGATTTCCGCTAATGGGGCAACGGTGCCGACTACATTAGAAACATGGGTGGCAATTATCAATTTGGTGTTTTCCTGGATAGCCGCTGCAACCTGGTCCGCCGCTACTTGACCGAACTTGTCCCCAGGAACTACAGTAAAAGTAATTTGCCCCCGTTGGGCTAGGCCGTTAAGGGGGCGTAAAACCGAGTTATGCTCCATGCTTGTCGTTACTACATGATCCCCGGGCTCCAATACCCCTTTAATCGCCATGTTAAGGGCGTCGGTAGCATTAAAGGCCAAAACAATGTGACCGGGATCGGTTGCGTTAAATAACTGGGCCAAAAGAGACCGGGCCTCTAGTAAGATCCGGCCAGACGCGACAGCCTGATCATAACCGGAACGGCCCGGGTTAGCACCAATATTTCGGGCATAATTGTCTGCTGCCTGGTAAACCGTTTCCGGTTTCGGCCAGGAAGTAGCGCTATTATCTAGATAGACTTTCACTCAAACCACCCTATCTTTCCGGCAACGGATGAACTCCATCCACCTCGACCCCTGAGTGTTCCAGTAGGTAGAGGGCCCGATCTACTTCGATCTCTGGTAGCCGGAGGCACAAACCACAGCTGGAACTGAGCTGGCGGGGAACTGGCATCAGCTTCCCCTTTAAACCAGCTTCTTTAGCTAACTTTTCAGCATATAAGGCTAAATGGGTGGAGTAAAAAGTCAAAACAACCATAATAACACCCTTATTTACTAACTGTAATTGAGAAATCCTCCCCAGCAACCTCAACTTGTGCTTCCCACCCGCTACTTTTGCAGATTCGAGTGACATTAAAACAAGCCGTTTGGTTGTCTACTAGCACCTTAAAGGTACCGGTACCAACTTCAGACATCATCTGCTTTGTCAAAAAGACGGGCTCCGGACAAGAAAGGCCCCGGGCGTCTACGATTTTCTCCATTATTAACAACCTCCCTTTAAGTTATGCACTGACAGTCCGATTGGTGGCAGGTGCTTTAGCCACAGGAACCGAACGGCTCAACAACCCAACCACGGTTAGAACCACAAAACCAACGATTACTGCGACCTTACCAGCAGCAGGAACCCCTGCCGGTGAAGCAGCTAAGCCAAAGTTATGGGCAACCGCACCACCAACGATTAGGCCTAAAACAGTAATTACCGAATCCAAATTACCTTCACCAGAGAGAATCAACTGCCGTAGTGGGCAACCGCCGAGTAAGACCGAACCCCAACCGGCTAAGACCATACCGAGGAAGTTCCAAAGTCCATCATTATGGGCGATCGGTTGACCGGTGAACCCAAGAGCAAACTTTCCAAATAGGAGGTTACCGATAAGAGCAACAACAAAAATGCTGATAAAACCAGATAAGAGATAATAATCCTTAATTAAAATAGCATCCCGGATACCGCCAACCATACAAAGACGGGTCCGCTGAGCTAAAACCCCAACAATTAAACCCGCAGCTAGAGCCAATAATATCGGAGCGGTCATAGAACCAGGACCACTTTCACTGAAGAATATAAAGGCGGGCCGAGCAATTACTGCAACCAACATAAACAAAGCTAACGTAGGTAAAATGTACCCATTAACCTTAGCCTGAGTATAACTGCGGCCCAAAGAAAAACCTTTCTTGAGGAACTGAACGCCAATAAAAATACCGACTGCAAAACCAGCTAGACCCGCTAAAGCATTAAGGTCTCCGCCGGCTAGCCTGAGGACCATCCGGAGCGGACAACCTAAGAAAACTAAAGCGCCAATCATAACAAAAATACCTAAAAAGAAACGAATAACCGGACTGGAACCGCCGCTAACCTTAAATTCCTTCTTATACATAGCGATTCCAAAAGACCCCAGGACAAAACCGGCTATTTCCGGACGTAAGTATTGAACAATACCGGCCCGATGAAGACCTAGACCTCCAGCAATATCCCGAAGAAAACAGGCGACACAAACACCCATATTTCCTGGGTTCCCCGCCAAAACTAGTAGTACAGACAGGGCACCAACAACAGCACCGACCCAAATAATTGGTGACATGATGCTTCAACCTCCTACCGAAAATATTTTCTACTAATAGTTCGTGCAGGTGGTTGAGTATTCCTTTATACTAAAGAGTTATTCCGATTTGGAATTATTGATGCCGTAAAGCCACTACCGGCTGTAACCGTGATGCTCTAACAGCTGGGAAAAGACCAAAACAAACCCCAACCAACGAGGCAAAACCGACAGCCATAATCACCGAAACCCAAGAAAAAACAAAGGGCCACTTTGCTAGCTTGGCTAGAAGGTAACCGCCGCCCCAACCTAGCAACAACCCGATAA
>DHRX01000042.1:1881-5337 GCA_002408345.1 Firmicutes bacterium UBA5301 | reverse complement strand
TAAGGAGATACCGGCTATCGCCCCAAGTACAACCGTAAAGATCTGAATAGTATTAGTCATCGTTGTTAGAAGCGACTCCTGGGTAAGTACCCGAAACTTATCAGGGCTACCAAGGCGGCGCATCAAAAAGAACTCAACCCGATCAGCTACCGCCGGAGCTTGAGCCGCATCTACCGCCGATAGGACATAAGCGTTAACAAAGTCTCGCCCCAACACCCGGTTCTGTAAGGTAGTATAGGGGAGATAAATCCGGTCATCAAAATTACTAAAGGCAAGCTGCCCCTTCTCGGCCATTACCCCGATAACCGTCAAATTAATAGTCCGACCGCCCATAACCGCCTTAATCCGTTGCCCCACCGGGTTTTCCTGCGGGGTAAAGAGATTTTTAGCCACCTCACTACCTAAAGCAACTACTTCGTTGCGGAAGTCTAGGTCAATCCCGGTAATAAACCGTCCCTGACTCGGATGGTAATTGGCGATATATTCATAACCCGAGCTCACTCCATTAACTGCTGCTCGGTAGTTGACCCCCTGGTGGCTTAATAAGGCAATGGAAGTCATCATCGGAGAAACGTGTTCCACTCCAGGCACACCTGCCAACTCTTCTTGGAGCTTTGATGTAAAAATATTAACTACATCCTGGCTAATCCGTCCACCCCATCCTCGACTAACCGCCGGGGAAATATTAATTAAGTTTGAACCTAAAGCAGCAATATCGTTGGCTATCTGCTGCTTAGCCCCTAACCCGATAGAAACCATAATGATAACTGAGGCGATCCCTATAACGATCCCCAACAAGGACAAGAAGGTCCGCAATTTATTCCCGGTTAAACTACGCCAAGCGGTTTTCCATACTTCAACTCTATTCATTTTTGGACCACCTCAACTTGATCCACTAGTCCATCACGCAGGTGTACAATCCGCTGAGCGTCTAAAGCTACCTCACGCTCATGAGTAACAACAATAATAGTCTTACCGGCCTGGTTTAGTTCGGCAAAGATCGCTCTGATCTCAGCCCCGGTCTTGCTATCCAGATTTCCAGTAGGTTCATCGGCTAAGAGAATCGACGGGTTATTGACTAATGCCCGAGCAATAGCTACCCGCTGCCGCTGTCCACCAGAAAGTTCAGTAGGTTTATGCTCTAAACGGTCGCTTAACCCTACTTGAGCCAGACCCTGCCTTGCCAGAACCCTGCGTTCAACTTTATTAACCCCCGCATAGACCAAGGGGATCTCTACATTTTCTTCAATATTAAGCCGCGGTAATAAGTTAAAATCCTGAAAGACAAAGCCGATCTCAGCGTTACGCAGCTCGGCTAAAGCGTTATCCCGCAGATTTTTAGTATCTTTACCCTTAATCAGTAAGGAACCGGAAGTCGGACGATCTAGACAGCCTAGGATATGCATCAAAGTTGATTTGCCAGATCCCGAAGGTCCCATAATAGCTAGGTACTCTCCAGCTGTAACAGTTAGTTCTATACCCCGTAAGGCTGCTACTACAGTGGGACCCATCTGGTAGGTTTTGACTAGCTGCCGGGCTGCGATTAAAACCTGGGCCACCACCTACCACCTCATTCTCGGCATATTCCGCATGTTGGGACCACCTTGACCGGAGCTATCAAGCTGACGATAGAGCTCATAATTATTAGCTAATATTTGGTCTCCTGCTGCTAGTCCGCTAGTAATTTGGACTATCCGACCATCAGAAAGGCCGATAGTAACCTCCACTGATTCTGTAGTACCATCGGGTTTGACTAAACTAACTAGTTGCTTCCCCCTATACTCCATCACTGCTTCTAAAGGGACCGCTAGAACATCCTCCTGCCGTTCGGTAATAATATTGACTTCTGCCGAAAGACCGATTAACAAATCCAGATCCTGTTGAAGTAGTTCAACCTTAACCGGGAAGAAAATAAGATCACTTTGGGTTTTAGGCAACATAGCGATTTCAACTACCCGCCCCTTAATATTTTTCTGAGGTAGAGCAGTAAACGTGACTACAGCCGGTTGCCCTGGTTTCACTCGGGCCACATCAACTTCGTCAATAGTTGCTTTAACGTAAAGTTGGCTATCATCAACTAGAGTTAGCAAGTAGTTACTCGTACCGATCCATTCACCCACACCAGCGGTTAAGTCGGCTACTACACCAGAAAAAGGAGCAACAAGCTTAGTCCGTTCCAACCGTTCCTGCCGAATCTTCAAAGCTAACTCCCGTTCCTTAATCACGTTAGGTGGTGATGCAATTCTAGCCTCCTCCAATTGCCGTTCAGCAGTTAACAGATCTAATTCCTCTTCATCGGCCTCTAGTTCAGCGATCAGTGTACCGGCGGTAATCCGCTCACCTTCCCGAACATAAAGTTTCTTAATCCGTCCTGCACGGCCAAACATCAGCTGGGCATCGTTTTGCGGAATAATTACTCCACTAGCGGTTACCTTACGCTCAATAGCGGTCGGGGATACAGTAACAGAGCGGGGGTTTGCTCCTGGATCAGCCGTACTTTCCTGGGATTTTCCCCGCCACTGGGTGTAGCCATAAAACCCAGCCCCTAGTACTAAGAAAACTAATATGAAAATACCTTTTTTACTCCGCATCTACCGTTTCCCCCCTGAGCAAACGTAACTTTTGGTTCTGGGTCACATAGGCCACATAGCCCCGCCCTAACGCCACTTGAGCTTTTTGCTCTTCCCACCTGGCTTGGTCTAGCTCCCTAGCTGTAATTAAACCTAATCGCTGCTGTTGTTGAGCTGTAGTCAGTTTTCCTCCGCTTATCTCCCAATCAAGGAGGGCCGCCGCCAACAGGGCTCGTTGATACTCTAGTTCCACCCAAGTTTCACGATATTCTGTAGCCGCTGTAGCTTCGGCCACAGCCAACCGTTGCCGGGCTAGCTCTACCTCTTGCCGAGCTAGCGTTACTTCCCGGGCCCGCCGTTGCTGACCGGATAGATCCAGATTAGCACCAACCGCTACAGACCAGTTGTCCACCTGGAAACTAGCATCCGTTGAAGTAGTCGCGGTTAAATCTACTTGCCAGGGGGCCGCCCCTTCCGCTATTGTCAATTGTCGCTCTTTTAACTCTAAATCCGCCCGAAGGTTACGCAGGTTAGTTTGGTTAGCAAAAAAGACTGCCGGCGGTTCACTGTCAGCTGGCGAAGCCTTAGTAATGACGTCTTGCGCTAATCTAACAAAATCCTTCTCTAAGGGTTCTAACCGTCGGTTATTAGGCAAACCCAGAGTAGTCAAAAAGTTCTCCCACCGGGATTGAAGTAAAGCCTTTTCTTTTTCTGCTTTAGCCTGTGACCGCAGCCAGTTAGCTTGCGCCAAATTAACCTGTTCCGGTGTAGATTCTCCAAGGTCTAAGAGCCGCTTCTGCCTCGCCAGCTCCTGCTCAGCTAACCCCCCTTGTTCTTGGACCACCGCTAACTCAACCGCATCTAACTGCAAGTTTCGATACTGTCT
>DHRX01000042.1:0-1624 GCA_002408345.1 Firmicutes bacterium UBA5301 | reverse complement strand
CTGGCGTTTATAGGTAAATGTAAGTTTTTCTTCCAACCGAAAAGGGGGGCCAACGAGGTAATTCCCAACACTAATCTGAAAGCTGTTCGGAGTACTATTTCGACCATCTAACTCCCAAGTCTTTTGGAAGCCAAACCCTTGATCATCCAGTTCAACCTTAGGCATACTCAGTGACCACTGCAACTGCCGTTTCTCTCCAAAATTAGCTTGACCGGCTAGCGCCTTATCCAAGCCCACTTGGGCTTCACGAATACTAAGAACATTAGCAACCGCAGCATCCAAAGCCGCTTCCAGAGTAATGTAATCGGTTGTCTGAGCAGAGACCGGGGGAACTAACAGTAGCATAGCAAGCACTACTAAAATCAGGTTGAGCTTAGACCTCATTTACTCCAGCTCCTCCCCGATCAGCTCTTTAAACTTAAGTAGTTGGAGAGCATAATTCTGCTTGGCTAGCAGTTCCCGTCTTTGGGCTTCCCAAAGGTCTGTCACCGCCTGGGTTAATTCTCCATCAGTCAGTAGCCCAGCGGTGTACTGTCTTTGAGCCGTCATATATTTAGCTTTTTCTACTTCAATATCTAACTGAGTGAGGGCAATCTCTTTCTCTAAAGCTCGAAGCGTATGAAGACCACCTTGTACATCGGCCCGGAGCTGCTGTTTCTGCAACTTCGCCTCTAACTGAGCTTGCAACAGTTCGGTTTTAGCCAATTCTAAAGCTAGGGGGGCTACCCCCTCTGCTTCGGCCTTGGCTACCGCTAATTCAGCTAACTCCACCTGTTCAGCTCCCCGCCGTAGCTGTTGGGAGTTTCCTAACGCCTGTTCAACCACTACACTCTCGTTATACTTAACAATCGGGTAAATTGGTGGTTGAGCTGGCCCATACTGAGGAACACCGCTAACCCCAGCCCGTAGGTTAAAAGATAGCATTTTTTCTTGATAAGTTTGCTGGGCCCGCTCGTAATCTAGCTTAGCCCGTTGCACCGCCACGGTAGCCTGTAAGAGTTCTAACTCGCTAGCGATCCCCTTACCTACTTTGCGGTCGGTAATCTCTCGGCGCTCCTGCACCAAGTTTAACCGATTTCCTTGAATCTCTAAGTCTTGTTGGGCTAAAAGGACCTGAAAATAGGCGGAAACCGCACCCTGCAGTACCGTACCTCGACTTTGGGCAAAAACAGCCTGGGCTTGGCCATAATCAGAAATAGCCTGTTTTGTTGCCTGTTTCGATCCGTTAGCTAAATTAACCGCTACTGCTCGTTGATAAAGAAGATCGGCCCGTTCCAATTTAACCTGGGCCAACTGTAGCTCTAAGTTCTGCTGGGATACCAAATTGAGGTACTCCGCTAAACTAAGGGGTTCGGCTGCACCGGTTGGCAGAGCTAAAAGGAATACAATAATGATAACACTGGCGATCAATAGTTTGGTTCGCAAGGTAATCCCTCCCCTTACTGGAACAAACGAATATCTCTCGCCAATACTTCCTGGTGCAGCCGGAAAAAGCCTTCTAAAGGTTAAAGTTGAAATTTGGCAATCATCTGGCGCAGTAGGTTACCGCCGTCTTGATCGCTTCTAGCATACTAGTGGGACTAGCCACACCCCGACCGGCGATATCAAAGGCGGTTCCATGGTC
>DHRX01000174.1:4885-5164 GCA_002408345.1 Firmicutes bacterium UBA5301 | reverse complement strand
TGTGAACTAATTTTCATTATTTAAGACCCCTTTCCAAGCGGTACAAACCAACCGAGTTCAAACTTAGCGTAAAAAATCAAGTAAAGATGGTTGAATAACCCGAACCGCTGAACCAAGAGCTGCCCGGTAGACGCTTTCTTGCATATTTAGGTTCATAATCGCTTCAGCAAGATCCACATCTTCGGTTTCGGAAACTAGTTTAGTGATATTAAGCTGATCTGCACTTAAACGTTGTTTGGCCAAATCTAACCGATTAGACATAGCTCCTACCTTAGCTTG
>DHRX01000174.1:4575-4754 GCA_002408345.1 Firmicutes bacterium UBA5301 | reverse complement strand
GACATAGCTCCTACCTTAGCTTGCACATCTAACGTATTTTCTAAAGCAACCTGCAGCTCGCCAATATCATTATCCCTAATCTGCTGCTGGTCATTGTTGGCTAAATTAGTACGTAAATTTTCAATAGCAGCAAATACCGGATCAAAAAGTTCTTCGCCAATAACGTTAACCGGCATTTT
>DHRX01000174.1:0-4288 GCA_002408345.1 Firmicutes bacterium UBA5301 | reverse complement strand
TTACCGTCATACTGGGTCTGGCTCAGGTTGTAGATATGCTGATAGATCTGATCTACTTCAGCTTCAATCTTTTTTAAATCCTCAGGGGTCTGAGTACCGTTAGCAGCCTTAGTCGCTAATTCTTGCACCTTATGCAGTGAATCAACAATCTGAGAAATCGCGGTTTCGGTAGCAGTTAACCAGGCTGAGCCTTGATCAACGTTACGGGTATATTGTTCAATCTCAGTCAAATTAGAATTCAAACCTAAAGCCTTCCGGATCGATACCGGATCTTCATGGGGTAACGATATCCGTTTACCGGTAGAGAGCTGCTGGTGCAGCTGGGAAACCCGATCTAACCCCCGGTGTAAATTACGTCCAATATTATTACTAATCATTTTGTTGGTAATCCGCATCGGTTAACCTCCTACCTACCTACCAAACCCATTCGGTTAATAATCGTATCATACATCTCATCAAAACCGGTGAGAATCCGCGCCGCCGCGTTATAAGCGTGCTGGAACTTAATCATGTTGACCATTTCCTCGTCTAAGGAGACTCCAGCTACCGTCTCCTGCCGGTTTTCTAAATGTCCCACTAAAGCTTTCTGGTTATCGGTCATCCGGAGCGCATGCTGGGTTTCAACGCCTAATTTAGCGATATTCGAACTCAAATAATCCCGTAAAGTAGTTTGCGTACCGCCACCAATACCGTAAGAGGTAACATTCAAAGCATCTGCCAATTTAGAGGCATTCTGACCATTACCTGGCGCTCCACCAGCCGATGCAGCAATTTCTTTCTCAGTAAGACCGATTCGCACTCGAAAGAGGGGGTTATTATCAGAATCTATTTTTTCAAAAAAGTCCTTACCCTTATTCCCCTCTAAATCAAAACCATTGCTATGCTGTGTGTTAAACTCAGTAACCAACGTATTACTAAAGTTAGTTATCATCGCTATATGCCCATCAATTTGCTCATCCCGCATCACCAGAAGTCCCTTTAACGAACCATTATGGAACTCTACCGGGTTTCCGGTCTTGGCCCACTCCAGCTGATACTTACCGTCGGCATCGGAATCTACCTTTAGTTCCCGTACCTGATCCCACTCGACTAAAGGAATACCGCCGATAGTAACTGTAGCGGCATTGTATTTATCGGTATGGACGTTAACATCCACTATTTTACTCAATTCAGTAATGAGTAAATCCCGCTGATCCATCAGGTCATTCGGGTTATCACCCATCGAAGAAGCCTCGACGATCTGCCGGTTCAAGGACGCAATCTTCTTAGCGTAGGTATTAACCTCACCGACCTGGACCTCGATAGTGTCGTTAACTGAACTCTGCAAGTCTTTGAGTTGCGTATAAGTATGGTTGAGCAGGTCAGCCAAGGCCTGGCCCCGCTGGAGAACTACCGTCCGAGCCGAACCGCTTTCCGGGTTCAAGCTTAAATCCTGAAGCGATTGCCAGAAGGCATCTAGCGAATTACGAATACCAGACTCTGAGGGCTCATTGTAGATCAGCTCTACTTGCATTAAGAGGTCACGCTGAGTCTCCCAACGCCCTAACGACGAGGTCTCCTGGCGAACCTGAGTATCAACGAAGGCATTCCGCATCCGCTGAATAGCTCCGACCCCCACTCCGGTTCCGATCTGGCCGGGGATCTGGGGACGCAATAAACTCGGCGGAGAAAACGGGGTAGTCGATTGTAGTTGCACTACCTGCCGGGAATACCCTGGCGTATTGGCGTTAGCAATATTATGGGCCGTTGTCTCTAACCCTAGTTGTTGTGCCATCAAAGCCCGTCGGGCTGTTTCTAATCCAAAAAAGGTCGTACGCAATCCTATTCACTCCCTGTTAAGCTTTCCAATCTAAAACGCTCCGCTGGGAGCTGTTCTGTTGCTTCCGGCCTAACTCTGAATAACCTTGTTTACTCTCGTCATTACCGGTTATCAACTGCAGACTAAGGTTAATATAGCTTAGCTCTTGCTCTAGCAACTGTTGATTTAGAGCATTAACCGCCTTCAGGTCTGCTAAGAGCTGACTAATCAGCTGGCGCCGTTCCAATAACGGTTGGTCATAAGGCGCACCTACCGTCTCAGCGATCTCCACCAGGCTCAGTACCGCTAGTTGGCTTCCTGTTTTGTCAGTTAAAGTATCGGTAACTTGGAGCCGTTCCCGTTCGGCTTGAGCGATCGCCTGGGCTAATTGAACTTCCCGAGCGTTAATCGCTTCAACCTCTGGTAAGGCCTCAGCATCACCGATACAAGCCTGCTTCTGCCGAGCTAATTCTAGCAGTTCCCGGTAGATAACGATCTCTCTATCCAGAACGCCAATTAGCGTTTCCATCTCTACTTTCACCTTCAGCGCCACCCCTAACCTAAGCGGTCAACAAGAGTTCGGCCCAGCATCTTCTCGGCAATGTCTCTACCGGAGACCTGGTAGGTGCCGGTTTTGACCGCCGTCTTTAGCTCAGCTACCTTATCGGCCCGAACCTCTGGAGTATCGGCTAGGCACTGCTTAACAGATTGTACCAATTTACTTTCGTCAGAAAGGATCATCTTATCGGCACCCATACTTGGTGCTGTTTGTTCGGCCTTAGCCACTTTTTTGACTTTGCCTTGTTGGTTATAAACTTTCAACACATTCTGAACTTGATTTGTGGAAATTAGCATATTAGCCACCTCTTACTTCCTTTATCGGACCATAACCCCCCAGGCTTAATTCCTTTTTACCCGGTCATAGAGAAAGATTTTTGCTTGTCCTTCATCCTGTTTCTTAGGTTCCTCAGCCCTTTTAAACCCTGCCCTGGAGATCTCCTCCGCCAACTTATTCCGGCATTCATTACAGTACTCACCGGAAGTAATGGCGGCTCCACACTCACGACAGGTAACCTGCCAAGAAGGTTTGACACTAGCCAAGCGGCCGGCCCGAATAAACTTGGTGATTACATCCACATCTATATCCAAATCTGTAGCCGCTTCAGCAACCGATGCTCCGGGGTTCTCTTTCAAATACGCAACTACCCGTTCAAACAGCTCGTCCTCCTGCTTCTGACAGTCTGGACACATCGGGTTCCTCAACCGCATAAAGACCTTACCGCAGCGGACACAGTTCGCTAAACTCATTAATACGCCCTCCCTAAAATCTATTAATAACCATCTTGTACCGTAATACCAATAGCCAGAGTAAATGCAGCTACCTCTGTAGCTCCGCCTCGGAGTAGAACCCGGGCTGCCTGGCTGAGAGTATTTCCTGTAGTCAATATATCGTCAATTAGTAAAATTTTTTGGCCACCAACTAGCTCTGGCCGAGCCAAAAAGAACTCACCTGCTAAACCTTGTTTGCGCTGTCTCCGGCCTAGGGTATGCTGTAACGCCGAGCCAGGCAGGCGCAATAATACATCTGGATAAACCCTCCCTTTAGTTACATCGGCAACTTGGTCGGCTAAGATTAGGGCTTGATTGAAAGTTCGCCGGTTAGCAGCCTCTGGGTGGAGGGGGATAGGAATAATCTTCTGGTATTTCTTCAAGATAGGATAGCGATCTACCTGCTGAGCCATGACCCGACCTAAGGCTCGACCCAGGTCAAGGTCGGCTTGATACTTAAAACGGTGGATCAGAGCCCGCATAAACTCTGTGTATGCAGTAGCGCTACGGGAAAACGTAAAATAAGGGCGGGAAGCGGTACAAGTATGACAATAAATCGGTTTACCTCTAGTTTTTTTACTTAAAGCCGGTAACGGTCGTCCACAACAGTGACAAAACGGTACTTGCACCAAAGCTATCTTCTGGAGACAAGAGGGACAAAAATCGACCGGTAGAAAATCCCCAACCGGCCGTCGACAAACTACGCAGGTCTTTGGCGGTGGAAAGAGTAAATCCCCTAGTTCCTGCCAGAAACCTCGTTTCTTTATTTTAATAGGGTTTCACCTCATACTTTAGCTGGACTACCTCCGATGGCAACATAATCTTGGCGATTAAGATATCATTGCGGGCCCGTAAATCGATTAGATTATTGACCTTACCCCCAGGCTCATCGATTACCCCCACTACTGGCCGGTAGGGGATCCCGGCATCAACCTCAACAATAGTTGCTAACAGCCCATTAGTCAGTTGAACTACGGTACCGATGGGGAAAATAGCTACACTCTTAACAAAAAGGCGGCACATCTCTGGGTTAAACGCAGTACCGGAGCTATTCAAAAGATATTCAATCGCCTGTTGCGGTAAAAGTGCTGAGCGGTAAGCCCGATCGGTTGTCATTGCATCGTAAACGTCAGCTAAAGCTGTAATTTGGCTAAAAGGGTG
>DHRX01000154.1:358-2892 GCA_002408345.1 Firmicutes bacterium UBA5301 | reverse complement strand
ACTTCTTCAAAGACCCGAACTTCTATATTAACTTTGGCTAACTGTTGAATAGCCCGTTCTACATAGCCTAGCTCTAACATGGTTATATCGGTAATGATTACAGCTCGTTTATGGGTATAAAGTTTACTTAAGTATTCTAGAGAACCAGGTTCAAAGTAAATCCGTTCTGGCAACCGAAACCACTTCATCCGACTCTTACGGGTGGCTACCCGTTTAATGTTTAGCAAGTTATGAACGCTGACATTATCAGTTGTTGAATTCCCCCCCATGGAACCGCAGCCTAGGGTTAAAGAAGGGGTATTGGCATTGTAAATTTCTCCGATAGCACCATGGACAGATGGTGTATTAACCAGGAGTCGGCCGGCCTGCACCCGTTTAGTAAATTCTCGGATAACCCCTTTATCTTCGGAGTGGATAACGGCGGAGTGGCCTAGGCCGCCAAACTGAGTCATCTGCTGGCATAAACAGATTGCTGTTTTGGTCTCTTCGGCTTCGATAAAAGCTAAAATCGGACTAAGTTTTTCCCGACTCAAGGGATAATCAGGGCCTACCCCTTCTAGCTCGGCGATAAGCACAGTAGTATCAGGGGGAACCTCGAGACCAGCTTGGGTAGCGATCCAGGTTGCTGGTTTCCCAACAATTTCTGGGTTTAAGGAGCCAGTTGGGTCAGTAATTACGTAGCTGCTTAAACGTGAGGTCTCCTCAGCGGTCAAAAAGTAACCGCCTAATTCTCTAAACAATTGCTTGACCTCTGCAGCGACGGCTTGATCGACGATAACCGCCTGTTCTGAGGCGCATATTGTTCCATTATCGAAGGTTTTACTGACGATAATATCGGCTACAGCCCGGCGAAGGTTAGCCGTTTTTTCAATATAGGCTGGTACATTACCGGGTCCCACCCCTAAAGCCGGACGACCCGAAGTGTAAGCGGCTTTGACTAAACCAGCTCCACCGGTAGCTAAAATTAAAGAAACATCGTTATGCCGCATTAAAGTTTGAGTCGCTTCTAAGGAGGGACGGGGAATCCAACTGATACAATTTTCAGGAGCCCCAGCTTTTAAGGCGGCTTGGTACATAATTTGGGCTGTGGCTACACTACATTTTTGGGCTTTGGGGTGAAAGGCAAAAAGAATCGGGTTCCTGGTCTTAAGAGCAATCAACGATTTAAAGATCGTGGTTGCTGTCGGGTTGGTAACCGGAGTTATCCCAGCAATGACCCCAACCGGTTCAGCTACTTCGGAAAATCCGTCTTCTTCTTTAATTACCCCTACGGTCCGTATATGCTTAATATTATGGTAGACATCCTCAGCTGCAAAGAGGTTTTTAGCTACTTTGTCTTCGTAGACACCTATTCCAGTCTCTTCTACCGCTAACCGTGCTAAAAGCATATGCTGGTCAACCCCGGCTAAGGCCATAGCCCGGACGATCGTATCTACTTGTTCTTGATTCAGTTCGAGGAGTTTTGCTTCGGCTCTATTGGCTTGACTAACCAATTCATTGATCATCGACTGGATTTCATCCATACCCAAACCACCTTAATGTCAACTGGTGTTAGTTTAACCAACAAAATCTGGGAATGACCTTGCAAATTTAGGAAGATAGTATATAATTTTCATTGAACGGGCGGTGAACAAGATGACCAGACGTAATAAAGAACGCTTGACTACCCGGGATTTACAGGCTATTGAACGGCGTCAACAGATACTTGATACCGCCAAAAGCTTATTTGCTCAGAACGGTTATCACGCTACGACTACCCGGGCGATTAGTCGTGAGATGAAGATGGCTGACGGCTTAATTTATCATTACTTCCCTCAGGGCAAGCAAGAGATTCTCTGGACGATAGTTGGCGAATATTCCAGCACTAATCTGTTAGAAATAAAAAAACGCTTAGCAACAATCCCAGATAACCTCCCGATAAGAGCAACCTTATTAGAGATGGGGTCTCTTTTTCTATATAATCTAATGAACGATCGTGACGTAATTACCATCGTACTCAGGGAACAGCAGAACCTACCTCAAGAGCTGTTTTGGAAGGTAGGGGAAGAGATTAAACTTATTGGTGTTCAGATTACGCAAATTTTAGAAAAGCGGGCAGCGAGAAATGAAATAGTGGCCTTTGATTTTAATTTAATGGCTAATCAATTCTTTAGTTCGATTGCTCTTTATTTACTACAGCTTTTTTTATTTAATGGTAATAATCTCTTTGGATTAACCGCCGATGCTTACTTAGAGTCGATTGTTAACCATACCCTTAAAACCTGGCAAACTCAGGAATAACCTTAATATGATAAGGAAGTTGAAACGATGAAAATTGGTATACCTAGATCATTATTGTATTATTACTATTACCCCTTTTGGCAAACGCTCTTTTCAGAGTTAGGCTGCACAGTTATTTTATCAGAACCGACTTCAACACCGATTTTAAATGAAGGGGTCAAGCATTCTATTTCTGAGATTTGTGTGCCAATGAAAGTCTATGTTGGACAAGTATTGGATCTAGTCGAGACTAAGCAGGTGGATTTGGTCTATGT
>DHRX01000154.1:0-236 GCA_002408345.1 Firmicutes bacterium UBA5301 | reverse complement strand
GTGGATTTGGTCTATGTTCCACGGTTTGTTTCGATTAAAAAGGGGATCTTTTTTTGTCCCAAGTTTATGGGCCTTCCTGACCTAATTAAGCATTCACTTAAAGGGATGGAAGACAAGGTATTAACCCACCACATTACTACCGCTAGTGATGATATTTCTAGTTACACTAACTACCAGGATTTTACTGAACTACTTGGGGCCTCTAAGCGTGAACTAAAAGCGGCGCTCCGTACCGC
>DHRX01000025.1:3401-5217 GCA_002408345.1 Firmicutes bacterium UBA5301 | reverse complement strand
GCCGCTCACCTTGATTCAATAAATAAAGGGTCGCCTGCACCCCTGACTCTGCCGCGTAAAGCGCTTGTAAACCCTGTAACCGGGCTTGGGCGCTCCGAGTTGCGCTGGTAGCTGTTAGATAGGCAGCAGATACCGTTAAAGCGAGAATACTTAAAACAACCAAGCTCAGAATTAGTACATAGCCGCCCTCATCGTTTCTCCCCACAGCGTTCCCTCCTTTCCCCTACTTCAGGTTACGTGGCGCTACCACTGTTGCTAACTTAACGCCTTTTTCCGAACAGATCTGGAACTCTACAGAATAGGGCGTAGACGATACTTGAAATGTTGCTACGTCAGCCAAGACCGTCTCCGGTGAAACGATAATTTCTCCGGTACCTAAATCTCTAACTGTCCGCTTAATGACAGCCTCTTCCTGGTAATACAAAATTTCCTTACCATTAAGCGTATACTTAACTCGATTGGCTGTCTGACCATTTAGGGGCTCAATAACTTCTTCAGCAAAAAAAAGACCCTCTGCTCCATCAACCAGCTGAGTCAATGTTTTTTGGCCCCGTACCGAGAAATTCCCGGTGCCAACCGCTAAGCTCTGAACTTGGAAACCTGTTAGTAATAAAGTTGAAAAAGCTACTAATAGTAAACCGGCTACAGCAGTTGCTACTAATACTTCTACCAACGTAAAGCCTCCCGAGCTTCGGAAAAAACTATTGAGGGTCGGGACGGTAGAGTAAAATTTCAGTGCGGACTTGTCCACCGGCAATCGGCCCTCCATCACTAGTTAATACTTCCAACACCACTCGCCTGAGGTCAGGGTCAGCACCAAATGTCTCTGTACTTATCTGATAATTAGGGTTGGGACTATTGATAACCAATTTGCCCTTAGCAATGGTTTCCCAATCGTTAGCCGCAATAAGTTTAGTCTCCTCTATTGCTGTTTGGAGCAGAGCCGTGGCCTCAGTAAAAGATCTACTCTTCTGAATTTGAACCAATCCAGAGTTAAGTAATGAGGCTAAGGGGAGGATAAACAAAGTGAGGAGCGCTAGGGCCACTACCACCTCTAACAAGCTAAACCCGCCTTCGGCCCTAAAACGCTGCACCCTTCATCCTCCCTCTATTTAGACTAACGTAAAGGAACAACAGTAGGTATATCTTCGTGCCCCTTAGACCCATTTCCTGCCATAAAAGGGTTCGCCGGGTTAGGCAAAGTAATAGTCCGTCCTTCAAAGCTACGCAAAGTAATATAATCCTGGCCTCGAGCCACTAACCGTTCTGGGTGGAGCGGTATTTTACCTAACGGGGAATCGACAATAAAGGTCGGTACCGCCAACCCCGATGTGAACCCTTGTAAGCCACTGATAATATTTAAGCCGGTTTCAATCGGGGTCCGAAAGTGGGCTGTCCCCTGGAGTACATCACACTGGTACATGTAGTACGGTCGCACCCGAAAACGGACTAACTTTTGAACCAAACCCTTCATGGTATCGACATTGTCATTAATCCCTTTAAGGAGTACCGATTGATTACCTACCGGTATCCCAGCCCTTAACAAACGATCAATAGCAACCTGGGCCTCAGGGGTCAATTCTTTAGCATGGTTAAACTGAGTATTTAACCAGATGGGATGGTATTTTTCTAACATGGCTACCAATTCCGGGGTAATCCGCTGCGGTAAGGTACAGACGGTCCGGGTACCAATCCGAATAATCTCTACATGCTCAATAGCTCGGATAGCTTTGATTATTGTTTCCAAGGTAGCATCAGGGAGTAGCAGCGGATCTCCGCCGGTTAATAAAACATCTCTGATTTCTGGAGTATTCCT
>DHRX01000025.1:0-3040 GCA_002408345.1 Firmicutes bacterium UBA5301 | reverse complement strand
GGAATAGCTTGCCTCCGAACCGGACAATTAGGATCATTAGGATCCATCAAAGAAGCATAGTATGGGCTAATACCCCAGGCAAACTCTTTGGCTGCTTCTGTAATCCCTCTAATTTCCTGTTCAGTTAAGTTTACATACTTCTGCAGTTCAGCAACAGTTCTAATTTGATTTCGCAGTTGCCACTGCCAGCTAAGCCAGTTCTCCACTACTCTTCGCCTCGCTCTTCTTAGAATGGCGTTCCATAGCCGATAGGATAATCGTATCTAGTAGCTCTGGATAGGTCATCCCGGCAGCATAAGCTTGTCGAGGGTAGAGGCTATCCCTAGATAAGCCCGGCAGAGGGTTAACTTCCAAGAACCTTGGAGCCCCTTGGTGGTCCAATCGGAAATCAACACGGGCAAAATCACGACAATTAAGAACTGTACATACTTTTTCCGTTAATTCTCGCAGTTGCTGGGCCAAACTAGGCTCGACTGTAGCTGGACAAACTAAAGTTTCTTTATTACCGCTTTTCACCTCGTAAGAATAGACGAAGTCTGTTAAGGACTTTTCAGGATAGACTACCTCTAAAATAGGTAAAACCTGAAGCTGATTACCAAAACCAACAACCCCAACTGAAAACTCCCGACCTGGTAAAAACTCTTCAACCAAAGCCGGTTGCTCATAAATAGTGTTAATCCGCTGAATTTCGGCCCAAAGTGCAGCGCTATCCTTAACCAGTGAAGTCTCGGTAATCCCTTTACTGGAACCTTCCCACTGGGGTTTTACAACCAATGGAAAACAAGGAAAGTCTTGTAATAACTGAAATTGTTCTTGACTACTTGGGTTAAAGAGCGACCGACCTTTAGGCACAGGAATCCCATAGGCGGTGACAACATCTTTGGTCAGCACCTTATCCAAAGTAATACCTAAAGTTGTTGGGTCTGAACCGGTATAAGGTTTGCCCAGTAATTCCAGCATAGCAGGGACTAGGGCTTCACGATTACGGTTACCTGATAGCCCTTCAGCAATATTTAAAAAAAGATCTACCGCCGAATTCTGGAGCATATTAAGGATCGAAGGTCCTTGGAACGGTATAGGCTCAACTACATAGCCTAAAGATTGAAGTGCAGACGAAATGAAATCAACGGTCTCCACAGACTCAAATTCAGCATAAGCGTCTATAGGGATATCTTCATCCGGAGGCTTTTTTAAATTATAAACCAGGCCAATAGCCAGTTTTCGGTTCATCTCCGTGTAACCTCTTTTCCTCAGATTTCATTCTGAGTTTACGTCCTGTGCGTTACAAAGTCGACCGCCATTTTAGGCTTATTTACCTCTATTTTAAGCGCCATCAACCCTGTATCTTATTAAAAAGAGGCTACACGTTACCAGACTAATTGTTACTCGGTCAGGGAAGTCATAACCCGATTTCCCCCTAAATCTTTAGCCCGAAATAAGCGTTTAGTAGCTAAACTAAGCAATTCTTCTAACGACTCCGCATCTTCAGGAACTACTACTAAGCTTAACGAAACTGTAACACCTTGATTTACCTCTGGAAGACGTAGGTTAGCTATAGCTATTCTTAAGCGTTCAGCGGTTTGTAAAGCTGCTGCCCGAGTAGCTTCCGGTAATAATATCGCAAATTGCTGACCACTATATCTAGCTACTGTATCTGCAGTACGCACATTTTTTTCTAAACATAGAGCAATCTCTTTTAACATCAAGTCACCATTTTTATGCCCATAGCGTTGGTTAAAGTCTTCAAAGCCATCGATATCCACAACTAGTAACGCTATTCCTTTATGATCAGCAGCAACTAACGCCGTCTCAACCAATTGATGAAAGGGTAGTTTGGTTATTAGACCGGTTAATCCATCCCGGAAATCATCTGAATGTACCTTTCGCCCTTCACCGTCATCTAATAATAGCCCAGCTAGTAGCGCCATTATTAATAAAGACACCATTTTTAAAAAAAGGTCAGATCTAGCTAGATCGCCTTGGAAGATTACTAAAAAAGTCCCAGCAAGAGCCGTAGTAATTAGCGCCCCTTTAAACCCATCTTGAATGGCCATGGCAATAATCGGCAAGTAGTACAAAAAAAAGAAGGAACTACCGGCACCGGTAGCTACAAAAATCAGAGAAAAATAAAAATAATCAAGAACAATTGTAGGCCAACTTAAGTAAGAAATTGAACTTGATTGTCGAAAAGCGAAGACCAAGTGAATTAGGGCATACGCTAGACCAGCCGAAAAAAGAAGACCGGCCAGATAAAAATCGACTAACATTAATTCCAGTTGATAGTAGGCAAAAGCCACTATCGCAATAATCAGTCGTACTAAAGCGATAATAATACCCCGTGGTAAGTAGGGACCGATCTGTACCATTTCCACATTCCTCCATTTAAGCTGTCTATCACTTCAACCTTGTCAATCCGAACTCCTTCCGGTATAATTAAGGCTAAATATTATATCTAAGCGATGAATAGGAAAAGTAGCCTATCTTCAGGGGTTACAGCGAGCCGAGGCTGGTGGAAGCTCGGTACTTCTAGGTAGTTGAATGGGCCTACGAGCTTATACCTACAGAGTGGCCAAAATTTCTGGCAATCAGGGTGGCACCACGGGGTTTCCCTCGTCCCTATTTGGGTCGAGGTTTTTTTTATGGTTTAGTTACTTTATACATACAAGGAGCGGTCGCTAATGCCTAAACGTATTTTTTCCGGAATTCAACCTACCGGTATCGTCCACATCGGCAACTATTTAGGAGCTATTAAAAACTGGGTCAATTTGCAGGACCAATATGAATGCTTTTTCTGCATTGTTAATTATCACGCTCTAACTATTCCCCAGGAACCACAGACGCTCTCCCAGCGTGTTCTTGATCTAGCTGCCACTCTTTTAGCAGCAGGTCTCGATCCTGAAAAATGTACACTTTTCGTCCAATCCGATGTTCCAGAACACACCGAGCTCACCTGGTTATTAACCTGCCTCACCCCAGTTGGGCAATTAGAACGCATGACCCAGTATAAAGATAAATCCCAAGGACAAGAAACCGATTCCAT
>DHRX01000015.1:16520-25375 GCA_002408345.1 Firmicutes bacterium UBA5301 | reverse complement strand
CTCTTCTTTGATCCGGCCCGGAACTCTCTCTTACCCCGGGTTTTAGAGTCTCGGAAGGAACTTCTGTTCTTAGGCAATTCTTTTATGACTACTAGCGTTTCCATCGCTGAAACTATCGGTTTTCTAGCTGGTGGTGTTTTTGTCGTGACCTATGGTTTTGCCGCCGCTTTTTACTTACATGCGGCTACTTTTCTAATTTCTGCTCTCTGTATCTTCCGACTCAAGGTAGCCGAACCGGCTTGGGAGAGCGTAAAAGTAGGCCAAGTAGTTAGCGGCTTTATCGCTAAAGTTCGGGGTGGGCTCCAACTGGTTTGGTCTTTAGGTAAGTTACGGTCCTTCTTCAGTTTCTATTTTTTGTTTGCTCTGGCTTTTGGAGCAGGTAACTTTCTTTTTCCGATTTTGGTGGAGGAGGGATATCAACTTGGTGCCGATGCTTTTGGCTATTTTTCTGGTAGTATGACTTTAGGCTATTTAGTCGGTAGCTTTTTATTAGGTCCGGTTGGCGATCGCTTTGACCAATTCCGGCTGCTAACAGGGGCCGTCTTAGTTATTGGTTTGTCGACAATTTTACTGGGAGCGGTTAGCTCTTTTACCTGGGCGTTGCTGGCGGCTTTTCTCATCGGATTGCTTAACCCGGTAACAGCGGTATTCTCCCGGGTCTTTGTCCAGGAAGAGGTGGCGGAGGAGCATTTAGGTCGGGTTTTCAGCTTACTTAGCTTGGTGATGCAGGTTGGGATGTTAGCTTCTTTAGCCTTAGCTTTCGGGCTCTTACAGTTACTCGCTGTTCGCCAAGTGATGTTGGTTTTAGGTGGATTAACCGTTTTGGCCGCAGTAGTAGGCCCAAAATTGACCCGTCTTGCACAATATGTAGGGGCAGGAACTAATGCTGGAAGCACAGAAAATGTCATTTCAGGATAAGATATGATGTAGGAAGGTTCTAGCGAGGAGGAGTTATTGTGCATGGATTGTTATTTCGGTGGTTGGCGAATGCCTTCGCCTTGTTATTAACTACTTATTTAGTCGGGGGGCTTCAATTATCTGGCTTTGGTTCGGCGCTCTTTGCTTCGGCTATTTTAGGGGTTGTTAACGCTATGGTGCGGCCGGCGTTACTCTTTTTGACGTTACCTTTTAATATTTTAACGTTAGGGCTTCTTACTTTTGTGATTAATGCGTTAATGTTGATGTTAACAGCTAGTGTTGTCTCGGGCTTTGTGATTACTAGTTTTTGGTCGGCTTTTGTTGGTGCCATTGTTCTCTCTATTGTCAGTAGTGTTTTGACTACGTTTATCATTGATTGATAGCTGGCTGGGTAGACCTGCCAGCTTTGGCTAAGAGGGGCAGTCTACCCAGGAGATACAAGGCTAGTAACAGCAGGAAGCGTATCTAGGGAGGAGAATAATATAGCACGTAGTAAAAAATAGAGTTTATTTTTTTGCGCACCTTGATAACTTATGTTAGTCATACAGATTACATTTTTAACGGTTATCGCCGCAAACGATACGGTTTGAAAGGAGGTGGACAGATCCCGCTTAGGCCGTATCGGACGGATGATAATAGATTGCAGCACTATTCGCAGTACCGAGTAGGGATGATGGAAAGGTAAGGTAACATGGAGACTTACAATTTTCTGAACCCCTCAGTTATAGACAATGCAGCCCTTCATTGCAGCCAACATCACTGTAACATTAGTGTTAGCGACGTACTCACAAAGATCAGTACACTCTCAATACTCTACACATCGTACTAAGGGGGATAATCAATCTATGAAGAAACTAACTATTGCTCTTGTCACAGCACTAGTCATGGGTCTTGCCGCTCCTGCGATGGCCGCTTCCGGTCTAGCAATAAGCGGTGAACTCGGCTCTGACTTCAGTTTGGACAAAGACGGAGTAGGAGCAGAAAGTTACTTTGATATTGACTTTGCTCTCAAAGGTGAGGGCGGTGACCAGGTTAAGGCTGTTATCGAGTTAAAACCATGGTCCATCGGTAATACCAAATCCCGTAATGATGATTCCGAAAGCATGGAATGGGATAAGGTAAACCTCGGTGATTGGACTAGCCAACAGGCGGACAGCTTTGGTCTGACTGTAAAGAAAGCTTACCTCCAAGCTGAAGGTGCTTACTGGAATGGCGGTCCTTCTCTAACGACTACCATTGGTGATATTTCGTTAGACCAAAACGACTATGTCGCTGGTCGGAGCGCCAAAGGTGTTATGATTGAAGGAATCCAAGTTGGTCCAGTGGCTGCTGAAACCTTCGCTACTTTCGTAGACGGTAGCCCTGCTAACCTTGGTCTCTCAGCCCGTACCGATCTACAGTTTGCCGAAATCGGCGGTACTGTAGTCCGGCTTGCTGACAAAAACATCGAGTTCGGTGTTGATGGTTCAACACAGATTGCCGGTGTTGGCGTTACAGGCGAGTTTGCCATGGATGCAGCAGAAGAGTACGCTTACAAAGTTCGGGGTAGTGTTGAACCGATCGAAGGCGTAGTTCTTTCCGGCGGTTACCGTGGAGTTTCTAGTGAAGCTTTCGCGCCGGCTATGCACAAGACCGACAACTCGAACACTTATCCTGATGAGTGGAAGGAAGTTCATGACCGGAAGACCGGTTTCGACGTTGCTGTCGAGACTACTCAGGCCGGCGTGGATCTGAAGGCTGCCTACGATGACCCGGACCAAGAGGCTACACTAGAAGCCAGACGGGCATTCGATGTTGCTGGTTTGATCGTAAACGGTAAGTACGAAGGCACAATGAATGTTCAGGATAAGAGCCTGACCCACGAGATTAGTGCTGACACTACTCTCAGCATGATTCCGCAATTGCAGAACGTCACTCTCGAGGGCGGCTTGACCATCGCCGACAGCTCTGTCAGCCAGTACGAAGCACATGCTAAGTACGCTGCTCCTAACGGCATCAACTTTGGTGCTCACTATGAGAAGGAAGCTGGACAGGAAGCCGATATCTACGGCACAGCCGGTGTATCCGTCAAGTTCTAACCTCAATGGACGAAAAGGGTCCCTATATATAGGGGCCCTTTTTCATTTTCCCGGTTTCCTAGGGGCCAAGAAAGGAAACCTATTACTGCTGTACAAATATTAAAGGAGTAAGTCCAGCAATAATTTTCCAGAGGGGGTAGAAAGTTGATTGATTTAGATAGTCAGCAGGTCAGCCGGAAATTGGCTCAAGATGCTATGGCCCAGGCGATTTATCAGCTACCGGAACAGATTTCCCAAGGATGGCAGGTTTCCTTGCCAGATTTAAGTGGAATAGCTAAACCACAGAACCTGGTGATTTGTGGTATGGGTGGTTCGGCTATTGGCGGTGATTTAGTGCGGGTGATTGCTGCCGATAGTGCAACAGTACCGATTATTGTTTCTCGGGATTATAACTTACCGGCCTTTGTCGGAGAAAATTCCTTGGTGATTGCTTCTAGCTATTCAGGTAATACAGCTGAAACTTTAACCGCTTTTCAGGCAGCTAAAGAGAGAGGGGCTAACCTTATTGCTATCTCGTCTAACGGTAAAATTTTAGAATTAGCTCAGGGGTGGCAGGTTCCGTTTATTCAAATCCCTAGCGGCTTACAGCCCCGGGCGGCCCTAGGTTATTCGTTATTTTCACTATTACGGATCGTGACCGAACTAGGTTTAGTGACGGTAACTACCGACCAAGTAGAGGCGGTAGTTCGGCTTTTACAAGGTTTGCGAGCTGAGTTTCGACCAGAATCGCCGGTAGATAAAAACGGCGCTAAAGTAGTAGCCCTAGCTTTAGAAGGGCTGATTCCTTTAATCTATGGCTCTGAACCCTATCTTGGTCCGGTAGCTTTTCGTTGGAAAACCCAGATTAATGAAAATGCTAAAGCTGTAGTTTTCAACAATGTTTTTCCCGAATTGGATCACAACGAAATTAATGCCTGGACCGGTCAGCCTGCTCTCTCTAGAAAAATCGGTGTAGTACTCCTCCGAGATGAAGGTGAGAGTCCAGAGATGCGCAAACGTATCGATGTTACTCGTAAATTAATTGAAGAAGATGTCGGGGCGATTATTGAAGTACATAGTCGGGGGGGATCTACCCTAGAGCGGATATTATCTTTAGTCTATTTAGGTGATTACACCAGTCTCTATCTGGCAACCCTCTTTGAGGTTGACCCGACTCCGGTAGAGATAATTGAAAGATTGAAGAAAGAGCTAGCTTAAATGGGTAAACATGGTATTGGCATTGATATTGGCGGGACTAAGACGGCGGTCGCCTTAGTCTCTGCCCAAGGGCAGATAGTGGACAAGATTACGATGGCTACTGAGCCAACCCGTGGGTTTGCCGATTTTTTAACTCGTCTGCACAACCTTTATCAACAGCTATTGACTAGGCTGGGCGTCTCTTCTTTTCCGATAATTGGCGTAGCTGCTCCAGGCCCCCTTAATTTAGCCCAGGGGCTGATGTATGATTCACCTAACCTCCATTGGGGGGAGATCCCCCTTGTTTCTCAGCTAGAGAAGACCTTTAAGGCTCCGATTATCCTCCAAAATGATGCAACGGCAGCAGCTTATGCTGAGTATCGGTTTGGTGCCGGGAAGGGTTCCCAGTGTATGGTCTATATTACCATAAGCACTGGAATCGGTGGTGGAGCGGTTATCGCAGGGCGCTTGTTTACCGGTTCCATCGGTAATGGCGCCGAATTTGGCCATATACCTTTAGTTCCTAATGGCCCGGTTTGCGGTTGTGGTCAGGCCGGTTGTTGGGAGGCTTGTGCCAGCGGTACCGCTATCGCGAGGAAGGCCGAGAAACTTCTAGGCAGAAAGGCTAGCGCTCGGGAGGTTGGGGCGGCTTTTTTCGCCGGAGAGGGGTGGGCTCAGGAGCTACTGGTGGAGACGGCCAACTGTAGCGGTCAGGCGGTAGCCATTATTGCCCAGAATTTTGATCCCGATTGCTTAGTTTTCGGTGGCGGTGTTGCTGTTGGGCTAGGTACCGCCTATCTAGAATTAATTAAGAAAAGAGCGATGGCGGCATCGGCAAACCTTCGCTTAGCCGAGCCTAAGTTTACTTTGGCCGGACTAAAGGGGGATTCAGCTTTGGTTGGTGCTGCAGCTCTTACGCTTGCCTAAAATGAGCAGCAGGGTTTAGCTTATTTGGTGCGAAACTCTTAAGGAGGGGTTAAGCCCAGGTTAGATTATTGTAGGAATTAGGTGAAAAGCATTCATGATTGAATTCGCCCGGAATAGTGCTGATGCTAGCACAATCAGTGAAGTCCGTGACAGACTGGCAGAACCGTTAAGCCATGTAGAGGAAGAGCTAATGGTCTTGTTCCAGGAAGAAGACCTTTTGTTAAATAAAGTTTATAATCCGCTCCGAAAAAATACCGGGAAGCGATTACGGCCGATCCTCTTATTACTGGCCGCAGAGTGTTTTATTGGTGAACTTGATCGGGTTATTAAAATTGCTGCCGGTGCTGAACTGGTTCATACGGCTACCCTTATTCATGATGATGTAGTGGACCGGTCAACCATGCGCCGAGGTACCGCTACCCTAAATAGTACTTGGGGTAATAAAGTTGCTGTTTTAGTTGGCGATAGTTTGTTTACGAAAGGGTTGGATGTGCTCATCGAAGAGCGGAATTATCGTTTACTAAAATCGGTGACCACAATGTTCACTGAGATGGGTAATGGCGAAATTTTGCAGATTTTGAATTATTTCAATCCAGATGTTACCTTTACCGAATATATTGAGCGGATTAAACGAAAAACCGCTTTATTCATGGCCTTTTGCTGTGAAGCCGGAGCGGTACTAGGCGAAGCTTCTGAAGAAGAGGTTCAAGCTTTACAAAATTACGGTCTCAATATCGGGTTAGCTTTCCAGATCGCCGATGATCTCTTGGATTTCGTTGGTACTGAGGCAGAAGTAGGTAAGCCTGTCGGCAGTGACCTGCGAGAAGGTAATGTAACTTTGCCGGTTATTCACGCTCTACAGACTGAATCTGGCCCTCAGATTAGAAAAATTATTGAAGCCGATGAAATTACGGCAGAAGATATTGGAGTTGTTGTAACCTTACTGGAAAAAGAACGCTCCTTAGAATATGCATTTTCAATAGCTGAAAATTATGTAGAAGAAGCTATTGCATACTTAGATATTATTCCCGAGAGCAGAGCTAAGCAGGACTTAATAAAAATAGCTTGGTACACTCTTCACCGTCAATATTAACCTGCACACTGAGGTGTCTTAATGCAAACGCATTGGATTAGCCGTTGGACTTTTTTTAGTGGCCTTTTTCTTTCTGCCTGGTTATTATTCCCAGAAACTTTCGATAGTCGTGTCTGGTCGGCGGTGCTGGTGCTTGTAATAGTAAATATAGCTATTACTTTTTGGGAAGCTTCGCAGAAAGAAGAAAATCACCGGTTAATCCAGGAAATAAGTCAGTTTGTCGGTTTTGTAATTGATAGCCTTTTTTTGACGATACTGATAGCCCATACCGGCGGTTTAACTAGCCCCTACCAATTTGGTTATTTTTACCTAATTTTATTGATATCGGAAAATGGTAATACCGTAGATGTGGTTATTTACGGTTTACTCTTTCATTTTAGTTATGTGCTCGGTCTTTATGAGGTAAGGGGGGACTTCTCTTTTTATCGTGAGCCCCAGTTTGTTTTAGCCTGCTTGTTTTACGGGTTTATTTTTATTGGTGCAGTTAGACTGGCTAATAAGATCCGGATTCAAGTGGCTTCTCTTTCTCGTTCTCGCACCGAACTTCAGGCTTCTCAACAGGACTTGGAGCAGTTATCGATTCAGGATCCGGTAACCGGTCTCTATAATTTTCGCTATTTTAGTCAGCTTTTTCAGGAAGAGATACAAAAAGCACAGGACAATCAGTTACCGTTAGCTCTCTTAATTATTGATATAGATGACTTTAGAAGATATAATGACGTCTTTGGACATCAGGCTGGTAATAAAGTGTTGCAAGATATTGCAGGCTTTTTAAGCGATAATGGTCAGGAGGGTGATATATTAGCTCGTTACAGCGGCGATTCTTACTTACTACTACTCTGCAACAGTACTGTCAATGCGGCCATTACTATTGCGCAACAGATTAAGTCAACGATAACCACAGAATTGGCAGACGAAGGTATTACTGTTTCAATCGGGATTGCCGTTTACCCAGACCATGCTCATAGCGCTAAGGACCTAATTAAGACAGCAGAAGACGCTCTATACAAAGTTAACTTGGCCCGGCATAATCAAATTCGGGTTTATTCCCGTTTTATCGATGAGATTAAAGAAGAACTAAAAGAGGAACTAACTAACCCCAAGGCGATATTTGAAGTTTTTCAAACCTTGTTAATTATAATTAATGCGAGAGATCGCTATACCTATGGCCATTCCCAACGGGTGGCCAAATATGCAGAATCTATCGGTGAGGAACTAGGTTTGGATTCAGAAGAATTAAAAAACTTAAAATACGCAGGTTTCTTACATGATATAGGGAAGATTGAAATTAGCCGTGAAATATTAAACAAAAAGGAGCCATTAACTGTTGAGGAGTGGCGAATTATTAAGCAGCATCCTCTTTTTGGCGCCAGTATTCTTGAGTCTTTTCCGGATCTAGCGGATATTGTTGCTAGCGTCCGAGGCCATCATGAACGTTATGATGGACAAGGGTATCCGGGAGGGTTACAAGGGGAAGAAATTCCTTTAGGGGCTCGGATTTTAGCTGTTGCCGATAGTTATGATGCTATGATTTCTAAACGCCCTTACCGTAATGCTTTTGGTAAGACGATTGCGCTACAAGAGTTGGTTAAGGAGAAAGGCGGGCAGTTTGACCCGGTAGTAGTGGAAGCTTTTCTCACTGTGGTTGATGTGGCTGAGCAGGAAATTGCAAATCAAGTTAGTTAAAAATTTTTGCCCATTATGTGGTAAAATATAACTAGAAAGGTGGTTTATTCCATGACGCGGGACGGAACAGGTCTTTGGATCCGAACCATAACCTTATTAGTAGGACTAATTATACTATTACCGCTTATCGCTGTAGCAGATGATGAGGTGCTTTATGACGTTGATGGCTATGTTGGTGCTGAGTTGTTGTTAGAAATTCGTAGCCTTCCCGAGGGGTTTGGGGAAATATCCCGACCTTCAGATGTGGCTACTGACAGTACCGGACGCATTATTGTATTAGATAATAATGACCGGGTGCTCTTTTTTGATAGTAACGGACAATTTTTAAAGACTTTTGGCACCAGGGGAAGACGACCTGGGGAATTTCGAGATGCCAATGCTCTAACCGTCGATAAAACAGACCGGATTTTCGTGGCTGACTCCGGGAATAACCGGGTTCAAGTCTTTGATCCCGAGGGGAATTATCTCTTTGAGTTTGGGGAAAAACCGCCTCGGAGAGGAGAACCCCAACCAGGTCAATTAGCAAGAGCAATTTCTATCAATATTAGCCCTGATGACTATGTATATGTAGTAGATATTGACTCCCATCGGGTTCATGTCTTTAATTTAGAGGGCCAGTTCCAGTATGCCTTTGGTGAACAGGGAACCCGTGATGGGCAGCTGAATTATCCGGTAGGTGTAGGCTTTGATGCTGATGGCTATGTTTGTATAGTTAATGCTCTCAACTTTCGGATTGAAGTATTTTCTCCAGAAGGGGAGTTTGACAGCAAATTTGGTCGAGCTGGAGATACCAAGGGTTGTTTTTCCCGGCCCAAAACCATTGCTGCTGATAGCGAAGGCAACCTGTACGTAACAGATAGTATGCTGAATCTAATCCAGATTTTGGATTACCAAGGCGAATATTTAGGTCGAATTGGCGGTCATGCCGAGATCCCCTTATTTGCTCAGCCTTTTGGTATTTGGATTGATGCGGCTGA
>DHRX01000015.1:14258-16294 GCA_002408345.1 Firmicutes bacterium UBA5301 | reverse complement strand
AAGGGGTTGGCGGAAAATGAAAAGGTTAATTGGTGTCGGCTTGCTTTTAGTATTGCTTTGTACAGGCCCGTTTGTGGTCTCAGCTAACCAAGGGGGACCATCTGGGCACCCGGCTGGTTGTAGTAGCTGTCACGTTCCTCATGATGCTCAAGGTGATCGGCTCTGGCCTTACGCACCTAGTATGGAAACGACCCAGGGTACTCAACTTTCTACCGGTTCAGCTCTCTGTTATAGCTGCCATGATGGGACCATTACTGAGCTAGGGGCTACTTTCTTCGAACAAGATGGCAGTTCCCACCCGGTTGATGTCGTGCCTAGTTCCCGAGTAACGATTCCAGAGGATTTTCCCTTAGATGGTCAAGGACGAATCACCTGCGCATCTTGCCATAATCCGCACCGGACCGCTTATGTTAACTATCTACGTTTACCAGCGGATGATGGTGATTTGTGTGTAGCCTGCCATGTGAATAACTAGGGGTGTTATGGAATCTCTTTGATTTAGGAAGGCATTTACACCTAAACGTGGAAATACTTTGAGTAATCAGTGCTATTTAGTTTTTCTGGAAGGAATTAAATTTGTTTTGTTGAAAAGCTCTAAATTGTAACGGCATTATTTTTCGGTACGTAGGTTTATGCCAGTTAGAACGGCAGGTGGTGCGTTCGTAAAGTTTTTATGGTCTAATTGTATATTCATAATAGGTTTGTTGTGAGGAGGAGTATAATCATGACGAAGCGGACAAGAAATATAATCTTAATCGTTATTGTTGTTCTTGTCGTATTAGGTGTCGGCATGAGCAAATTTTTTGAAACTAACTATTCCTGCGGTAAGATCTGCCACGAGATGGGCATCTACTATGATACTTGGGAAGAGTCTAGCCACGCTGAGGTTGCTTGCCACTCTTGCCACTCCTGGCCAGGCTTTACCGGATTCTTTAAGACCAAATTAGTTGGTATGGAAGAGTCTATTAAGCACATGACCGGTAATTATGCTGTTCCTATTCAGGGTGAACCGGTTTTAGAGCGGTGTATTGAATGTCACTCTAATTATCTAGAGATTAAGGAAACTGAGAGCATCAAGGTTGACCATGCGCTCCATGATTCTTTATCTATCGATTGCATGGGTTGCCATGCCGGTATGGTTCATGGCCACAGCGGTGAAGGCGAGGTTAAACCCTCTCACGATACTTGCAGCTCTTGCCACGATACAGATGACTTCGAAACCTGTGATACCTGCCATAACTGGTAGAAGTAAATAAAGGCCTCAAACATGGCCCCTGGTTTAATCTAGGGGCTGTGTTTTTTCAGTCCAAATTTTGAACATTATGGTTTAGAGAGGGAACAGGCTATCGATAACGAAAGATGATGAATTAGAATCAAAATTAAGAATAAGTTCGAGGTGTCGATATGCATTTAGTTGCCGTTGGACTTAACCATAAGACAGCTCCGGTGGCGGTTAGAGAAAAGTTGGCTTTTTCTGGGGAAAAGCTACAGAAGAGTTTGGCTCAGCTAATTCAGGGAGAGCATCTAACAGAAGCGATAATTCTATCAACCTGTAACCGAACAGAGGTCTATGGGGTAACCGTTTCTACACCGGAATTAGGTTTAGCAGAGATCCGTGGTTTTCTCAATGACTCTGCTGCTACAGATTTTGCTATCGACAAACACTTATATAATTTGGTAGATACGGATGTGGTCTACCATCTCTTCCAAGTAATTTCCAGTCTCGATTCGATGATTTTAGGGGAAGCCCAAATATTAGGACAAACCAAAGCTGCCTTTCAGTTTGCACTTGAATGCCATGGGGCTGGGGTTTATTTAACTCGACTCTTTCAACAGGCGATAGAGGTAGGTAAACGGGTACGTACAGAAACAGAAATCGGCGAAAACGCTGTTTCTATTAGCTATGCGGCGGTAGAGTTAGCCAGAAAGATTTTTGGTGAGCTAACCGGCAGAACTGTGCTGATTATCGGTGCCGGGGAAATGAGCGAGTTAGCGGTAAAAAATTTAGCGGCTCACGGAATTCAGTCGGTTTTGGT
>DHRX01000015.1:4194-14042 GCA_002408345.1 Firmicutes bacterium UBA5301 | reverse complement strand
CATCTTAGTAAAGCTGATATCATTATCAGCTCTACCGGGGCTCCCCATGTAGTGATTAATAAAGAGATGGTTAAGGAGGCTATGCGGGTTCGCCGTAACCGTCCGCTTTTCTTTATTGATATTGCTGTACCTCGAGATATTGGCGAAGACATTCACAGTTTAAATAACGTTTATTTATATAATATTGATGACCTGGAAAATGTGGTAGAGGCCAATCTAGCTAAACGTGGCCTCCAGATTGAAAAAGCAGAGTTAATTATTGCCGAGGAGATAGAAAAGTTCTCGGAATGGCTTTCTTCCCGTCAGGTAGTACCTATTATTAAAGCCCTTAGAGAGCATGGACATGGTATTCGTACTCAGGAGTTGGAACGACTTTTCAATCGTCTCCCCGAGTTGAGCCCGAAAGAACGGGACTGTATTATCTTTACGACTAACCTTATCGTAAATAAGCTCTTACATCACCCTGTAATTTCGCTCAAAGAAATGGCGGTGCAAAACCAAGAGCGCAGTGATTTATATAGTAGTATTATTACTCGCCTCTTTGGTTTGGACCTGGAAGAACCTACTCTGGCTAAGGAAACAGAGGAGGGCTAGTATGCTAGTTTGGTCCGAAATCCTGCTCCGGTTAGGAGCGGGTTTTTTGTGGTTGGCTTTTGTTAGCAATATCTACCAATTGGGACGAAAATCTATACAGCTACGTAGAATGGGTGTTTTCTCTTCCCGGTGTGGTTGGGTTCTGTTAACTTTAAGCCTAATGGCTAGGGGCATTGCTTTAGGGCATTTAACTTTTCATACCCTTTTTGATACAATATTTCTCTTCAGCTGGATTACCTTAACAATTTACATTTATTTTGAATGGCGGCATGGTTGGCCGGTTTTAGGGGCTGTTGTTTTGGGGATGCTAGCCATCACTTCTTTTATCCTCTTACTCTTACCCCGAGGAATTCAACCGTTACTACCGATCTTACAGAGCCGAGTGCTCGTACTCCATATCGCCTTAAACTTTACGGCCTATGGGGCTTTCGCCTTATCTTTTATTTTCGGGTTAATGTATTTAGGACAAGAACTGCAATTGAAGAAGAAAAGGATTACCGCCCTCTATTATCTTTTACCAGGCCTAGAAACTTTAGAAAATTTAACTGATATCTTAGCTCGAATTGGCTTTACCCTATTAACCTTAGGTATAGCTTTAGGCTCTATTTATGCTAAGTTTGCCTGGAGTTCTTTTTGGGACTGGAACGTCAAGGAGACGTGGACGCTGCTGATCTGGATAATCTACGCTATTTTTATCTATTTACGGCACGTCAAAGCTTGGCGTGGTAAAAGATCGGTTGTTTGGGTCTTGATCGGGTTTGCGGCTGTGATAATCAATTATTTTGGTATTAGCCTTAAGCTAGCTACAGAACACCGTTTTCTACGGTAAGTAGGTTGAGGAGGGCTTAGGTTGGATAGGCTTTACCCTATTTTTCTGAAATTAACCGCTGTGCCAGTTTTAGTTGTTGGTGGTGGAGCGGTGGCTACCCGTAAAGTCCGGCGCTTAGTAGAAAGCGGGGCTAAAGTTACTGTTATTAGCCCTGAGTCGACCGAGGAGCTCCAGGGTTTAGCAGAGCTAGGCAGGATTACCTTCTATTCACGTACCGCTGATAAAGCTGATCTCGCTGGCTTTAGTTTAATTTATTTAAGCACCGACAATCCTCAGGTTAATGCTAAGTTGGCTCAGGCCGCTATAGCCAACGGAGCGTGGGTTAACGTAGCCGATGGACCTGAGCTATCTACTTTTTATTTACCAGCGGTAGTTGAACGGGAACGTCTCCAAATAGCTATTTCTACCGCAGGATCCAGTCCAGCTTTAGCCAGATCAATTCGGCTAGAGTTAGAGGAGCAATTCGGTTCAGAATATGACTTACTCTTAGAGGTGGAAGCTTATTTACGATCGCTAATCTTAGATGAGGTAGAACCTTCCCGGCGGGGAGAGCTCTTTCGCCGTTTAGCCCAAAAGTTACCAACCATTTGCCGAGAAGCTAAAACCCCAGCACAATTACGGGAAAATGTGGAACTATTGTTAGGGAAAGAAATTTTTAGTGATTTTTTAGAATTTGAGCAACGAATTGCTCGGTTCTTTCGTTAGTATAGTTAGGAAGACGCAAATCCAATTGTGGGGGTAGGGCAGTTGCAAGAAGTGGTTATCGGCACCAGAGGAAGCCAACTGGCTCTCTGGCAAGCCAACTGGATACATACTGAACTCAGTCGTCGTTTCCCGAAAATTAAGTTTTCACTAAAAACAATAACGACTACCGGCGATAAGATTTTAAACAGCCCCTTATCGGCTATCGGTGATCGTGGTCTCTTTGTTAAAGAGATTGAGTTAGCTTTACAAGAACACGAGATTGATTTAGCTGTACATAGCATGAAAGATGTACCTACTTTCATCCCGTCTGATCTGGCCATTACGGCTATCCCACACCGGGAGGACCCGCGGGATGTTTTTATTTCCAACAGGTGGACGAGTTTTTCCCAGTTACCGTCGGGGGCCCAGGTTGGGACTAGCAGTCTGCGACGGATCGCCCAGTTAAAGGCGGCACGACCCGATCTGCAGTTTGAACCGATTCGGGGTAATATTAATACTCGGTTACGGAAGTTAGATGAATTAGAGTTAGATGCTATTATCTTGGCAGCAGCTGGTGTGAAGCGTTTAGGTTGGACTGAGCAGATTACTGAATACCTGCCTATGGAGCTGGTTTTACCGGCGGTAGGTCAGGGTGCTTTAGGTATTGAAACTCGTAAAGATGATGACCAGACTAATGCCTTGGTACGAGAGTTACATCACCCGGAGACGGCAGCAGCGGTCCAGGCTGAAAGAGGTTTTCTAACCCAACTAGAGGGTGGTTGCCAAGTACCGATTGGGGCTTGGGCTGAGGTTCAAGGGGATACGGTGGCGCTACAAGGGTTAGTGGCTAGTTTAGATGGTTCTCAGGTTATTAAGGGACAAAAACAAGGTCCCGTAGCTGAGGCGTTTGCTATCGGCGATGCCTTAGGTAGGGAACTGCGAACTAAGGGAGCACAGCCTATTTTGGATGAGCTGCGCAGGCTAAAGGAGGGCGGCAATGCTGGATATTAAGAGCGGTGCCGGAAAAGTTTTTTTGGTTGGAGCTGGAGCTGGTGATCCTGGGCTCCTGACCCTTAAGGGCAAGGAGTGTTTAGAGGTCGCCGATGTTGTAGTATACGATTGGTTAGCTAGCGATCAGTTATTAAGCTATGTTCGGCCAGATGCTGAACTAATTTATGCCGGTAAGCAAGCTAACAATCATACTTTAACCCAAGATGAAATTAACCAGGTCCTAGTAGATAAAGCCCTGGAAGGCAAGGTCGTTACCCGACTTAAAGGCGGGGACCCCTATATTTTTGGCCGTGGCGGTGAGGAGGCCGAATATTGTCTGCGTTATGGGGTGCCTTTTGAAGTGGTTCCCGGTATTACCTCAGCGATTAGCGGTCCGGCCTATGCGGGTATCCCTCTAACCCACCGAGGCTTTGCTTCTTCGGTGGCTATTGTAACCGGCCATGAGGATCCGACTAAAGATGTTTCAGCCCTAAACTGGGCCCAATTGGCTACAGCCACCGATACGTTGGTTTTTTTAATGGGTATGGGTAATTTAGCAAAAATCACAGAGAAACTGCAGGAACATGGTCGACCGGCGGATACCCCTATCGCCTTGGTTCGCTGGGGTACTACCGCTCAACAAGAGGTTTTGGAAGGGACTTTAGAGACTATTGTAGCTAAGGTAACTGCTACCGGTTTCAAGGCGCCTGCGGTTATTGTTGTCGGTGAAGTCGTTAAACTTCGGCCAACCTTACGTTGGTGGGAAGATAAGCCGTTATTTGGTCGGCGGATCATTGTGACTAGGGCCCGAGCTCAAGCCAGCGATTTAAGTGATGCGCTCAGAGCTTTAGGTGCTGAAGCGGTAGAATATCCGGTGATTAAGATTGCAGCGCCAGATTCGTATGAGCCGTTAGATAACGCAATTAAGGGCTTAGACCACGGGTACGACTGGATTATCTTTACTAGCGTTAATGGTGTGGAGAGGTTTATAGAGCGACTTTTTGTCTTGGGTTGTGATATTCGTGCCCTTGGGCAAGCTCGCTTAGCCGCTGTTGGTACAGCAACAGCAGCCGCCCTAGAAAAAAGAGGGTTACGAGTAGACTTTATTCCTGAAGAATATCGGGCTGAAGGTCTTTTAGCTGGTTTCCCAGCAGACCAAGTTCGGGGTAAACAAATATTAATTCCCCGGGCTTTAGAGGCTAGAACGATCCTTCCAGAAGAATTGACGCGGCGTGGGGCCCAAGTTTTAGAGGTTCCGGCTTACAAAACAGTGCTGGATACAGCAGATGCCCCAGACCTAGTCAACCAACTTCAAGCTGGGTTAATTGATGCTGTAACCTTTACCAGTTCTTCCACTGTAAAAAACTTTTTGTCTTTATTGAAACAAGGTGGGGGGCAAATTCAGTTATTAGAAGAGGTAACAATCGCTTGTATCGGTCCGATTACAGCAGAGACCGCCAAGGCTAAAGGTCTCAAGGTTGACCTGGAAGCTGAAGAATATACTATCCCTGGGCTAGTACAAGCTTTAGTAACTCATTACGATCAAGAAAAGGGGAAATGTAAATGATTGGATGCACTAAGTTGTTGTGCGGCCAGGCTACAGTATCAGAAGCATTAAACTATGGGCGGGATACCCGTAAATTACCGCCACATCTCTTACAGTTTTCGTCAGATGCCCGTCCGCTAGTTGTCTGGAACACAACTAACCGTTGCAACCTCAAATGTGAACACTGCTATATTAATGCTGAAGATCGGGATTATTCTGGAGAATTAACCCACGAAGAAGCGGTAGCTTTTATTGAAGATTTAGGTGAGATGCAGATTCCGGTGCTACTCTTCTCCGGTGGCGAGCCAATATTACGTAAAGGGTTAGCCGAACTAGGTGCCTTAGCTGCAGCAAAAGGCTTACGGCCAGTGGTTTCTACCAACGGTACTTTGATTACTCCGGCCAAGGCTCAAGAATTGAAAGAGGCTGGCTTCCAGTATGTTGGGGTCAGTATTGATGGTGCTGAGGCTACCCATGATAAGTTCCGGGGTGTACCAGGTTCTTATCAAAAAGCGATTACCGGTATTGGAAACTCGCTAGAAGCTGGTATTAAGGCTGGGGTACGATTTACGATTAACGCCTCTAACTTCCAAGACCTACCTGATGTTCTAGATATGGTAGAGCGGGAGCGGATCCCTCGGTTCTGCATGTACCACTTGGTTTATGCTGGTCGGGGCAAGGAGATGTTGGAGCTAGATACTACCCACGCTCAGAAACGGGAAACCATTGAATTTTTGGTACGGAAGTCCTTTGAGTTAAAGGATAAAGGCGTCGATGTAGAGATCTTAACTACTGATAATCACGCTGACGGTATCTACATCTACCAGTATGTCCAGAAACATTTGCCAGAGCGGGCCAAAGAAGTTTGGGAGCTATTAACAATGCATGGTGGTTGTTCGGCTGGGGTTAAGATGTCTAATGTCGACCCCTTTGGTGATATCCATGCCTGTCAGTTCTGGGGCCATCGGACCATTGGTAATGTTAAGGAACGGCCTTTTAGTGAGATTTGGCGGGATTCACAGAACGAATTTCTCAATATGATGCGGGATAAATCGGCTCATGTTCAAGGCCGCTGCGCCCAGTGTAAATATACAGATATTTGTGGTGGCTGTCGGATTAGGGCTGAAGTGGTCCACGGTGATATCTGGGGAGACGATCCAGCCTGTTACCTTACGGACGAAGAGATTGGACTTACCGATACTAAAAAGCATGTAGGTTAAAACCGGGAGGCGTAAATAGATGTCCTATTTTCCGATTACCAGAGGGCGGCGGCTGCGGCGTACGCCAGGAATCCGTAGGATGGTGGCGGAAACCCGGTTGGATCCGGCAGATTTTATTTACCCGCTTTTCGTTTGTCCTGGTCAAGGGGTCCGGCGGGAGATCGGGGCTATGCCAGGAAACTACCATTTGTCGGTAGATGAAGCGGTCCGGGAAGCGGTGGAAGTCTATAACCTAGGAATATCTGCGCTGATCCTTTTCGGCATCCCTGAGTACAAAGATGCTCAGGGCTCTGCCGGCTGGGCAGAAAATGGTCCGGTGCAAAAAGCAATTGCGGCCATTAAAGCCGAAGTCCCTCAATTAACTGTTATGACCGATGTCTGTCTCTGCGACTATACCGACCATGGTCACTGCGGTTTAATTCAGGGGAACGAGATCCTCAATGATGCTTCCTTGGAGAACCTGGCCCGGATTGCTCTATCCCATGCTGCTGCTGGGGTAGATTTTGTTTGTCCTTCTGACATGATGGATGGGCGGGTTGGTGCGATTAGATCAAAATTAGATGCAGCTGGGTTGACTAATGTTGGGATTATGTCTTATGCTGTAAAATATGCCTCAGCTTTATATGGTCCGTTCCGGGAGGCGGCCCAGTCCTCTCCAAGCTTTGGTGACCGGCGGGGTTACCAGATGGATCCGGCTAATATCCGGGAGGCGCTCCGGGAGACGGAACAGGATCTAGCTGAGGGTGCTGATATTGTTATGGTTAAACCAGCGCTACCCTACTTAGATGTGATTCAGTTGGTGCGAACCGAATTTTCTGTACCGGTAGCCGCCTATAATGTTAGCGGCGAATACTCGATGGTTAAGGCTGCAGCAGCGAAAGGCTGGCTTGATGAAAAAACGGTAGCTTTGGAGATGTTGTTAAGTATGCGCCGAGCAGGTGCTGATTTAATACTAACCTACTGGGCCAAAGATGCCGCCCGTTGGTTAAAGGAGGAACATTGATGATTATATCCTGGAATACGACCAGGGATTGTAACCTGAAATGTAAGCATTGCTACCGGGATGCCGGCCACAAAGACACACGAGAACTGACTACAGAAGAAGGCTATAAGTTGTTGGACGAGATCGCTCGTTCCGGCTTTAAAATTATGGTCTTTAGCGGTGGTGAACCTTTACTTCGTAATGATATTTACGATCTGGTGGCTCATGCCAAAAAGTTAGGGATGCGGCCGGTTTTCGGTTCCAATGGTACCCTAATTACCCCTGAAGTGGCCCGGAAATTGAAAGAAGCCGGTACGCTACGTATGGGTATTAGTATTCATAGCTCGACACCGGTCCACCATGACGATTTACACCAGGTTGCCGGGTCGTGGGATGCGGCTATTCAAGGGGTTAAGAACTGTATCGATGCTGGCTTAGAGGTTCAACTTCATACGACAGTTACTGACCCTAACTATGATGATGTCGAAAATATTACCGATTTAGCTATTGAGCTTGGAGCAGTGGCCCACCATGTCTTTTTCCTCGTACCTACCGGGCGGGGTAAGGACCTTGAAGGTGAAATGCTCAATGCTGTCCACTATGAAAAACTGCTCCATCGGATAATGGACAAACAGAAACAAGTTGATATTGAATTAAAACCTACCTGTGCCCCGCAGTTTATGCGGATTGCCAAGATGAAGGGTATGGATATGCGCTTTACTCGAGGTTGTTTGGCAGGTACCTCCTATTGTGTCATTACCCCCAATGGAGATGTTAACCCCTGCCCCTACCTACCCTTACGGGTCGGTAATGTGCTGGAAACCCCCTTCGATGAAATTTGGGCGAAGTCTCCTATCTTTACCGAAATGCGGACCATGGACTGGGGCGGTCGGTGCGGTACTTGTGATCATAAGGAAATTTGTGGTGGCTGCCGGGCCCGGGCCTATTACGCCACTGATGGTGATTTGATGGCGGAAGATCCTTGGTGCCTTTACCGGGCAGGGGTAGCCGACGTAGGGAGTGCTTAATAATGTTATCTCTCGAGGACAAAAAACTACTGGATCTTCTCCAAAAGAAGTTTCCTCTAGTCCCTCGGCCTTTTGCGGTTTTAGCCGAGCAGGCCGGGCTGTCCGAGGAGACGGTATTAAAGAAAGTTGCCGAATGGCAACAGGCTGGTGTGGTACGGCGCTTAGGCCCGGTCTTTGATAGTAAACGGCTGGGCTATCAGAGCTTGTTGGTAGCTTTAGCTTGCCCTAAATCTGAGTTAGAATGGGTTAGTGCTATCATTAATGCTTACCCTGGGGTAACCCATAATTATCTCCGGGAAGTAGAAGATGGTTGGCCCTTACGTTATAACCTTTGGTTTACTATGACCGGGGCTTCAGCCCAGGAAGTAGAGGAGAACTTAACTGAAATTGCTAAGTTGACCGGTCAAGATGACCTCTTACGTTTACCGGCCCATACCCTCTATAAAATCAGAGTACAATTTGATTTGTTGGGCAACCAAGGGCAGCAGGCTGTTGAGTCGAAGTTTACTCCGCCACCCAATCCTGGTCCGGCCACGTTAACACAGCAGGATTGGGCGTTGATTGAAGCATTTCAGGAGGAGTTGGCGCCGATTACAGAACCTTTTCAGCCTATTGCGGCTGCAGCCGGTTTAGAGTCGGCTGAGCTCTTGGACCGGGTTAAAGAGTTGCAAAAAAACGGTGTCATCCGACGCTTTGGGGCTACGTTAAAACATTATGCTGTCGGTTTTGGTTCCAACGCCATGGGGGTTTGGGCGGTACCCAAGGACCGGGAGAATGAGGTCGGTCAAATTATGGCCTCCTTTTCGGCGGTTAGCCATTGTTACGCCCGATCAACTTATGCTCAGTGGCCCTTTAACCTTTATACGATGCTCCATAGTGACAGTAGAGAGGGTTGTTGGAAGATCGCGGCAGAGATTGCCGAGGCTACCGGAGTTAGTGATTACCACCTCTTATTTACGGTACAGGAACTGAAGAAGGAACGGATGAACTACCGTGCTCCAAGGAGGCACAATTAATGGTTTTACATACTGAGAAGTCGGACCAACTTTTCCAAGAAGCCCAGCAATATATTCCGGGTGGGGTTAACAGCCCGGTACGGGCTTTCCGATCGGTGGGACGTAACCCTCTCTTTATCCAGAAGGGTTCAGGCTGCCATATCTGGGATGAAGACGGGAACCGGTACATTGATTATGTAGGTTCCTGGGGCCCCTTAATTGTAGGCCACTCCCATCCGGAAGTAGTAGCTGCGGTACAGCAAGCGCTAGAACGGGGGGCAAGCTTTGGTGCTCCTACTGAGGTAGAGGTGAAGCTGGCCCGGTTGATCTGTCAGGCTTACCCGGCTGTAGAAATGGTCCGGATGGTTAGCTCTGGTACAGAGGCGACTATGAGCGCCCTACGGTTAGCCCGTGGTTATACCGGCCGAGCCAAGATTGTTAAATTCATTGGTTGTTACCATGGCCATGCTGATAGCCTTTTAATTAAGGCCGGGTCTGGAGCGACTACTTTTGGTGTACCGGATAGCCCTGGGGTTACCCCTAGCGCTGCAGCCGATACAATCACCGTAGCCTATAATGATCTGGCGGCGGTACAAGAAGTTTTTGCTCAGATGGGGCAGGAGATTGCAGCGGTTATCGTAGAACCGGTAGCAGGAAATATGGGTGTAGTACCACCACAGCCAGGCTTTTTAGAAGGGTTGCGGGAAGTTACTAAAGAGTATGGCGCCCTGCTAATCTTAGATGAAGTAATGACCGGTTTCCGAGTAGCCTGGGGCGGAGCCGGGGTGCGTTTTGGCATTGAACCGGACCTAGCTTGCTTTGGCAAGATTATCGGTGGTGGACTGCCGGCGGCGGCTTACGGGGGCAAAGCGGAGATTATGCGCAAGGTTTCTCCAGCGGGACCGATTTACCAAGCTGGTACCTTGGCCGGCAACCCTTTAGCGATGACCGCAGGTTTGGTCACCTTGAACTTGTTACAA
>DHRX01000015.1:0-3972 GCA_002408345.1 Firmicutes bacterium UBA5301 | reverse complement strand
GGGATCCCGGTTCATACTAACCGGGTTGGGGCGATGTTTAGCCTCTTCTTTACTGAGCAAGAGGTGGTCGACTTTGCCTCTGCCTCCAGTGTCGACTTAGATTTATTTGCCCGCTTTTTCCGGGCGATGCTGGCCAACGGGGTTTACTTAGCTCCTTCCTCTTTTGAGGCGGTCTTTGTCTCCCTAGCCCACGACGCCGAAGCTATTGAACAGACTATTGCCGCTGCGCGCAAAAGCTTTGCTGAGTTAGGCTAATGAGGAAATTATGGTGAAATCACGGCAAGGACAGAAGACACAGGCACAGGTTAGCCGGTTGATAACCGGCTGGGACCTGGGCCTTTTTCTTTTTTTGGGTTTCTGTGCCATAATCGGTAGCTTTTACTATAATCGTGGTAACGATCAGATCGAGATGGTAACAATCAAATTTTGGGATGGACGTTCACAGCAGATTAATTTACTACAGGACCAGCAATTGACGGTACAGGGTAAGCTGGGACCGGTACAGATTACGGTCTCTCAGGGACAGGTGCGGATCACAGAATCCCTCTGTCCAGAGCAGATTTGTATCAATACAGGAGAGTTACCCAAAGCGACCGGTGTAATTGTCTGCGTGCCTAATGGGATTTTGCTGGAAGGGCAAAGGAGCGGGAAAAACTATGACGCCATCACCTGGTAGATCTAGGATCGCCTATCCCCGCTTAGCTGTTTTATTGGCTTTAGCTATAGTACTTAGTATGGCAGAAGCTTTGCTGTTACCACCGTTAGGTGTTCCCGGTGCTAAGTGGGGTTTAGCCAATATTATTAGCCTCCTAGTGTTACTAACCTTTGGTTTCAGGGCGGCGTTGGTGATAGCTGTGGTTAGAGTAACGCTGGTCTCCCTACTCTTAGGAACATTTCTGGGCCTGGGTTTTTGGTTATCATTAGGGGGTGGATTCTTTTCGGTAATAGTGATGGGTCTGGCGTTGAGATTGCCTAAATTTGGGCTGCTCGGTGTCAGCATTTTAGGTGCTACCGCCCATAATTTAGCTCAATTAGCGGTTTACGCTTTGGTTATGGGTTCAACCGGTATTTTCTACTTGCTACCACCCTTACTGGGCTTTGCTTTGCTTACCGGGTCTATTACAGGTATGGTGGTTCAGCGCTTACGCCAATACTAACAAGGAAACTAGGTCGATATTCTGTAAGGGAGGTTTCCTTGTGGCTGATGCGACGGCTCCTATTACTCGTATCGCTATCTCCTTACCAAGTAGCTTACTAGCTGAAGTTGATGCTTTAGTTCAAGCAGAAAACCGTAATCGCAGTGAATTTGTTCGGGCAGCGATGCGTATGTATATCCGGGCTAAGCGGCGTCGGGAATTACTGCAGTCTATGGAAAAAGGCTATCTTTCCCTAGGCGATCTCAACTTGGAACTGGCAGCAGAAAACCTCGATGAAGCGTGGGACTTATATGAGGCGTTCTTAGCAGAAGGTGTAGAAGGCCAATGAAGACCCCTACTCGCCTTCGAGTCGCTCGTGGTGACGTCTATTTTGCCGACCTGAGTCCGGTTCAAGGATCGGAACAAGGGGGGACCAGGCCGGTTTTGGTCTTACAAAACGATCTTGGCAACCGGTATAGCCCAACGACTATAGTAGCTGCAGTTACTTCCCGAGTGCGTAAGCCCCAACTTCCAACCCACGTCCTTTTGCCAGGCATCCGTTTTGGCTTAGAACGGGATTCTCTAATCTTATTGGAACAAATTAGGACAATAGATAAACAGCGTCTAAAACAGAAGGTATGTAAACTAGATTTAGAGTATATGGAGAAAGTGGAAGAAGCGTTAGAGGTCAGTCTTGGTTTAACTGTAGTATAAGATGGGCTAGGGGGATAAGTATGTATGTAATAGTGAACCCGGTAGCTGGTCGGGGCCGCTCTCGGCGGGTGTGGCCAACCATCGAGGCTGAACTACGTTTACAGGGCTTAAGTTTTGAAACGGTCTTTACAGAACGCCCAGGGCATGCTAAAGAATTGGCTCAGCAGGCGGTAAAGTCAGGTTACCAAGTTGTTGTGGCTGTAGGAGGAGACGGTACTCTAACGGAAGTAGTTAATGGGCTAGCTGGTTCAGGGGTTTTATTAGGTCTGGTTCCGGTAGGTTCAGGCAACGATTTCGCCCGTAGTTTACATATTCCCCAGGATATTACAGAGGCGGTAGGAATTTTGGCTGGTGGGGCCAGGCTTACCGTAGATTTAGGCCGGGTTGGAGAAAACTATTTTATTAATGTGGCCGGGGTGGGGTTTGATGCCCAGGTCGCTTTAACAATGGCTGAGAAAGCCCGCTGGCTCAAAGGGACAGCTGCTTATGTTTATGCTGTTTTTCGCTGCCTCTTTAGCTGTAAGCCTTTTCCGCTGCGGTTAGAGTTAGACGGTCAGGAGCAAAGGGTTAACGCTTTATTAATAGCCGTAGCCAACGGTCAATATATTGGTGGTGGTATGCATATCGCCCCTGAGGCTCAGGTGGATGATGGTTATTTTGATGTAGTTGTCTTGGAAAACATTTCGCCCTTTGCTTTTGTAAAATCGTTTCCCAGTGTTTTTCGTGGTACCCATCTGACCCACCCTAAAATTAAGCTTTATCGGGCCCGCAACGTTAGTGTTGAACCTCTAACTAACGGGCAGCAGATACCTGCTCAGGCCGAAGGTAATTTTATCGGTTGTGCACCTCAGGTTTTCGGGATTATACCCGCCGCTCAGCAGGTCTTGGTGGCTAAGGCGGTGGTTCAGACTAACCATAACTATGGGAAGGGGTTACAGCTTGCCCAGGTGGATTGATGCTCTCGTCAACCTACTACTTAATTTAGTCGGAACTTTAGGATATTGGGGTATCTTTTTAGCTCATTTTGCCGAGAGCGCTTGGGTACCTATAACTAGCGAAATATTTCTGTTATTCGCCGGTTTTTTAGTTTTAAAAGGTCGGTTTAATTTTTGGGGTATTGTTCTAGCTGCCTGTGCCGGTTTTGCCGTAGGGTCGTTGATCCCTTTTTTAGTGGCTCGCTATGGGGGGCTCCCTTTAATCTACCGTTATGGTCAACACATTCACTTCGGGCGGAAAAGGCTGCGGCGTGTGCAACGCTGGTTTGATCGCTATGGGGAGTGGGTTGTGTTAGCGACTAGGTCGGTACCGGTAGTACGTAATTTTATTACCTTACCGGCCGGTCTGTCCCGGATGAACCTAGTGAAGTTTATTCTTTATACTCTGGTCGGTTTTTTCCCCTGGTCAATTTTTGTTACCTATCTTGGTGTTAAAATGGGACAGAAGTGGGATCAGGTTATCGGTTATTTAGAACAATTCGGAATTATTATCCTGATCAGCCTAGGTTTAGCAGGTTTGCTCTGGTTGGTCAAGTTCCGACGGCGCAGGGCTGTACAGGGTGGTGAATAAGAGGTGGACAATTTTCAGGTGCAGACTAATTCTGATTTGGAGACATTAGCCTTGGGTAAACGTTTAGCTCAGCACCTATTTCCGGGAGCGATTATTTTGCTTTCTGGTTGTTTGGGTGCGGGGAAAACTGTATTAGCTCAAGGTATCGGTGCAGGGCTAGGTATTGAGGAAGCGGTAACGAGCCCAACCTTTACGATTGTTCAGGAATATAGTTCAGGACGACTGCCTTTTTTCCATGCCGACTTGTACCGGGTGGAAAGTCCGGAAGAATTAGAAGAGATCGGTTTTACAGAGTACTGGCAGCGGGAAGGTGTTACGCTAATCGAATGGCCGGAACGTTTGGGTTACCTAGTACCAGAGGAGTACTTAGCAATAAAGATAGCCTACTGCGATTCAACTCAGCGTCAGATTGCTATTAATGCTTTGGGCAGTAGCTATCAACAGATAGTGGACAACTTACAGGCTAGAGCGTAAGATATCATCATGGGAGGCTTTACCTGGTGAACCTTTTAGTATTTGATAGCTCTACAGCTACCGGGAGTGTTGCGGTGATTGC
>DHRX01000099.1:2033-9978 GCA_002408345.1 Firmicutes bacterium UBA5301 | reverse complement strand
TCGAAAGTTGCTTCCGATCTGCGACTTTTAGCTTCTGGACCCCGTGGCGGTTTAGGGGAAATCAGTTTGCCCCCGGTCCAGCCAGGTTCCTCAATTATGCCTGGTAAGGTTAATCCGGTCATGGCTGAAGTTGTTACCCAAGTAGCCTTTCAAATTATTGGTAATGATCTAACGATTTCTTTAGTTGCCCAAGCCGGCCAGTTAGAGCTAAATGTCATGCAGCCGGTATTAATTCATAATATCTTGCAAAGCGCTGATATTCTTCGGAATGTAGCTCAGGTTTTTCGGGAGAAATGTGTTAGCGGTATTCAAGTTAATGCCGAGCGCTGTACAGAACACTTAAATAATAGCGTTGGTATTGTTACTGCTTTAAGTCCGCACCTGGGCTATGAGAAAGCTTCGTTAGTGGCGAAAGAAGCTTTGACTCAAAGGCGTTCTGTGGCCGAGATTGTCCTAGAAAAAGGTTTTCTATCGGCTCAAGAATTAGCTACAATATTACAACCGCAAGAGTTAACTGAACCGGGAATCGCCGGTTCTCAACTTCGGGAAAAGGGTAGGGGAGATTAGATGGCAGCGGTTTTCCGTTTTTTTAACCAGCGTCCATACAAGGGAGGGGTAGTGGTAGATGGTCCGGAGCGACCGCTATCAGAGCCAATTACCAGACTAGCCACTCCACAAACGGTGCTGATTCCGCTAGCCCAACATATTGGTGCCCCGGCCAAACCGGTAGTACAGCCTGGGGACCCGGTGGAGCTAGGTACGGTTATCGGGGAACCCCAAGGCTTCATCTCTACTTATATCCATTCTAGTGTAACTGGAGTAGTTAAAGATTTAGTCACCCTAGGCCGACCAGGGGGAAGGGATATTCCGGCGGTTTTAATTGAAGCTACTGAGCAGGCTGAAATAGTTCGGGAGCAGCCGTTAGTAAAGTACAGTCCACAAATTACCGCTAGCGAGATTAGAACAAAGGTTTTACATGCGGGGATTGTGGGTATGGGCGGAGCAGGTTTTCCTACCCATGTCAAACTGACCCCTCCAGATGATCAACCTATTGATTCAGTATTGGTGAACGCTTGTGAATGTGAACCCTATCTTAGCGCAGATAGTCGTTTGTTGCTGGAGCAGGCTCCAGAGCTGTTAGCTGGTTTACGTTTAGCTATGCAAGCTGTTGGTGCTAGCCAAGGGTATATCGGTTTGGAAGCAGATCGAGTGGAAACCATACAGGTTTTACAAGAGTTACTTGGAGATGATGCGACAATCGGGGTTGTGGTTCTACCTTCCAAGTATCCTCAGGGCTCAGAAAAACATCTGATTAAATCGATCTTAAATCGAACTGTACCTTTAGGTGCTTTACCCAGTTCGGTAGGTGCTTTAGTCCAAAATGTAGCTACGTTAATTGCAGTCTATTATGGGGTTATCTATGACCAACCTTTGACCCATCGGGTAGTTACAGTTAATGGTGGTGCAGTAAGAAAACCGGGTAATTTCTTGGTACCGGTAGGGACCGCTATCGCAGAAGTATTGGCAGCAGCTGAATGGGAGCCAGATGCTGCGGCTAGGGTGATTTTAGGAGGACCAATGATGGGTAAAACCGCTCCTAGCTTGGCGGAACCGGTTACTAAAACTACTTCAGGTATATTGGCATTGACACCGGATGAGTTGGCTAGAGGTGAACGTTCGGTCTGTATCCGTTGCGGCCGTTGTCTACAATCTTGTCCTATGGGTCTCTATCCAGGCTATATTGCCGAAGCTAGCCTAAACGAAGACTTAGCTGCTGCTGAAAAAGCTGGCGCTCTAGCCTGCTTAGAATGTGGTTGCTGTGCCTTTAGTTGCCCTGGGCGCAGACCGTTGGTGCAGGAGATTCGGGAAGCTAAATTGAAGATTCAGCAAAATCAACGGGAAAGGAAAGGGAACTAGGATGGAAGGTACTTTACTCCAAGGGCCTGGGCCCCATATTGGAGGACCAGAGTTAACTAACAAGATAATGTGGTCGGTAGTAATGGCTTTAGTTCCTACCAGCCTGGTTGCGATCTATCTTTTTGGAATCCAAGCTTTAGCTCTAATTACTACTACGATAGCAGCGGCGGTAGCTAGTGAATATTTATGGGTCAAGTATGTTCGGCATCAAGAACCGAAGGCTGATGGGAGTGTAATTATTACCGGTTTACTGTTAGCTTTAACTTTACCGCCAGGGTTGCCAATTTGGATGGCGGTTTTAGGAGCTGTAGTAGCTGTTATTTTAGGCAAGCAGATCTATGGAGGTTTAGGCAATAACCCTTTTAACCCGGCTTTGGTTGGACGAACCTTCCTCTTAATCTCCTTTCCTGTGGCTATGACAACTTGGCAAGCGCCTTTAGATGGTACAACTACCGCTACCCCTTTGTCGTTGCTGGCTGCTGGCGAAAAGCTGCCTAATTGGCTTGATCTTTTTGGGGGCAATGTTGGTGGTAGTTTAGGTGAAACTTCAGCAATAGCCTTACTCCTTGGCGCAGGGTATCTGCTTTGGAAGGGTTATATTGACTGGCGAATCCCTTGCGGGGTTTTAGGTAGCGCTGGTTTACTAGGGTTAGCTTTGGGTACCCCGCTAACGGTAACTTGGTTTAGCGGTGGCTTAATTTTAGGCGCGTGTTTTATGGCTACTGATTATGTTACTTCTCCGGTTACACCCAGTGGACGGTGGATTTTCGCTGTTGGCATTGGCTTAATCACCGTGATTATCCGAGAGTTTGGTGGTTATCCGGAAGGGGTTTCTTTTGCTATTCTCCTGATGAATGCGGCGGTACCTTTATTAGAAAGGGCGACTTGGCCGAAACCGCTGGGGGTGGCGAAATGAAGAATACGATACTACGCTATGCGTTAGTATTGACTTTAATTTCAGTAGTTAGCGGGCTTAGCCTAGGCTATTTTCAAGGACTAACCGAGGACCAAATAGCGGAAAACCGTCGAGCACGGGAAGCTGCGGCGGTCCAGGCCGTTTTAGGTACCGATCAGTTTACTACTAGAGAAGTAGCTGGACGTCGTCTTTTTTTAACCCAAAGACCGGGGGAGACTACAGTAGCTTTTAGTTGCTCGGCTCCTGGGTTTGGTGGCTCAATTTCAGTAATGGTTGGAGTTAATCTAGAAAGTCAGACCGTTAATAGTGTGCTAGTATTAGAACATACTGAAACCCCAGGTTTAGGGGCGAAAATCAGTGAAACGTCCTTCTTAGAACAATTTCAGCAGAAACCTTTGGCTGATACCTTCCGAGCAAAGCAAGATGTTCAGGCGATAACCGGTGCTACTATCTCCTCACGGGCGGTAGCAGAGTGTGTTAAGGCTGAGGCGGTTAAAGTAGTTGCCCTGCTTGAGGGAGGTGGAGTTAATGAATAAGAATTTAACCCGGGGCTTGTGGCGGGAAAACCCAACCTTTGTGATGCTAATTGGTATGTGCCCTACTCTGGCGGTTACAACAGGCGCTATCAACGGATTAGCTATGGGTTTAGCGACTACAGCTGTTCTTATTTTTTCCAACCTAATTATCTCTCTACTTCGGAGGGTTATCCCTAAGGCCGTTCGTATCCCTTCCTTTATCGTGATAATCGCTTCTTTGGTAACTGTTGTCGATATGGTAATGGCGGCCTACTTGCCAGATATACACAGAGTACTCGGGCTATTTATCCCGTTAATTATCGTTAACTGTATTATTATGGGGCGGGCCGAGGCCTTTGCTTTTAAAAACCCACCGGTCGAGTCAGTTTTCGATGGTTTAGGAATGGGTATCGGCTTTACCTGGGCCTTAACATTATTAGGATCTGTTAGGGAGCTGTTAGGTTCTGGTAGCATTTTCGGGGTGGCCGTTATGGGGCAACATTTTCAACCGGTAATTCTGGCGTTGCTGCCACCAGGAGCCTTTATTACTTTAGGGTTAATTATTGCTACTTTTAAAGCGGTAGAGTTAAATCAGCAGAAAAAGCTAGCGGGGGGGTTGTATGGTGCTGAAAGGTCTGTTTCTGATACTGATAAGCTCAGCCTTAGTAAATAACTTTGTGCTTTCCCGTTTTTTAGGGATCTGCCCTTTTCTAGGCGTTTCCCAAAAGATAGAAACTGCGGTGAGCATGGGCTGGGCTACTACTTTAGTATTAGTGGTTTCCGCCATAGTTACTTGGTCTTTGGAACAATTTATTTTACTGCCTTTTGGCTTAGAGTTTTTACGTTATGTAGCCTACATTTTGGTTATTGCCTCTATGGTTCAGGTTATAGAGACCATCCTGGCCAAAACCAGCCCAGCCCTCCATCGTAGCCTAGGGATCTTTTTGCCTTTAATTACTACCAACTGTGCGGTATTGGGGTTAGCCTTATTAGTAGCTTTAAAGAGCTATAATGTAGTGGAAGCAGCGGTTTTTGCTACCGGTGCTGGTTTAGGTTTTACCTTAGCGCTAGCGCTTTTGGCCGGAATCCGGGAAAGGTTAGAGTGGGCTGATATTCCCGAAGCTTTTCAGGGGACACCAATTATTCTGATTACAGCCGGTATTTTGTCTATGGCTTTCTTAGGTTTTGCCGGTTTGGTTGCCCAGTGATTTCTTGGAAACGAGGTTTTAAAATATGGGGGTTGTCCAAAAAATAGTATTAGCAGGCGTGGTCATGGGCGGGTTAGGTGTGCTCTTTGGCTTTATCTTAGCTCTAGTTGAACGGCGTTTTCGGGTAGAGACCGATCCTCGGATCGACGAAGTGGAAGCGTTATTACCAGGGATCAATTGCGGTGCCTGTGGGCTTCCCGGTTGTCGAGGGGCTGCTGAGGCTATGGTTGCTGGTACCGCTGAGGTTAACCAGTGTTCGGTGGGGGGCCAGGCGGTAGCAGATCAGATCGGTAGTCTTCTGGGACGTTCCGCTCAAACTGGTCCGGTCAAGATAGCGGTAATTCACTGTTGTCCGAGCTTGAAGAACCCGCCTCAATATAAGGATATACATACGTGTTTAGGATATCAGAGCCTAATTGGGAGCACCCTCGGTTGCTCCTACGGCTGTGTTGGGTTGGGTGACTGTGCACAAGTCTGTCCTAGTGACGCAATTCGGCAAGATAAAAATGGAAGGATGTCTGTTGTTCAAGAGCTCTGTATCGGTTGTGGGCTCTGTGTAAAAGCTTGCCCCCGCTCAGCTATCCGGTTACATGAGGAACAACATTCTTTACAGCTGTTATGTCAGAACCCAGAGAAAGGTAAAGCGGTTTTAGCTGTTTGTAACTCAGGCTGTATCGCTTGTGGCTTGTGTGTTCGTGCCTGTACCCACCAAGCATTGCGGTTAGAAGACAATTTACCGGTAGTTGACTATGCTAACTGTACTGAATGTGGGCTTTGCGTAGAAAAATGTCCTAAACACTGCCTAATTATAGGAACGCAACAAGGTCAGGAACGAGTCAATGCGTCGTAACTTCCGGTTGGCACTAACCGCCGTTTGTTTAGTTTTAATTAGTGGCAGGTATTTCCAAACCCTCCCGGCCCATACCCTGGAGGGTTTTACCATGGATTCCTACTACCGAGTGACTATTCCTGGACACCGGGTTAAAGAATTAACAACGGTAGTTAATAACGAATTGGTCCGTTTGACTCAGCGGTATGACTTGTTTCAACCAGAATCCTTTTTGAACCGTTACTCACGAGAGGAGCTGCCAGCGGACCAAGAGTTAGCCCAGCTACTGGCGGTTGCTGCAAAGTTTCAAAATTTATCTGACGGTGCTTATACGGTACAGATCGCGCCATTAACTTTGCTTTGGAAGAAAGCGATTGCTGAGCAGATACCGCCAGAACGGGATCAGGTAACTACCGCTTTAGACCAGCTCAACTTAGGACCTAACTTGGATTTAGGGTCGCTATTAAAAGGTTATGGGGTTGACCGAGTTTATCACTTAATTCAAGAGACAGGTGTTCGAAGAGGTTTAGTAGATATAGGGGGGACCGTTCGAGTTATAGGAACCCCTAGTATCGCCCGGCGGGAATGGCGGGTAGCGGTACGTAATCCAGCTGGCGGTAAGCCCTTAGGCTACTTCAAATTATTACCAGGGCAAGCGATAGCTACTTCTGGGGATTATGAACGTGGGTTTGATTATAACGGGCAGCGCTATCATCATTTAATTGATCCTCGTACCGGATATCCGGCTTCCGGTTATCGAGGGGTTAGTGTAGTCGCTTCAGATGGGCTAACTGCCGATATTCTTTCAACTTTGTTCTTTATAACAGGGCCTGAAGGGGTTATGGCGATAGAAGAGTTTGTTCCTTGTCGAGCGCTCTTTGTTGATAAAAATGGGAAGGTTACGATTTATGGTAGTTTGTCAGTAGCGTGGGTGGAAAATTGACAACAATAAAAAAGATAACAGGAAAAAGGGGCTCGATAGCTAATTTCTGGAGGGAGTAGCTTATGCCTAAACTGATTTTGGCCTCCAGTTCTCCAAGACGTAGCGAACTTTTAGCTAGCTTGGGTCTGGAATTTTCAATCGTACCTAGTACAGTTCCAGAACCTGCCTATAATGGTGAAACTCCAGCTGGCTATGGTCAGAAGTTGGCAACGGTCAAAGCCACTTCAGTAGCCCAGAAGGTATCTGATGGGTTGGTTATCGGGGCCGATACAATCGTCGTCCTTGATGGCCGAATTTTAGGTAAACCCCAGGATTCTGCAGAGGCTAGAGAGATGTTGACGCGACTATCTGGGCGAACCCATTCAGTTTATACAGGGATAGCCGTAGTTAACGCGAAGACAAAAGAACTAGTGGCAGAAGCTGTTGAAACCCAGGTTGCATTCCGTCCCCTGAGTAAGGAAGAAATTGAGGCCTATGTCGATTCAGGTGAACCTTTGGATAAAGCAGGAGCTTATGGAATCCAAAGGTTAGGTGGGTTGTTGGTTAGCCGAATAAATGGCTGTTATTTTAATGTAGTTGGTTTGCCCCTGTCTGCTTTGGATCGTTTACTTAAACGGTTCGATTATGCCATACTCCTACAGAGGAGAGATAATCATTAGCGGACTTGGAAAACTTAAGGCGTTACCAGAGGAAGAACGTCCACGAGAAAAACTTATGGCTCAAGGAACAGCAAGCCTTTCTAACCTAGAGCTATTAACAGTAATTCTCGGAACCGGATGTCGAGGACGGGGTGTAACAGAGTTGGCCGGTCACCTTTTGACCGCTTTTGGTGGACTTAGAGGTCTAGCGACCACAGACCCTTGGGAATTAAGTAAAGTAACGGGAATGGGTAAGGCTAAAGCTGCTCAGGTTACAGCGGCTCTGGCCCTTGGTCAAAGGGCTAACCAGTTAGACGCGCGGCAAAAAAGGGTGGTGCAGAGCCCAGCTGATGCGGCGGCGGTCTTTTGTTCGGATTTGCGCTTTTTGGCTAAAGAGCATTTTCGATGTCTGGTGTTGGATGTAAAAAATCAGATTCTTACGAATGAACTAGTTTCAATTGGGACGCTGAATGCTAGCTTAGTGCACCCAAGGGAGGTTTTTCGCCCGGCCATTAGCAGGGCCGGAGCAGGGGTCATTTTGGCCCATAACCACCCAAGCGGCGATCCGACGCCAAGTAGAGAGGATCTGGGTCTAACTAAACGGTTGGCCGAATGCGGTAATTTGTTAGGGATAGAGGTGTTAGATCACATTATAATTGGGGATAATACTTTTATTAGTCTCAGAGAAAAAGGCATACTCTGACAAAAGGTATTACAGTTGATTTTAAAGAATTTAAGCAAGGTTTATTCTAAGTTGTGAAAGGGGCTATTTGGAAGAGATGTTCCGTAGATTTTCTCGAGACATGGGGATAGATTTAGGTACAGCTAATACATTGGTGTACACTAAAGGTAAGGGGATTGTCAGCCATGAACCTTCTGTAGTTGCGATTGATCGTGATACTGAGCAGGTTTTAGCTGTTGGAGAAGAGGCTAAACGCATGGTTGGTCGGACCCCTGGTAATATTATTGCAATTAGACC
>DHRX01000099.1:0-1910 GCA_002408345.1 Firmicutes bacterium UBA5301 | reverse complement strand
GATGGGGTTATTGCTGATTTTGAAACTACAGAAAAGATGTTACGCCATTTTATCGGTAAAGTTCACAAAGGGCGTTTACTCAAACCACGGGTAATAGTTTGCGTACCTACAGGAGTTACCGAAGTAGAGAAGCGAGCTGTAATTGATGCGACTCTGCAAGCTGGGGCTAAAGATGCTCGGCTAATCGAAGAACCCATGGCTGCTGCTATTGGCGCCGGTCTACCTGTCCAAGATGCTACCGGTAGCATGATTGTCGATATTGGCGGTGGTACTACTGAGGTAGCAGTGATTTCTTTGGGTGGAGTAGTTTCTAGCCGTTCGATTAGGGTCGCTGGTGATGAAATGGATGAAGCTATAGTTCAACATATTCGTCGCAACTATAACCTGCTTATCGGTGAACGTACAGCGGAAGAGGTAAAGAAGGAGATCGGTTCGGCTTATGATATGGGCGGGGTAGAAAGCATGGAAGTTAGAGGTCGTGATTTAGTTAGCGGTTTACCAAAGACCGTCGTAGTTACCGCTAAAGAAATTAGAGAGGCCTTGGCTGAACCGGTAGCCGCTATTATAGAGGCGGTTCGTAGTACTCTAGAAAAAACGCCACCTGAGCTTTCGGCGGATATTATGGATAAAGGGATAGTGTTGGCTGGTGGTGGATCACTGCTTAACGGTATTGATCGGCTACTAGGCGAGGAAACGGGAATGCCGGTATTAGTTGCTGAAGATCCGTCATCATGTGTGGCGGTAGGTACCGGTGCAGCTTTAGAACATTTCGATGTAATGAAGCGTGTTTTAGTCTCTTCGAAAAAGATTTAAAGGGGTAAGGGGAGGATCAGGATGCAACGTCCCACCCGTTGGGTGTGGCTGGTACTGATTTGCATAGTCATACTCTTGCTAGTGTCAATTTTTAGTACATCTGGCAATCGTTACCACATAACAGTTGTGGAGACTGTGCTTCGTGACGTCGCTTCCCCTTTTCAGAATGGTATTTCTTCCTTAATTTATAGGGTTAACGAATCGTGGGAGAGCTTGGTCCATCTTCAAAGGTTACGTCAAGAAAATATAATTCTGAAACAAAAGATCGCCCGCCTATCCGCGGAAAATGCTTTGCTAGAAGAGTCTAAACGGGAAAACCAGCGGTGGGCGGAACTCTTTGAGTTTAAAAAGTCCCAGGACTATCAGATATTACCGGCAGTAGTTATTGGGCGCACTGTGCCAGACTGGTTTAGCGTTATTACCATTAATAAAGGGAAACTTGATGGTGTAAAACCAGGGATGCCAGTTATCAGTACGGACGGGGTAGTTGGGCATATTCGACAGGTTAACTCAAACTCAGCGACGGTCCTTTTAGCAATCGATTCTCGTAGTGCCATCGGGGGAATAATCGCTGATACTCGTGATTATGTATTGGTTGAAGGCGATGTTGCTACCAACGGGCTATTAAGGGTTAAGCCACTGGCCCAGGATGTCCGGTTCGAACGAGGGGCTAAGGTTTTAACTTCAGGGTTGGGACAGATCTATCCTAAAGGGTTATTAATTGGTGAGGTAGTCGAGGTAGAGCAAGATCAATATGGTTTGACTATTACGGGTCTACTAAAACCGGTTGCTGATTTTCCTCGTTTAGAGGAGGTTTTTGTTATCCTCAATAAGTAGCTAATACTGGCGAGGTGTTAAATTGTGCGGATTTTGATAATCAGTATTTTAATAATGGTAATGTATATTTTACAAACCGCATTATTTACCCATATTCAGTTTATGGGGGCTCGGCCGGACCTTGTACTTACTGTAGTTTTAGGTGCCGGAATTAGCGCTGGCTCAATAGAGGGGATGACGGTAGGCTTTTTGGGCGGTTTGTTAGTTGACCTATTTAGAGGAACATTTATTGGCTTATCAGTTCCGGGTAAGGTCTTAGT
>DHRX01000187.1:2792-7945 GCA_002408345.1 Firmicutes bacterium UBA5301 | reverse complement strand
ATTTGTTCTCTGGGAAGAATATACTTTTGAATCTCCATTAACCGCTGCAATCCTCGCAGATTTGGATGGTGATGGTACCCCTGAAGTCATTGTTGCTCATGATGACATCGGGGTTGTCGATGTCATCGGATGGACTGGTAAAGAGTGGTGGCGATCATATTCCCGTGTCTATCTCTGGTCAGAAGTAGTCAATCTTGATGTGCTTACCCTTTCTGGATTCCCCTTTCCAACAATTCTAGCCATTTGTGCCGATGGTTCGCTTAATATTCTGCGCTGGAACGGAGTAAATCCCGAATTACAATGGACCTCTACTAAACTCTCTGGGAAAAAAATAATTTATGCTGGTGCTGGTGATTTTGATGGAGATGGTAATACCGATTTTGCCCTAGTAGTTAATGGTGCCGAATTACAGATTTTCTCTCCGGCCAAATCACGTCTACAACCGGTTTGGTCTAATTTCCCTTGGGGTGGTATCGCTGGAATTGAAGTCCTTGATTTAGATAACAATGGGTTAGATGAAATTGTTACTGCAACCCCAATGGGGTTACTTTACGCATTCCAATTTACTAATGGATCCTATAGTCAAAAATGGCGTTATGAAAGCCTGCCTGGAATACCAGAAAATTTAGAAAAGTTGGTACTTCCGAAGAGTAACCGCCTAGCCTTAACAGCAAAAGTTAATCATAAAATAGTAATCTGGCCCCTATCAGCTAGCGGTTCTCCCCAATATCGGGTTGATATTCCCATAGTGGAAGCCAAATGGCAGCAACTTTGTAACCCGTGGGATGATGTCATCGGCTTTACTGCTAGCGGCTCAACGCTCCGTATTGTAGAGTACCCCCTTTCCATAGTTAAAGTAGAGTTTTACCAGAGAAATGACCAATTTATAACGCTCAACGCTCTGCTATCAGCAGGTCAACTCTGGTTGCCGCTAGTTGAACTAGCACCTCTTTTTGACCTTAAGGTAGATCTGAATAGTATTAGCCATTTATTATATCTCAGCCAAACCAGGGTGTTTATTATTATCGATCCACAGGATAAGACTATCTGGGTTAATGGCTTGCCTTTTAAAACTACAGAAGTACGCAATATTAATGGGAGGACCTGTTTTTCATTACCATTTGCTGAAGAGTTTTTTAATTTCCAATCATTCTGGTTAGGGAGCGAAGCCTATCTCTTTCCCAACCAGTAAATAGGGAAGAGGTGGTAAGATGCCACTAAGTCTAGAAGAACTGAAAAAAACCGTCTTAAGCTGTCAACGTTGTCCGCTACGGCTAGGGGCGACTCAAGTCGTTTTTGGTGAAGGCAACCCTACAGCTGAAGTAATGTTAATTGGTGAAGGTCCGGGCCAACAAGAAGATTTGCAAGGACGACCGTTTGTAGGCCCAGCTGGACAGCTTTTGGATAAAATAATTGGCGCTTGTAACTGGCAAAGGGATAGTGTCTACATTGCCAATATAGTCAAGTGCCGACCACCTCATAACCGAGTCCCAACTATTAATGAAGCGCAAACCTGTTCTTACTGGCTTGACCAGCAAATCGACTTAATCTCTCCAAAAGTATTGATCGCTTTAGGTTCAAGTGCTGCTCGTTACTTAATTTCCCCGAACTTGTTAATTACCCGTTCCCGTGGTATTTGGCATGAATATCGGGGTATTCCTGTCATGCCTACCTTTCATCCTGCCGCACTTTTGCGTGATCCGATCAAAAAGCGACCGGTCTGGGAGGATTTTAAACAAGTTCTTAAATTACTTGCTGAATCCGATAAAGGAGGTAATTACCCTGCCTAAAGGGTTTATAACGCAATCTAGTTAAAAGAGGAGGAATTGTTTATGACTAAGGTGCCTACGGCAAAGCTGCGCAACATAGCTTTAGTCGGCCATGGTGGTGCGGGGAAAACAACTTTGGCCGAAGCGATGCTTTATGTTAGCGGCGGTATTGATCGCCTGGGAAAAGTTGAAGAAGGCACGACTACTATGGATTACGATTCTGAAGAAGTAAAAAGAACTGTTTCAATCAATGCCTCTGTCGCACCTTGCTTTTGGCGAGAACATAAAATCAATTTAATTGATACCCCCGGTTATTTTGATTTTGTTGGCGAAGTTTCGAGTTCATTACGAGTAGCTGATATTTCTCTAATTGTTGTTGATGCATTAAGTGGGGTACAGGTCGGAACGGAAAAAGTATCTGCTTACGCCGATGATTTTAGACTTCCTAAGGCGATTGTAGTCAGTAAAATAGATCGGGAAAATGCTAATTTTACTAAAGTAATTGAGGAGATTCGAGAATATTTTGGACCACAAGCTGTCCCGGTGCAAATACCTAACGGGCAAGCAGAACAATTTAACGGTATTATTGATCTCCTGCGATTAGAAACAGTCGTTAGCCAACGCAATCAAGTCAAACGTGAACCTGTTAATATTACCCCTGAAATTACCACCTATAGAGACCTGTTAATTGAAGGTGTAGCATCTACCGATGACGCCCTAATGGAAAAATATTTCGACGGACAAGAATTAACGACTCCAGAAATTATCAACGCTTTAAAGTCAGGATTACTTACCGGTTCACTAACCCCCATTTTTTTCGCTTGTGGTACAAACCCATCTGGAACTCCAGCATTACTAGACGCCATCGTAAATTATTTTCCATCACCAGCAGATATTGGCGGTATAAAGGCTCTTCAAAATAACTCAGAAATTATTCTCACGCCCGATTCCAACGGGCCAATAACCGCCTTTGTCTTTAAAACGATGGCCGACCCTTACGTCGGAAAACTTTCGCTTTTTAGGGTCTACTCAGGCACTTTACGCTCTGATTCCTACGTTTATAATACAGCTAGAGAAAAAGAAGAACGCTTAGGCCAACTTATGCTGGTTTACGGTAAAGATTTAAAACCAGTAGCTGAACTAGAAGCAGGAGACATTGGTGCTGTTACCAAGCTCCAGGAAACAGTAACTGGTGACACTCTAACTGAAAAAGATAAGAAAATAAGTTTACCATTAATCCAGTTTCCTAAGCCGGTTTTATCAATGGCTGTAGAGCCGAAAACAAAAGGCGATGAAGACAAAATTAGTATTGGACTGCATCGTCTAGTTGAAGAAGATCCGACGTTAGCTATTAAAAAAAGTACAGAAACAGGGCAGCTACTCATTAGCGGTATGGGCGATCTTCACTTAGAAGTAATAGGTAGCCGCTTAAAAAATAAATTTGGTACTGAAATAGAACTTTCTGTTCCCAGAGTAGCCTACCGAGAAACCATACGTGGCGCTACCAAGATAGAAGGCAAGCATAAAAAGCAATCTGGTGGTCGAGGCCAATACGGGCATGTATGGATTGAAATCGAACCTCTCGCTAATGATCAGCGTTTTGAGTTCGTTGATAAAATTTTTGGTGGTGCAGTACCTAAACAGTACATCCCTGCAGTAGAAAAGGGGATCTTAGAAGTTTTAGATGAAGGGGTTCTTGCCGGTTATCCCATAACTGGAGTTCGTGTAACCCTAGTAGATGGATCATACCATAGTGTAGACTCATCAGAAATGGCTTTTAAGATAGCTGCTTCCATGGCTTTTAAGAAGGGATTTATGGACGCTCGTCCAATTTTACTTGAACCAATTTTAAAAGCGGCGATTTCAGTCCCAGACGAATATATGGGCGATGTCATTGGTGATTTAAACAAAAAACGGGGTAAAATTCTGGGGATGGAACCACAAAGCAACTATCAGTTAATTAACGCGTTAGTACCCCAATCCGAAATGTTCCGTTACGCCATTGACTTGCGTTCAATATCACAAGCCAGGGGTTCGTTTAGCGTTGAATTTGACCACTACGAAGAGGTTCCCCAGGTTCAAGCTGAACAGATCATTGCTGCGGCTAAAGAGAAGGAAGCGGCTTCCTAGTAAGGGTGAACATAACTTGACTTTACAGAATAAACAAAGGCAAATAAATCTTATACTGTTAGGGGCAGGCTTACTTGTCCTGCTCCTAACGTTACTTATTTGTATTACAACCAACCCTGTACTATTAGCAGATTCCGGTGTTGTTCCACCAAAGACCGCCTTTTGGGAAAGACAACTGCATCTGGCCAAAGAAGAGATTACGGTTAACCCAACCAGTCAGGACGGATATTTTCAACTAGCTGTCGCCCAAGCCATGTTAGGTTTAATTGAAGGAAGCTTTGATTCCTTTGAAACCTTAGACAAACTAGATACAGGGCATTCTTTTGCTGGAAGCATTATCGCCCGTTACGCACAACAAGAAAGATCTCGTGATGACCTATTGGTTCAAAGTTATTTGGCTTTCGCTTATTATTGGCAAAAACAATATGCCAATTCGGTAGAGGTTTTTGAGCAAGTTGTTCACTTAGATCCAAGTAACCCTTGGCCCCGTAATTACCTTGGTTTTGCTTACTACAAAGCTGGTTATCTACCTAAAGCTATAAATATCCTAGAAAGTTCAGTAGCTATTGACCCAACCAACCAGTATAGCCATGCCTTATTAGGTTTGGCTTATTATGAAGCTGGTCATTTTTTTAAGGCCTTACAAGAACTGACTAAAGGTGCTGGTGCCTTGCGTCAATTCTGGCGTTAGGTATTTCCTAGCCCCCCCTTGCATAACTTTGGTTATGAGAAGAGATATGGAATGTTTAAAGGAGGGGTCTTATGGGCTTTATCGCTACGGTTAAAGGTTTTACTGTCAGCATCTGCACAACCGTAGTAGTTAGCGTTATTTTAGCTATCATAATGGCCAGTACTAGTTGGTTAAAGTTAAGTATATCTAGTTTACTTTTAATCAATTATTTAAGTATTGCTATCGGAGGAATCTTCGGCGCCCGGTCCAGTGAAGGGAAGGGTTGGTTAGTAGGTTTAGCGGTTGGGGTTTTGTATAGTGCATTGGCGTTAATCCTTGGTGCGCTCGGTGGTACCCAGGCCGGAATTGCCTCAATCCACCGGGGCCTAGGTGGAATATTAGCCGCAGCCGCAGTAGGAATCCTTTCTGGAATGATTGGAATTAATCTAAAATAACCTCGGAGCAATAAAAAAACCTAAGCATCCTCTAGCTTAGGTTACTGTTGCAAATTATACTGGTGGAGGGAGTAGGATTCGAACCTACGAAGGCAATGCCAGCAGATTTACAGTCTGCCCCCTTTGGCC
>DHRX01000187.1:0-2562 GCA_002408345.1 Firmicutes bacterium UBA5301 | reverse complement strand
GACTTTTTTATTATACAGGTACTTATCAAATAATGCAACCTTGGATAAGAGGAAATTGCGAATATTTTATTTATATCTTTAGGAACCCAATAATTGCCTATGAGAAGAGAGGAGAAGAGTCCATGTGCAAAAAGAATATTCCGATAGCCTGTCTGCTTTTAGTACTAGCCTGGTCCACTCTAGTTCTAGCGGCCAACCCCAACCCTAAGGGGCAAGTAATTATCGGTTCCATTGGCGAAATTGAGACTTTAAACCCCGCCTTATCTGAGCAAGCTGCAGAAACCCAATTACTAAACGGAATTTTTAGTAAACTACTTCGCCTAGATAACCATGGTCAGTTCTTGCCGGACCTGGCTCTAGAAGTACCCACTGTTGAAAATGACGGTATTTCTAAAGATGGATTGACCATTACCTTTCGTCTACGTCCTAATGTGAAATGGCACGACGGCCAGCCCCTAACCGCTGAAGATGTTAAGTTTACTTGGGAACTACATATGCATCCTGACGTCCAAGTGGTTTCCCGAGCTGGTTTCGAAGCCATTGATTCCATTGCTACCCCTGACACCCAAACGGTAGTTATGAACCTAAAAAGAAGTGAGGCGGACTTTTTAACTACTTGGGCAGCGCCAGAAGGTAGTATTTTACCTAAACATATTCTAAGTCAATATGCACCTAGTGAAATAACCAAAACTCATCGGTTTTCCCAAAGTCCTATAGGATCCGGTCCCTTTAAATTTAAGGAGTGGAAGGACGGGGAATACGTACTACTGGAAGCTAATACCGAGTATTATGGGGAAGGGCCTTACCTAGCTAAGGTTATCCAGAAGGTCGTACCTGATTCTAACACTTTACTCACCCAGCTCCGTACCGGTGAAGTTGATATTGTTCAGGTTCAACCTAACCAATATGAACTAGCTAAAGCCATTCCTCACGTTAAAGTAGACCTTAACCCCGCATCTATTTACCAACATATCACTCTCAACTTCGATAAGGTACCAGCCTTTAAGGACAAATTAGTTCGGCAAGCACTAAGCTACGCAATTCCCCGATATTTAATCGTTCAGTCTATCTGCAAAGACGTTGCAGTTCCAGCCACAGCCAGCATTGCCCCTATTTCCTGGGCCTATAATCCCAATATTAAGCCCTATCCTTATGATTTACAAAAAGCGAACCAGTTGTTAGATGCTGCTGGCTGGAAAATGACTAGTAGTGGTATCCGTGAAAAAGATGGTGCTAAATTAACATTTACCATTAGTACTAACAGCGGTAATATTACTCGGGAACAGATTGAACAAGTACTCCAGCAAGAATGGAAAAAGATTGGCGTAGACCTAGTCATTCAAAACTATGAAGCCACCACTTTCTTTGGAGACATTTTGAATTACCGTAAATTTGACGCTGCTTTATTTGCTTGGATTACCGGTTCAGACCCTAATGAAATATTCTCCTACCATTCTCGGCAAATCCCAACCCCGGAAAACAACTGGGAAGGGCAAAACTATTCTGGCTATATTAACCCCGAAATGGATGAGTTACAGGTAAAGGGTTTAACTACCTTCGATCAGGAGGAACGGCAAAAAATTTATTACCGTGTCCAAGAAATTTGCCATGACGAGCTTCCTATGCTGTACTTGTACTATTATGTAAATGTTGATTGCTACCCACAAGATCTTAAAAACTACAAACCGGCACCTTATACCAATGGAATCAGTTGGAACATCAATGAATGGCAACGTTAAAAACTGATCTGTAGGAGAGTGGAAGAGGAGGAACAACGATGGGAAACTACCTACTCCGCCGTTTGCTACAAGCTATACCCCTTTTATTCGGCATTTCCATCATTTCCTTTGCAATAATGCACCTAGCTCCAGGCGGGCCTCTAGCTGGCTATATTATGAATCCCAAAGTATCCCCAGCTGATATCGCTCGCCTTGAACATATGTGGGGGTTAGACCAGCCTCTTTATATCCAGTACCTAAAATGGTTAGCGGCAATGCTACAAGGAGATTGGGGATGGTCATACCGAACTGGCCGACCGGTTTTATCCATGATCCTCGGTCGCCTTCCTGCCACCTTGTACTTGATGAGTACCTCCTTTCTCCTCTCAGTAATTATTGCTATTCCAGCGGGGATTATCTCAGCTATTAAACGGTACTCCCAGTTTGATTATCTAGTTACTATCGCTGCTTTTATGGGGGTAGCCTTACCTTCTTTTTGGTTTGGGCTAATGATGCAGCTGGTATTTTCCATAAAGTTAGGTTGGCTACCCTCAGCTGGAATGCAGACTATCGGTCTAGGTTTTAACCTTTTAGACCGGATCAAGTACGTCCTAATGCCGGCCGTAGTTTTAGGCTTGATTAATATGGCCAGTTGGAGCAGGTATATGCGTTCTAGCATGTTAGAAGCCATTCACCAAGATTACATTATCACCGCCCGAGCCAAAGGCTTAACCAACAGAGTAGTAATTGGTAGACATGCTCTTAAAAATGCCCTAATCCCTGTTGTAACCATAATGGGGTTAGACTTACCGGCTTTTTTTGGTGGTGCAGCCATTACCGAAAA
>DHRX01000030.1:4807-17184 GCA_002408345.1 Firmicutes bacterium UBA5301 | reverse complement strand
TTAGAATTAGCTAGAATAGCGGTAGTATGTCCGCCTAAAAATGCGGTTACCTGGGGTGCGGCACCGGTAAAGGGGATATAGGTAACTTTGGCCCCAGTTAGTTTTTCTAACTGGAGGTAGGCAAAGTGATGCCCGCTCCAGGTACCCGATCCGGCAACGGTAATTACCCCGGGGTTGGTCTTGGCATAAGTAATAAAGTCGGTTAGGGTTTGGAAAGGGCTGGATTTAAGTACAGCGAGGCCGATCGGGGTAGTTTGAAAGAGGGCTACCGGCTCTAAGTCCTGAGTTTCATAACCGGCATTTTTCCGCTGCAAAGGTTGCAAAATGATGTGAGGAATGTTGTTACCAGCAATGGTATAACCATCAGCAGGAGACTGAACTAGCTCACTCCAGCCAACAGAGCCACCCCCACCTTGTTTATAGATAACTACAACCGGTACACCTAGAATCTGTTCTAGAATCGGTTGTTGTCTGCGGGCCTCCAAATCAGACTGCCCTCCTGGATCAAAGGGGATGATATAAGTAATTGGTTTATTAGGGAACTCCTTGGCGATTATAGTCGGCAGACCACCAAGTAATAAAGTAAGGACTAAAATACTAGCGGTAAAACAGCTTAACTTTGACATTTGATCAACACTCCTTAACATTGGCAAAAAGATATATCATACACTATGAAAACCAGCAGGGTCTGGAGCCAGTCCGCAGAATGTTATCTAGGACTAAAATCCTAGACCGCCTAGTAAATTGGGCCTAGCTAGCAGGGGGTAAAGGATACGATAGATAATCTTATTTTTGGAAGATTATTCTGGTGAAATGGTATATTTCGGCAAACTCATCGAAAGATGGGGGCGCAAAGCTATGGGTCTGTAAGCCAGAACGGCTATGATTGCCAAGCTGCCTAGCTCGTCTAGTCGAAGGTGGTTATGGCCACCTTCTTTTTTATTAGTACCAGTAAGGGAGCTGGAAGACTATCAATGAATAAGGAATTTATAGTGGATAGCCAGACAGCGTTAGTAACCATAATAGAGAATCAGGATTTAATTGCGCAACATTCACGCCAAGTAGCTTCACTATGTGATCTGGTTGGCCGTATCGTCGGCTTTAAATACGAAGAACTGCGGCAACTATATTGGGCAGGGCTATTGCATGATATTGGTAAAATCGCTATTTCTAAAAGCATACTGGAAAAACCGGGTAGACTCTCAGCCGAAGAGTTTAGCAACGTAAAAATGCATCCTCGATTAGGTGCAAATATGGTAGAAACTATCGGATGTGCTAGTAGTGTGGTACAAGCTGTGCGTTCCCACCATGAACGTTTAGATGGTTCAGGTTATCCAGATAGGTTAAGTGGTGGTAAGATTTCTATAATGAGTCGTATTGTTGCTGTGGCCGATGTTTTTGAGGCGATGACTTCAGATCGACCTTACCGTAAAGCTTTACCTGTAGCTGTAGCATTTGAGGAACTAGAACAAAGTGATAAATATGACCAGGAAGTTTTAGCTGCTTTGCAAAAGGGACTGGCCTCAAGGTATGGTGAAAACTTATCGTGAAAGTAGAGTGGATTAACCCTTTTTTAGGGTGCGGCGGAAGAGATTTTCGGTACTTACGGTCTTGAGATTTCAAAAGGGGTGCCGTTAGTATACATAATGGTCCGATGTTAGGGAACGAAGTTAATGTGGCTATTGGTATTACTGGTGATCTTAAAGGACAGTTTATCCTATCAGTTTCTAAGAAAGATGTAGTTAGCCTTACTTCTACAGTAATGTCTTGGTCGATCCAGGACTTTGACGAAATGGCTCGTTCTTGTATAGCGGAGACGGTGAATATGTTAGCAGGCCGGGCCGCTATTAGACTGGAGCAATATGGTCTTTCCACTGACGTTACTGTTCCATCCATTATTACTGGAAGTGATGTAACCGTATTTCCTAACGGGTTGCAGAGCTTAATTATCCCTTTTGGTCTCTATAGCACAATCCAGCAGACCGGGGCAGGGGTATTTTCTCTTACTGTAAAAGCTACATAAAAGCTAAAGAATATGATTTTTCCAAGGGCATTGGCTGAATATGTTTTTCAGCAATGCTCTTTTTTTCTTGTCCTATATGACCCAAAAGTAGTAGTACAATTATCCTCTTTAGTTATGGTTAGTTGGGGCAGATGACACTACAATTATTAATGATAGTGCTAAAATTCACGTTTAACTAATGTTTATGATGGGAGGTGCCAGCAATGAAAACTTTAGGAAATTCCAGATGGTCAGCAATACTAGTGTTTTTTGTGATGTTTGCTTTTACCCTCAGTCTCAGCTTTTTTGCTAAACAAACGGTGCGTGAAAGATCAGAGTTCCGAGTCATTCTCACTCCAGCAGCAGCGCAAGGTGTTCGTCCTACGGTTCTGGACCTGGCTAATCAACTGCTACCGAAAAAATTGGTACAACCAAGCAAGGTTTCTGTGACTACAGGCCACCGGGGTGGGATTATCAACAAAACCCAGGAGCCTCTGTGGATAGAGGTAGCGACTCGCGGTTTTGAGTCAAAGCATCAGATTGATTCTTTAAATATTCACTTTGACAAGGTAGAGCGCCGCTTAATGACCCCGTTAAACCCTGGGGAAGGATTTATCTTTTCAGTAGACCTTGAACTACCAAAGGACAAGCTCAAAGAGAACGCTGTAGACTCAGGTGTAATTGAAATTATTAACTATCAGACGGGGCAGTTATTAGCTGAAGTTCCAGTTAGTATTATTAATTCTCATGCTAACTAAATCCAGTCAAAGGGGTTTAATATTATGCAAAAACCAGTAAAAGCGTCGCTGAAAGATAGGGCGAAATGGTATCTGTTAGGCTTTGTTCTCTTCTTTGGGCCGATTGCAATTTACCCAAGATTAATGCAGTTGTTAACCGGCGAAGAACGGTTTGCCAATATTCACTCTGTCTGTTTACGTATGCCTATTGGTAATTTATTTACCGGAAAAGTCGCCTTACATGGCGTAGTATCGGTTTCTTTTATTTCCTTTCTATTATTAATTATTTCAGCATTTTTTCTTGGCCCGTTTTTTTGTGGCCGTCTCTGCGCTGCCGGCGCTGTTCCTGAGTATTTGAGTAGGATAATTCCCGATCGGTGGAAGATTAACTGGGCCAAAATAGTTAATCCAACGCCGGTTAGGTATGGCTTTTTTGCGGCATTTTTAATTGCGCCGTTTCTAGCCCAAGCTCTAACATGCAATATGTGTCAGTTTGCTCTATTACAAAAGTGTGTAGATACTAACTTTGGCGTAATGAGCTCAATGACTATTTTAACGTTGTTTTTCTGGCTAGTTTTGTTTGGCATTTTTAATGTCGGTGGTCGGGGCTACTGTAATTTTATGTGTCCGGTAGGAGCACTGCAAAACCTCGTTCACAGTATTGGAGCCCGTTTCGGTTTTACCTATAAGCTACGGTTGGACAGAGAAAGATGTACGTCTTGCGGGATTTGTGTTAAAGAGTGCCCCATGGGCGTTTTGTCCAAAAATAGCGACGGGTTATCCCATAAAATTCACAATTGCTTAACCTGCCGTCATTGTGAAAGGGTTTGCCCTAAGGGTGCGCTTAGCTATGGTACCGGAGACTCGGGTTGGAAGGAAACTGGAATTAAAATGCCAGGTGGACCAGATGTACCGGTGGATGCTGGAAAATGAAAAAAGCCGGTTTAAAATCGTGGTTTATCGGGTTAGGAACTACAGGTACCTATCTGCTAGCTTCTTCTAATTTAGTGCAGGGGGCTGGACAGTGTACCGGTACCTGTGGAGCCTGTGGGTTCTCTTGTGTTACTACCTTTGTGCCGGTAGTAATTATTGGAGGGATTGCGCTGGTTAAGAAAAAAACAAACCAGAAGAATTGTGAAACCAGGGGTGCAGAATAATTGTGAAAAAAGTAGCTAGCCTTGTGCTTATTAGTTTAGTCTTATTGTCTATCCAGGTCATTGCAGTTTCAGATGATGTTTACCTATTTAACCAGGCGTTAGACAAAGTCATATCTGAAATCAACAGTTTAGATATGAACTTTTTGAAGAAGATTTCGTTACGGTTAAAACTGAATACGGCATTGACTTATAGTTCTCAGATGTACTTTGAACCGGTTCTAAATTCAGATGAAGCTATTGAGGTTATGCGCGGGGCAGCTGAACGTGGTTATAGTGTTGAGAAAATAGTTAGTGCAGTCTATGCGGTAGATTTAGGCCGCAAGATGGGCCTCTCTGAGGAACAGTTAAGACTGGTTAAGCAGGTGATGGTTACCGGCAAAGGGGACTTGAAGAAAGGTGGCATTCCCCAGTACTTCTTAGATACGGTGGCCACTTATGACCATTATGAGCTGCCGCCCTGCTGCCAATAGGGCAATTGTACCTTTTAGCACGTTAATTATCCAAAAGGAGTAGTCTTTTACTACTTTCGAGCCTACGAAACCAGGGGTAACTGGTGGTACGATAACGATGATAACTATTTCTTATAGGAGAGGAGATGTCCAATGAAAACACGTAGAGTCGCGCTAATAGTCTGTGCAATCTTAGCATTAACAGCTGCCCAGGCATTAGCCAGTGTTAGTCTGGAAGTTTTGAACCCGGCTAGCACCATTGAGCTCAAAAGTGATTTAGCTCCCCGTTTAGGCGATCTAAACGGTAAGCGGATTGCGATGTGGCTCTCTGGTGGCTACAAAGATGAAGAAGGGAAATTAAGTGGCAACGGCATGGCGGAGGTACTATTCGATGCCATCGCTAAAGAAATTAAGGCTGTCTATCCCAAAGTTGAAATCATTCCTTACAGTGAATTCCCAGTAAAGTATTCTCCTTTTAACGAACCATTGGAAGCGATACTAGCAACTAATCCCGATGGTGTCATTGTCGGAGCAGGTGGCTGAACGGCTTGTAATAATGCCATGGGTTCCATGGCACTGGAAATGGAGAAAAGAGGAATTCCGTCTGCTTCTATCATCTACCACGAACATATCGGAACCTTTATGCAGGCTCCAATGTTAGCTGGTTATGGTCCGGTTCCGTACTACGACATGTATGCTGATTCTGTTCAGACCGTTGAAGATACCGTTAAAGTGGCCAAAGCGGCTACACCTACCCTTATCCGTGGTTTAGTAACCACAGGTGAACCTGATTTCATGCGGAAAGTCGGTAAAACCTTAGTACCTTATCCTGATAGCTTTAGCTTTGTTGCTAGCAATGCTGATGCAGCCTACAATGCTTTTGCTAAGAAGTTCTTAGAGAGAGGTTGGACCGATGGTCTACCGGTATTTGCTCCTACTAAAGAACGCGTAGATTGGATGTTAACCGGTACTGATTATGCTCCTGACCATGTTATTGGTAAAATGGGCCCTAGCAACGGTACTATTACTGTAGAGACAGTAGCGATCAACGCAGCTTTGGCTGGGTGTCGTCCAGAGCATATGCCGGTTATTATTGCGTCTATGGAAGCGATTACTTCCTATAAGTATGACTGGTATGCGGCCCAGTTGAGAGGTATGTGGCCCTTAATTTGGGTCAACGGTCAGGTCTCTCGGGACTTAGGTATTAACTACCGTGAAAATACCCTAGGCGTTAACCCAGATATGCCAGCAGGTGGTCCGATTAGCCGTGCTATCAACTTCATTTGGAGAAATGCTGGCGGCTACGGTATCGCGATGGTACCGCCAGGACAGCACGGACAGTCTACTCAGTATGCTGGTATGGTTTTTGCTGAATCTGAATGGGATTCCTACGGTTGGGTTCCCTACAATCAGCAGCTTGGGTTCCCCAAAGGCACCAACACCGTTACTGTTATCGGTGTAATGGGTGCGGTCAATATACCTGGTCATACCGCTGAAGTTGCTGCTCAGGCTGTAACCCCAACGGCAGCAATGTGGCCTGGCGATGAAGCCAAATGGAAAACTCGGAAAGCCGGTGTTATTATTGTCGAACCTTTAGTTGCCGGTTTACTCTGGGATGAAGGCGTAACCAAAAAAGACTTTGCAGATACTGTAGCCAAGAATGCTACCGTTAACCGCAAAGAGTTCATGGATATCAAAGAAATCCCCGATGCCTCTGCGGCTAGTGGATTTGCCAAGACCTTGATGGAGCGGTATGGTGATCAGATTCCAGTCGGTGCTAGCGGCGATAACTTTATCGTCCTATCTTCCGGTGGCTGGTGTGTCTGTATGCCCTTTACTTACTTGCCTACTGATAGCTGGATGGATTCCCCAGTTACCAGACCAATCAAATTACCAAGCAATTGGAATGCATTGTTAGAGGCTGCGAAGTAAGGGAAAATAGAGTTAGTTAGTAAAAAGGCAGGGGATAATTCCCCTGCCTTTTTGGTAAGTTAAATTAATAAGCTAATTATTTTCATCAAGTTTATTGAGGCGTTCGAAGTATAGCTGAATCAAATCACGAATGACACGTTTATTTTCTTCAGGTAATAAATCATAATTTTCTAAACCCTGAGGATAGTCCTCGTTTACGTTTTCCCTGGCTAATAATGCTTGGGGATGTCTTTGGTTTGATAACCCTAGCAGATAATCTGTTGAAACATTAAAAATCAGAGCGATTTTCTTTAGGGTTTCATTATCAGGTTCCCTTATATCAGTTTCATAATTACCAATTGCTTGTTGGGAAATTCCTAGTTTTGCAGCTAATTGAGATTGACTTATCCCTTGTTCTAGTCTGAGTTTCCGCAAACGTTTGCCAATCATTAATAGGTACCCTCCATAAGCCAAGTATACAACTCAGTGTTGGAAACGCCGAGCAAAAACCACGAAACGTGTAAAATACCATTGACAACAACTAGTTGTTGTGATATGCTGTGGGTGATGTACAACAATACGTTGTGAGGTGGTAATGTGCCTTACCCTCAAAGGCGTAAATATCTTATCTGGTTGCGCTCGCAACAAGGTTGGACTCAGCGTGAAGTGGCTGAAAAGTTAGGTATCTCTACGAGTAGGTACGGTATGTACGAACGGGGAACTAGAACCCCTCCAGCCCAACTAATGAAGGCTATAGCCGATCTTTTTGAGCACCCTGCAACGGAGATATTTAGTGATGTGTTTGACAACAAAGAGTGGTGAAACTGAGCTTTTTAACATGATGCTTAGAATATCACGATCTGAGTGTCGTGACAATAGCTGAGCAAATACGGGAAAGGGGGTTAGGGGTTGTGTCATTTACGGTAGAGCCTATTTTTGCGAAATCCAATCGGCAAGTGGAAGGAAACATTCGGAATACTGGTGATCCATAGTAAATTTACGGGACAGTTTTAGAAGTAAGAGCATTATTGCCGCGATGGCGGGTTCAGAAAGAGGTGGGCATTATAAAAACGTATCTGACCAAAATGAGTATAGTAATTGGTGCGGTTTGTGGAGCGTTTGCAATCCTCTGGCAGTATACACCCTATCTTGACAGGCAGTGGATTTGTTTTTTGATGTTAGTCGTGTTTTTTGCCGGGGGCGGTGTGAAAAAGGATTACCCTAATTATCTTGTTACAGGAGCGGCTTCAATTATCTGGGGACAAATTGTAGTATTCGTGTGCGCTAAAATGGCTGCTTTTGGTGCTGATCCTATACTTATTTCAATTGTTGGGGTAGGGGTCCTTACAGCTATACCTTGTTACATTCACCTTGTTCTCTTACAAAATACATTGCTAGATAAAGTACCTATGGTATTTTGCGGGGTCGCTTTATCGGCTCAGCAAGGTGGACAAGACCCGTTAGGTTTAGCAATTTGTATGTTAGCAGGGCTTACGATAGCTGTTCTTAGTGTAGTATTAACAGACTTGTGGTGTCCTCCACCAGAGACTACCACATAACTATGAGGAGGTATGTAAGATAATGAGTACCTTGAGAAATTGGTATCCCGAGGCAGATCTCATCTTAAAAAACGGCAAGATTTACACTGTGGCTTTAACAATAGATGAAATCAAGCAAGGTAAAACCAGTTTTCCGATCTTGGAAAACGGGGCTGTTGCGGTAAAAAACGGTAAAATTATCGGCGTAAGTGAGAGTCAGAATGTTGACGAGTTTAAAGGCAAAAACACAAAAGTAGTTGATCTTGAGGGAAATGTTGTTATTCCCGGGTTAATGGATAGCCATATGCATGCAACTTTTACAGGAATTAACTTATTAAACCTTGATCTTCGAGGCACAAAATCCCTTGATGAGCTATTGGATAAATTAAAAACTAGAGCGGCAACTACCAAAAAGGGTCAGTGGATTCAAGGGCAGTGTTGGAATGAACTTGACTGGGACGATAAGCGTTTACCGACACGGGAGGATTTAGATAAAGTTGCTCCAGATCATCCTGTCTTTTTAATGCGGCTCTGTTATCATGTAGCCGTTGTTAACAGCAAGGCCTTAGAATTAGCTGAAATAACCCAAAATACCGTTGATCCTGAAGGCGGTCGAATTGGGCATTTTGAAAATGGTGAACCTGATGGCCTACTTTATGAAAATGCTGCAATGGGGTTAGTCCAAAGCGTTATTCCCCCTCTAACTACTGATCAGTTAGTTAACGCTCAAGAAGCTGTGGGTAAGGAATTTAATAAGAGTGGCGTTACCAGTGTTATTGATGCGAACCTTGGTTTTGACCATATGCGGGCTTACCAAGAAACGTATAAGCGTGGCAAATTAAGGTATCGGGCTGGAATGATGTATTACTTAGATACAGCTACCGGTTCAGTAAGTCAACACCTGCGGCGGTTAGATGAAGGTGTCTGTATAACCGGATTTGGCGACAGTATGCTGAAATTAAACGGCATCAAAATTACGTTAGATGGTGTTCCGGGGGCAAAAACAGCATGTATGCGTAAGCCGTATAAAGAAGACCCTTCAACATGTGGATTTACCACCGTTCCTGAAGAAGATCTGATCCAGATGGTTACTAAAAGCCATAAATACGGTTGGCAGGTAGGTATCCATACTATTGGAGATAAAGCGGCTGATGTGGCTCTAGCTGGATTTACTGAAGCTGATAAGATTAGCCCCGCTCAAGAGAGAAGACATTATCTCATCCATCATCCTTTCCCGGCTCCAGATCAATTAGAACCAATGAAGAAACTGAATGTTGGAGTTGCTGTACAACCTACTATTATGCATCTATTAGGGGAGTCGGCAATTCTACACGAAGAAATGGCTCATCAGAATGTTCCTTGTAAAACATATTTCGACAATGGAATTATCGCAGGTGGAAGTTCTGATGCACCAGTAGTGCCTTTTGATCCTTTCTTAGGAATGTGGGCTGCTGTGACTCGACTCGATTCTAATGGTGCCTTGTGGGGTCCGAGGGAGCGGGTAACTCCAACCCAAGCTCTAATTATGTGGACAAAGAACTCCGCTTTCTTCTCCCATGAGGACGATATTAAGGGCTCGATTCAAGTAGGCAACCTTGCTGATATGGTTGTTGTCGACCGTGATTTTGTCACGGGTCCAGTTGATGAGATTCGGGATACAAAGGTTCTCATGACGATTCTTGACGGTAAGATTGTTTATCAAAGCTAATAGTAAAGGGTCTCTATATATAAGGAGTCAGCTCGTTCGGGCTGACTCCTTAATATAAGAGCAATGATTAGAGGTGGTTTTCCATGACTAATAACCCAGAACAGAAGAAAATGGGTTTAATCAGCGTTTTAATTATTATAGGTATCTGGATTGCTTATGTACAGCAAATGGCACCGTCACCGCTGTTAGTTACCTTAAGAGATCATTTCAATATCGTTAATAATGATGCTTTACTTAACCTATCGGTATCAATCATCTTCCCAATGATTATTATTGCTAGTATTCTCGGTGGTATGATTGAGCATAAAATTGGTACACGGAACCTTTTTGTCTGGACAATGCTCTTTGTTGGTATTGGTGTACTAATTAATTATGTTGCAGTAAACTATACGATTTTCTTAATAGGACGAGCTTTATTCGGTATTGGTTTTGGTTTAGGTATACCGTTTATTGGGTCGGCTATTATGAAGTGGTATACACCGAAGCAACGTGAAATGATGAATACTATTAATGGCCTATTTCCCTTTGTCGGAACTGTTGTCAGTTTTGGTCTGATGGTTCCGCTTTATAATTACTTTGGTAACTCGTGGAAACAGGCTATGGGTATTTGGGGAATTGGTATTGTCATCGTCGGCCTGCTTTGGGTATTGTTGGTTAAAGAAGACGATATCGTGGTTCAAACGACGGATGATACCCCCGAAGTACAGGAAAAAAATATTTATCGTAACCTCTGGAAAAGACGCGATATTAAACTACTTTGTATTACCTTTGTATGTGACTTTTTCGTCTATTCATATATGGCAGTAATATTACCTACTTTTTTGCTAGAGAGGGGTAATATGACGGAAGCAGCCGCTGGTTTCTGGGCAGCTATTGCTTTTCCGGCGGTAGGGATAATTGGCGGTTCAGTTGGAGGCATTGCTATAGCCAAGACCGGTAAAAGAAAGCCATCAATGGCTTTAGGTCAGATTATTAAGATTATCGGTACTTCAGTTGCCGCTTTAGGATCAGGTATTTCGGTCTGGTTTATAATCGTTGGAGCAGCAATTTTCGGTTTTGGTAATAGCTTATGGATGCCTGGAATGTATACAGTTCCTATGGAACTTGATCAAATGAATCCAACTCGGGTTGGTGCGGCCTTTGCTCTTATTTCTTCATGTGGTTTCGTTTCCGGTTTTATCTCACCAATTATTGGTGGCTGGCTAACAAACACATTAATGGCTGTTTCTAACATTACTGATCCGATGCTAAGTCATAGTTTTGGCCTTAAATGGAGCTTGTTTATCTTTGGATTCATAAATTTAATTGGCTTTATTTGCATCTCACTATTACAAGAAACTGGGCCTGCTGCACAAAAACATCCGGTCTCTGAGTGTTGTTAAGTCCTGGCATCAGTACAAATAGATCCCTAGAAAATAACCAAGCCTTGAGATGCTTGGTTATTTTCTAATTAAGTAAACCAAGTAAGCAAAAGTAGGCGGCAAACTAGTAGTTTTACGGTATATTCACTATATCTGTACGAAATGTGGAGTTCCCGCTACAATTTCGTGCCGATTTGTAGCAATTGTTGCTATTAACGTCAGTTATAGTAGAATTACTAGGAGTGAATTATGTTGAACTTCTATCACCGTTTTGCCAGCTTACGAAAGCAGTTTGGGTTAACTCAAGAAGAGTTAGCACAAGAATTTTGTATTTCTCGTTCTTCGATTTCACTGTACGAGTCAGGTAAACGTGCACCAAACTTAGATTTGGTTTTACAGGCGGCAGACTATTTTCAGGTATCAGTAGACTACCTGCTAGGCAGGAGCGATACACCTAATCCCTTCCCGAATCTTACTTTGAAAATATCGTCTGATGAGGCGCTAGAAATTATTTGGCTAGTTCTAAAACTATATCGCCATCAAAATAAACGCACCAATATGCGGAAGGGGAATCAAAAAAGCGGGTAAGTATTTTAGCCAATTCAGCTGGAAGAAACCAGCGGTTAGGGTGGTGAATTCAATGAAACGAAGTCTTAAAGTTAAACTAATGGTAATAATCGGTGTTTTAATATGTGTATTATATGCGTTATCTGGGGTGTTAACCTATAATCGCACAAAGACCTTATTGTTAGAAGAACTATTGGAGTCGGCCCAATATGGTGCGAAATTAAATGCGGAGTTAGTTAATAATTGGGTTCGGGAGGTAACCGGAAATTTAGTAGAGCTGGCTGAATTACCAGATCTGCAAAGTATGGATTGGGAGCGACAGCTTGCTATCCTAGAAGCAATCTCTACTACCAATCGGGACTTTGAAACCCTTTATGTCATCGAACCTTCTGGTTTAGCCCGAGACAAAGCGGGTGAGATCGGGAGTTTAGCTGATCGTGATTACTTTCAGCAAGTAATGGAGACCGGTAATGTTGTTTACTCTAATGTACTTCGGAGCAAGGCAACTAATCAGTTAGTGGTGACGGTTGCTTGTCCAATTCGCAGCCCTCAGAGCTTTCGACCGGTGGGCGTTTTAGCAGCAACGGTACCATTAGAGTATTTGCAACAGGTTGCCAGCAATATGACTTTAAATGGTAATGGTCACGGTTGGATTGTTGATAGTTCTCGAGTGACTTTGGCTTACCCTGATCCACAATATCTTGGAAGTGACCGAATTATTCGAGAGGGAAATGCAGAGTTATTGGCTGTAGTTGAGCGGATAATAGCCGGTGAACACGGAGTAGCCGAATACGAACTCCATGGGGTTAACAGGATTATGGCCTTTGCTCCAGTTGAGTTGACCAATTGGAGCGTTGCTCAGATGGCAGATAGTAATGACGTTCTGTTACCGGTACGCTCTGTTTTACAGTTAAATATTCGTATTTCTATAATTGCGATATTGGCAG
>DHRX01000030.1:450-4686 GCA_002408345.1 Firmicutes bacterium UBA5301 | reverse complement strand
TTCTATAATTGCGATATTCGCAGGACTACTAGCAGCGTACTTTGTTGCTGGCACTATTGTCAGGCCGATTCAAAAAATTCAACCGTTGGCTGAAGCTATAGCTGTAGGAGATCTTACCAAAACTATAGAGGTTACCACACAAGATGAAATCGGTGTTGTGGCTAAAACCTTAAATCATGCTATAGTTGAATTACGGTCGCTAATCGCTAAAATAAGTGAAACTTCTGATGTAGTAGCGTCTTCGTCCCAAGAACTATCGGCATCATCCAACCAAGTTGGCCAAGCTTCTCAGCAGGTGGCTGATACCGTTACAGAGTTAGCTAAGGGTTCTGATGAACAAGCCAAGGTGGTAACTACTGTTAGCCATACCGTAGCAGATATGTCTGCCTCAATTAGACATGTGGCTCAATCGGCGCAGAGGGTAGCCAAGGATGCTAAAGCGGCAGAAGAGGTCTCTGAACAGGGGCAGGATTTAATTGAACAGGCTATTCAACAAATGCAAGCCATTGATGGTGCAACTACTGAAACGGCTCGGGCAATTAATGCCTTGGGGGAAATTTCAGAACAGATTGGCCAGATAGTTGAAGCAATTACTAGTATTGCCGATCAAACTAATTTGCTGGCGTTAAATGCAGCGATTGAAGCAGCTAGAGCTGGGGAGCAGGGAAGGGGCTTTGCCGTAGTTGCTGAAGAAGTACGTAAGTTGGCTGAACAATCTCGAGAAGCAGCTGAACAAATTTCCACTCTAATTCAAAATACTCAGTCAGGAACAGCCAAGGCTATTCAGGCCATGGAGATAGGTAACCAGCAAGTTGTTGTTGGCGCTGATGTAGTCAATAAGGCTGGTGAAGCTTTTGATGCGATTATCAAGGCGGTTCGAACAGCGGTAGCGCAAATTCAAGAAGTGAGCGCTGCTAGTGAGCAATTATCTGACGGGACTGATGATGTGATGAAAGCTGTTGAAAATTTGGCAGCAACAGCGGAGGAAGCAGCTGCTGGTGCAGAAGAAATTTCGGCTAGCGCCGAAGAGCAGAATGCTTCGGTTGAAGAGATTGCGGCAGCAGCAGAATCTCTGGCTGAAATTGCCCAGGAAATGCAAGCGGAAATAAGAACGGTTCAGCTTTAAAACATCTGGCCCCCAGACGGGGGCCTTTTTATTGACCACTATTCTTTCCGGCCTAACTGAGTAGAACAGGTTGCACAGTACTTTTTGCCGTCGCCGTTGGACCAACCGGCTGTTTTTTTCCCCTGAACCAGGGTAGGTTGAAATACCTGGTCTCATCCTCCACAGGAGTAGGGAAATTTACTATTTACTGGTTTCCAAGCCATCTGGGTACCCCTCCTAAACAGATCTTCTGTCTAGTATTCCCAGAGCGCCTAATTCCTAACCTTACCGTTAATAAAGCCTTCTGGTAAGACTAATTGGGCCCTTGTATTAAAAAATGTTTTAATGCCGCTATTGACCAGGATAATGACTGTTAAGGAGACGGCTCCTAGTATTCCTAGCATAATGGCAATTTGATATTTAATAGCGATTAGCGGTGAAATACCGGAGAGAATTTGTCCGGTCATTAGGCCCGGGAGCCAAATAATACCCATACCAAGCATGGAGTTGATAGTAGGTAATATGGCAGCATAAAAGGCGGAATTGACGATATCCCGAGTTGCCCGGCCGGGATTAGCTCCTAACATTAATGCGCCTTCAATTAAGTGGCGATTACGCTTAATCCCATCGAGTAGCCTTTCTGCACCGAGGGTAATGCCGGTCATCGAATTACCGATAAGCATACCGGCCAAGGGGATGACGTAGCGTGGCTCATACCAAGGATCCAACCCGATAACGACTAGGAAAAAGTAGATCATTGCAGTTAAGGTGCCGGTAACCATAGCTATACCGATAACCTGTTTAAATTTGGTGGACAGAGGTAACTTAATCCGACTAAAAATATTTCTGATGGCGAAAGCTTCCATTATTACTAAGGCCAATAATGTTAACCAGAGATTGTTACTACCAAAGATGTATTCTAAAATATAGCCGACCAAAACCAACTGAATGGTCATTCTAGTTACTGCGATAAGCAGATCTTGTTCTTTGCCAATACGGTTTTTACGCAAAATAATTGTTAAGATGAGGACAAAAATATAAGCAGAAATTAGTTGAACCAGCCCAATATCAATAATATTATCCACGTACAGCCACCTCCTGATTTCTGACAACTTGTCCGTTGTGGATGGTAATGATAGTTTCCGCGTATTTGTTAGCCACAGCTTTAGAGTGGGTTACCATAATTAAAGTGATCTCTCTTGATTGGGCAAAGTCATTAATACTATTAAGGACCAGTACTTCTGTTGCGTCATCTAAAGCAGATGACGGTTCATCTAATAGTAATACTTCCGGTTCGAGCAAGAACAGTCGAGCCAAAGCCAACCGTTGTTGTTCACCACCAGATAACTCTTCAACTCCAGCCTCTAAAGGCTTTTCTAAGTTAGCTAAATCCAAAGCGTGGTTTAGTTCAGTAACGCTAGGTAGAGGTTTGCCTGCGAATTCTAAGCCGAGATGCAAGTTATCTTGAATGGACCCTGGGAAGATACTAGGATTTTGGGGAAACATGATAACTTGGCGTCGTAATTGTATTGGATCTAGTGCTTCCAGGTTAACTTCGTTATACAAAACTTGCCCTTGATCAGGGGAGATCAGGTTATTTAATAGTTTTAGCAAAGTCGTTTTACCGCTACCACTCTCACCAACAATACAGGTTACCCCCGGTCCAGTAAGGGATAAGTAGGGGATATCTAATATCTGCCTGTACTTAACGTTTTCTAAGATGAAGTTCATTGCATTCCCGCCTCCAATTAAGCTAATACTTCCGTTACTAGTTCTTTAATTTTATCTTTAGCTTCTGCCAAGGCTTCCTGGCCCAAAGGGGTAATCCGGTAGTATTTACGAATTTTGCCGTTAACTAAGCGGTTTTCCTGCTGAAGAAAACCGGCAGTTTCTAGGGAACGTAGGGTTGGATAAATGGTTCCGGGGCTGATCTGGTATCCATGTTTGGCTAGTTCCTCAATCATACCTAGACCAAAAATAGGTTTTTGGCTGGCGTGGTGTAAAATATGAACTTTAACGAATCCTAAGAAAAAGTCCCGAAAAAACACTAATTATCACCATCCGATATCAGGGAGTGATATTACTATAACATAGTATTTAATCAGAAGAAAGGGAGGAAGGCTATTATTTTTAGATGGCTTGTGATACACTTTAACTATTGACAAAATCAGGAGGAATATAGTGAGTAGTATTACTTTCGCAGAAATGGGATTGCGGCAAGAATTATTGGAAGCGATAGCCCAGAAAGGCTTCGAAACACCTACACCTATTCAGCAAAAAGCCATACCGGCTGCTTTAGCGGGACGCGATATCATGGGTCAAGCCCAAACTGGAACCGGTAAGACAGCAGCTTTCGGTTTGCCGATGTTGCAGAATGTTGAGCCCCGTAAGGGTGTCCAGAGTTTAGTGATCTGTCCGACTCGGGAATTAGCGGTGCAGGTTGCTGAAGAAGTAGCTTCTTTAGGCAAATTTTTAGGGGTTAATACTTTAGCGGTCTATGGTGGACAGTCGATTGAGGTACAAATTCGGGCGTTAAAGAAACGTCCTGAGCTAGTTGTTGGTACCCCGGGTCGGCTTTTGGATCATTTACGCAGAGGCACACTACGCTTTAACGACTTAACTTATGTGGTTTTAGACGAAGCCGACGAGATGTTGGATATGGGCTTTTTAGATGAAATTCAGGGTATCTTAACTCAATGCCCACCGAAACGGACTACTTTTTTGTTTTCGGCAACTTTTCCCAGGGCTATTCAAGATTTAGCTAAAAGCTTTCTTAAGGATCCGGTAATTATCGAAATTGCTCCGCAGGAGCGGACTGATCTTTTAATTGAGCAGCGGTACTATGAGGTTAACCCACGTCAAAAAACAGAAGCTTTATGTCGTGTTTTAGACGTGGAGCGGCCATCGGTCGCTTTGATTTTCTGCCGGACGAAAAGAGGCACCGATGAGCTGGTTAGCGCTTTAGAGATCCGTGGGTATACGGCTAACGCTTTACATGGTGACCTTTCCCAAAGAGAACGGGATAATGTAATCGGTCGGTTTAGACAAGGGTCAATCGAAATATTAGTAGCTACTGACGTGGCGGCGAGAGGACTGGATATTTCTCTTGTTACCCACGTAATTAATTACGA
>DHRX01000030.1:0-287 GCA_002408345.1 Firmicutes bacterium UBA5301 | reverse complement strand
CGGGCTGGGCGCTCTGGAATTGCTATTACCCTAGTGGAACCGAGGGAACTAAAACAGCTCCGCTTTATCCAGCGGGTGACGGGAAAGAAGATCGATCGCCATTTTCTACCTTCATTAGCCGATGCTTTGGAAGTAAAAAAGCAGATGCTGGCAGCCCAGTTAACTGAGGCGGCACAGCAGCCGGTTAGCGAGTTTATTGATCTAGCTAATGAACTGTTAGAAGAGCAGGATTCTACTTACTTGATAGCTGCAGCCTTGAAATTGCTTTCCGATAAAGGTAAGCAGCT
>DHRX01000193.1:5456-5935 GCA_002408345.1 Firmicutes bacterium UBA5301 | reverse complement strand
AAAGTAAGCCCATAATATACTTTACTCACTCGTCCAGAGCTAGTTGCACAAACCAAAGTTCCGTTTTCAGCCTCAATATCGATAGCCCTATGGTAATACGGTAACCCTGTTAACTGATGACGTTGCCACCCATAACCTTGAATTACTGAACCATACAACGGCAGAATTAAATTAGTGGTAGTAACCGCTTCTACCGCTTCTTCTCGCCACGGTGCTGTCGATCTTGCTAAGCGCTCAGGTAAACTCTGGACTAACCGATTAAATTCTGGTCTTACTTCCATTATATTATATCTAAACCCTAAGGAGGCTAACGCCAACAATAGCAGGTAGAAAACAACCCATGTTACCCTCCTTAGCCCCATGTATACCCCTCCCTCGACTTCCTGTACCAGTATTATATTAAAAGAAAAAGGGGGGTATTACCATGCCCGTTAGAACTGTAGCTTATGACGCCGGAAGTAAATATTGAGTAAAAGACC
>DHRX01000193.1:5022-5250 GCA_002408345.1 Firmicutes bacterium UBA5301 | reverse complement strand
GGAATACCGGTAACCGGCATAATGCCCATATTCATGCCAATATTAATCAGGATATGAATAAAAAGCATCGAAACTACACCGGTAGCAACTAAACTACCATAGCGATCTTTGGCGGTATAAGATATAACCATACCACGCCAAAGAATTAAAAAGTAAGCCGCTAAAACAAAAAGCCCACCAAGAAAACCAAACTCCTCACCAATCACCGAAAAAATAAAATCAGTATGG
>DHRX01000193.1:4507-4889 GCA_002408345.1 Firmicutes bacterium UBA5301 | reverse complement strand
GAAAAAATAAAATCAGTATGGTGTTCAGGAACGAAGTTTAATTGGGTCTGAGATCCATTAAAAAGGCCTTTACCCCACAAACGCCCAGAGCCGATAGCTATCATCGACTGAATAACATTATAACCTGCTCCGATCGGATCGCTATACGGATTAATTAACACCATAATCCGGGCTTGTTGATAAGGCTTCAATACAAAAAAGAAGAGTAACGGTGAAATCGCTAACGTCGTACCTATAATTGCTGCCAAATGCTTGGGGTTTGCACCAGCAATAAATAACATACCAAAAAGAATTCCCACAAAAACTATGGCTGTTCCTAGATCTGGTTGAAGCAGAATTAAAATCATCGGCGCCAACACAATTGCAAAGGGAACAATTAAAC
>DHRX01000193.1:0-4399 GCA_002408345.1 Firmicutes bacterium UBA5301 | reverse complement strand
GCAAAGGGAACAATTAAACTGCTAAACTGAGTAAAATCGTCACGGTCCTCTAAATATTTGGCGAGATAAAGGATAACCGCAATCTTTGCTAGTTCAGAAGGTTGAAAGGATGCAAAGGTACCAACCTTAAACCAAGATTGTGCCCCTGAAACCAAGTGTCCAACAGCTAATACTAAGGCTAGTAAGCCAAGGAGAATAAAATAAAAAGTACGACTAATTTTCCCCATAATTTGGTAATCGATATAAGCCGTTAAAAGCATGGCAAATAAGCCGATACCTACCCATGCCACCTGTCTTTTAAAGAAAAAGAAGGGATCACTGCCGGTCTCGATCAGTTTGGCGCGAGTGGCACTAAAAACTGCTAACAACCCTAGAAGTGCTACAGCTAGCACCACACCAAAAAGAATAAAATCAAAATTTTTACTGACTTTTTTTGGGTGTGCCAATGGTTAAACTCGCCTAACTTTCTTTACCGGAACATTAGCCACCAAGGCCACCGAATCGTCCCCACGGTCTAAATTGACCTCTAGCCCATCCTCATCAATTTCAACATACTTTGTTAGCACCTTAATTAGCTCTTCTTTGAGCTTCATTACCAAATCTGGAGAAAGTGAAGCTCGGTCATGCATAATTACTAATTGTAACCGTTCTTTAGCTAAATTCTTACTCGGTAAATTTTCTTTAGCAAAAACTTTAGACATCATATCGATGAGAGTTCCCATATTATTTCCCTCCCATCAATCTACGTAGTTTCTCTAAGAGGCCTGGATGGTCTAAGTCCAGTAAGGGGACGTCCTCTCCTTCCAACCGTTTAACGATATTGCAATAAGCCTGACCAGCTTGGGAGTTTTTATCTAGTACCGCTGGTTCACCTCGGTTTGTAGCAACAATAATACTTTCGTCATCGGGAACAACACCTAATAAAGGGACAGAAAGGATTTCAATAACATCACTAATATCCATCATGTCTCCTTTACGGACCATATCAGGTCTCAACCGATTCAGGATTAGTTGCGGATTAAATAGTTCTGCTGCTTCTAATAAACCAATAATCCGATCAGCGTCACGGACCGCTGATACTTCTGGTGTCGTCACAATAATAGCCGCATCGGCTCCTGCAATAGAGTTCTTAAACCCCTGTTCAATACCGGCAGGACTATCCACTAGAATAAACTGAAACTGCTCCTTCAATTCCTGGGAAAGAGCTTGCATCTGTTCTGGTTTAACCGCTTCTTTGTCCCGGGTTTGAGCAGCTGGTAGTAAGTAGAGATTATCGTTGCGTTTATCTTTAATCAAAGCCTGCCGCAAGCGACATTTCTGCTCAACAACATCAATTAGATCGTAAACAATCCGATTTTCAAGGCCCATAACTACATCTAAGTTGCGTAATCCGATATCAGCATCGACCAACGCTACCTTATAACCGGCTAAGGCAAGCCCCATGCCCAGATTAGCTACTGTAGTAGTTTTACCAACCCCTCCTTTTCCGGAGGTAACAACAATGACTTTTGACTCCAATGCATACCACCCCTTTAGCTAACAAACTCTTCTATAACCACTACCCCGTCACGGATACGAGCAACCTCTGGATGTTCAGGCATCTCCTCTTCCCCATCTGGTGAACGGGCAATTAAATCGGCAATTCGCAGTTGGGTCGGGGATAATCGCAGCGCTGCAACCTGGGCGGTCTGGTTACCGGTAGCACCAGCATGAACCATGCCTCGTAGAGTCCCAAAAACCAAAATATCACCGCTAGCTACAACCTCTGCGCCAGGGTTAAGATCGCCAAAAATTACTACGTCCCCGTCATGCTGCACTTGCATTCCAGACCGTAATGTTCGTTTAATAAACCTAGGGCCGGGAATAGGAGCAGATGCTTCTTCCCCTATTAAATCCATCTCTTTTACTGCCAGTTGAGTTAGGGAAAGCCCACCCATTTCTAAAATGGCTGCCAGTTGGGCTAGTTGGTTTGACCCCAACTGACGCCCACAGGTATGGATATTAGCCGTCCCTGTCGCAAAAAAACGACTGTTTTTAACCAACTCGCCTTCCAGTTCTGCAAAAACTTCTGTTAAATCTGCTTTTGGATCTAAAATGATCTGTAAACCGTCTTTAGTTCCTTTAAATGTAACGAGTCCCAACCTCAGTACCTCGATTCTACAGCTATTACTCTGTTACCAACTTTCGCTGCAAGCAGATATTCTCCTTCAGTACCATTAATTTTCTGAAATCAATGGTTCCACTGTTGCCGCATCTACTTCTAAGTCCTCTTCTGGAGGCTCTATACCAAAATATTCCTCCAAAACTTTCCGGGCTATCGGTGCTGCTGAACTACTTCCACCACCAGCTCTTTCCAAGGCGACAACTACCACAATTTCTGGATTATCAACTGGAGCATAACAAGCAAACCAACCATGTACATCTACTGTTCCCTTATGCAGTTCAGCTGTTCCGCTCTTACCTGCCGTCGTTATTGGGAAACCCTCAAAAACGCGGCGGGCAGTTCCTGACGTTATTACTTGACGCATTCCATCTCGAACTGCCGTCAAAGCAGATGGTTGCAAATTTAATTCTCTTTTAACTGCCGGTTCGAATATTTCAACAACCTCTCCTGTTGGTTCTAAGATTGCTTGTACCAAGTAGGGTTCATACAAAGTTCCTCCATTGGCTAAAGCAGCGTATAAGACCGCCATCTGAAGAGGAGTAGTTAATAACGGACCCTGACCGATAGAAACATCTAAAGTTTCAATCGGATACCAAACCTGTTGATCCCGCCTTTTAAAGTACTCCTGTTTCCACTGACGATTAGGAACCAGCCCATTTGATTCAGCAGGGTAGATATTCAACCCGGTCTTCTCCCCAAGGCCAAACCAGCGCGACCACTCGTATAGAGAGTCAATTCCAACCCGGCGGCCCAGTTCGTAAAAGACGATATTGCAGGAATCTCGCAACCCTTGGGCTACATTGATAACCCCATGATTACCAGGATAAATCCAACAAGTTTTTTGGGGATAGGTTGTGTCACGACCTGTAGTTTTAAAGTATTCCCAAGGCGTCGTGCGTCCTTCAGATAAAGCCGCCATAGCCGTAACCACTTTAAATACCGAACCTGGGGTAATATCCCCCTGGATTACCCGGTTGCGTAAAGGGTCATAAGGGTTATTAACTATTTCTCTCCAATAGCTGGGGCTAACCCCGCCTACAAATTGAGAAGGGTCAAACCCAGGTTCACTAGCCATGGCTAAGATCTGGCCGGTACGGGGATCTAAGGCAACTACTGAGCCAGCAAAAGCCCTTTCGTATCTACCTTCTGATCGAATCGCAGCTAACCGTTCCTGCAGTACCGTTTCAGCTACCTGCTGCAGTTCGACATCTAATGTTAAAATTAAGTTACGCCCAGGAATACTGTGGGCGGTTCCTAAGACCCGAATCGGCCGAGAAACACGATTCACCTCTACCTGCTGACCGCCGTCAACACCTCGAAGTTCCGTTTCGTAAACCCACTCCAGACCGGTCCGACCCACAAAATCGCTACCACTATACCGAGGGTCATTAATCTCCCGGAGTTGGTTTTCACTAATAATACCAAGATAGCCTAAAGTATGACCTGCTAAGTCTTGAAAGGGATAGTTACGTACTGGCGTTTCGTATACAGCAACACCTGGTAAATCTAAACGGTTTTCTTCAATCTGAGTAACTATTTCTGGGCCTACATCTCGTACTAAATAAACTGGATAGTATGGAAGTCTAGGTCGGGAGGAGATCGCTTCCTTAATTTCAGAGACACTCAAGCCGATAATCTGACTTAATCGCTGAAAAACAGGTTCGGGGTTTTTAGGTAAATCTCGAGGCATAATCATAACTGTAAAAGCCATTCGATTATTGGCTAGGGGAACCTGATTACGATCATAGATAATACCCCGAGGTGCAGGAATTGGCACAACCCGTAAAGCATTAGCTTCTGATTTAAGAGCAAACTCAGCGCCTCTAATAATTTGCAAATACCAGAGACGACCTGCCAAAACCAGCATAGTCATAGCCAGAATAACCACGCTAATCTGAATCCTCTGCTTCAACTCTTTCTTCGTTCTACTAATCATGTTAGGCGTTGCCCCTTATGCCAACCACGTCGCCGAAAATCTGTATAAAGGTTACGGACACCATAAACAATCAAAGGCGATAGTAAAGCTGTATAAAACGCAGACGGATAAACAAATTTTCTTAAGCCTGTCCAAAATGGTTGTTGCAAACCAAAGGAACTACCAAGTAATAAAAAAACCCCTTGATCTATAATCGTCGCTAAAAAAGCGGTAGCAACTGGTACCCACAAATAATCTGTATATACTTTACGAGGTAGAATCCCAGCCAAAAAACCAACTAAGACCTTACCCGGAACTGA
>DHRX01000044.1 GCA_002408345.1 Firmicutes bacterium UBA5301 | reverse complement strand
TCAATCGATCCCAAAAAGCTTGTTGCCCTCCAGCGTGAGTCCACCTTGGCAACAGGGACTTTAAACCAGTGGATGAGGCGGTATAGGGGTAGGCATCGAATGCTATATCTACTCCCCGCTCCCGAGCCTCAGCTATCAGCTCCAAAGCTTGCACAGTTTTCCCGTGATTAGCCGGTCCAGCCGCTTTCAGATGCGCAACTTCTACAGAAACCCCTGATCTTTCACCAATTTCAATGGCTTCAGTCAGCGCCGCCAGTAATTGATCTCCTTCGTCCCTAATATGGGAAGCGTAGATTCCGCCATACCTCTGAACCAAGCAGCATAACTGAACCAGCTCCTCGGTAGAGGCAAAACAGCCCGGGGGGTAAACCAAACCAGTTGATAACCCCCGAGCCCCTTGCATCAAAGCTTCTTCTAGCAATTTCTCGATCTCTCTTCCAGAATTCTGGCTTGCTAAGCGGAGGGTCCCGTGACCGACTAACGGATAAATATTAACAACAGGACGGACTTTACTTACAATGTGCAAATACTCTGCGTAGCTTTCCCACGTCAAAGATATTTCTAACTCAGCTAGGTTACTGAGAATTGCTTGCCGGGCTCCACCTAATGCTGGAGCTGCTGAATAGCCACAATTTCCGATAACCTCAGTGGTAACCCCTTGACTGATTTTCGATACCGCAGTCGGCTTCACCAGCACGCTCTCGTCTGAGTGCGTATGGATATCAATAAATCCAGGGGTTACGTAGGCTCCACCAGCATCTATTTTCCGAAGAGCATCCCCTAATACTGAGCCTACTTGGACAATTACCCCATCCCTCACCGCTAGATCCGCCCAATACCAAGGTGCACCAGTACCATCGATAATTTTACCATTATGGATTAGCAAATCAAACACTTAGGTCACCTCCAGAGAACTTTCTACATAAATATGCAGAACCTCCGGACTACTAAGCATTAAAGAGCATATTTTGCCGAACTTCTTCCTCTACCGAAGACCAAATCGAAGCTTTTAGATCCAGATACTCGGTTGCCAACTGATCGGTCACATGCCGGGGTCTGGGTAAATTTATCCTTAAATCGTCTTTAACCCGGCCTGGGCGGGCCGACATGATAACGATTCGGTCTGCTAAGAGTATGGCCTCATCAATACTGTGGGTGATAAAAAGAGTGGTTTTATTGGACTCGTCAACTATGCGCAGCAGTTCTTCCTGTAGTACTTGGCGGGTCATGGCATCCAAAGCAGCAAAAGGTTCATCCATTAAGAGTATTTCGGGATTGTTGGCCAACGCCCTAGCTATCGTCACCCTTTGGCGCATTCCGCCTGATAACTCACAGGGATAGGAGTCGGCAAAACTGGTCAGGCCCACCATATCAATATACTTTCCCGCTATTTCCTGGCGCTGTTGCCTGGGAATTCCCTGCATTTTTAACCCGAACTCCACATTACCTAGCACCGTCTTCCAAGGAAAAAGCGCATAGCTTTGGAAGATCATGCCACAGCGGGGATCAATACCGGTAACCGGTTCGCCGTTAAGTAGAATCTGTCCGGAAGATGGTTTATTGAAACCTGCGACCATGTTTAACAACGTTGATTTGCCGCAACCAGACGCCCCAACTATGCAGACAAACTCACCGGGTCGGATTCTCAAGTTAAAGTCGTCGACCGCTTGAACCTGTTTTTTCCCATCGAAAAAAGATTTTGAAATGTTTTCGAAAAGTATCATCTAACCCCTCCCTACTAACCACGCTCCCAGGGAACTAATTTTCGCTCTAACTGTTTAAAGATCTGATCCATTACCAGAACTGTTAAACTGATACTAACCATCCCTAACAATACTTGTGGGGTATTCCCCCAATCTTTGGCGTTCCAAATGCGAAAACCCAAACCGTTACTAGCCCCCACCATTTCCGCACTAATAATACAGGTCCAAGCCACCGCCAACACCACTTTTAAGCCACTTAAAATATTGGGTAACGCTCCCGGTAGTACCACTTCCCGCAGCACCGCCCAGCGGCTGGCACCTAAATTCTGCGCCGCTTTAATTAATAGGGGATCGACCCTTTTGGTGGCATCAATTATATAAACCAGGGTCGGCGCAAAGGCCCCCATAAAAACGATAGCATACTTTTGCGACTCCCCAATGCCCAACCAGAGCATGGAGAGGGGAATCCAAGACAACGCCGGCAACGGTCTGATAATTGATATAATCGGGTCAAAGACAGCTTTAAGCACTTCCGATGTACCAAGGATCAACCCTAGCGGTACCGCCACCGCAGCAGAAATTAAGAACCCTACCAATACCCTTCGGGTCGAAGCCAAAATGTCGGCTTGAAGTATACCGCTACGTAGTAAGGCCATCCCTTCTTGAAAGATAGCTGACGGGGTAGGCAAGAAAACGGTACTAATCCAACCTAAACGCCCGGATAATTCCCAGATCAGGCCGAAAACAATTACGGAAATAATACTAATGATCATGGTGCGGTACTGGGCTAATCTAGACAAGGACAACACACCTCCTACGGTAACAAGTCTGGTCGAACCCATTCGTGATAATTAGGTTTGCGGGTAATCCGCCCCGTCTCTTTTAGAAAATCAATAACATATTCAATCTGGCCAAAGAGGCCGTTGGGGCTAAGAACTTTAGCTTGATCTTGAGCATCTAACCAGATAAATCCTTTTAGCCCTTGTGCAATTTGTTCTAAATCCTGCCCAACGTATTTTTCAATGATTCTAGCGGCTTCATCCGGGTTATCTCGGACAAACTCTACACCTTTAAAATAGGCCCTAATAAAAGCTTTAGCCTTGTCCGGATTCCGATCGGCATACCGCCGGTTAATAATTAATACATCTGGGCTGGTCATCGAGGCAAATTGCCGATAGATTTCGGTATCCGTATCTTTACCTAATACATGGGCTCCCGGTAGCTCCTGCAGTTGAGAAAAAGTTGGTTCCCAAACCACCGCTGCATCAATATTTTTATTGGCAAAAGCAGTATACATTTCGCTATAACTAATATTAATTAGGTTAATATCGCGATACGAATTTAAACCATATTCCTTTGCTAAAAGATGCAACGTTAGATCGGTACTGGACGCCGCCTGCACAGCGACTTTCTTCCCTTTTAAGTCAGCTATCGACTTAATCCATTCTTGCGCCACAACCCCCTCAAACCCTGGAGCAATATCTTGGCTACCCACCCAGTAAAAGTTTTTATTGCCCATAGCCATAGGGGTAATCATAGCCATCTCTCCAAGGCTAGCAAAAAGGGCGCTGCCTGAAGATACAGCCATGAGTCGATCAGTACTACTGGCGACAAACTTATACTCAACGTCAAACCCAATCTCTGCAAAATAGCCTTCTTCAATGGCTACCCAAGCCGGTGCGTGGCCATACCAACTAGAACCAACGATATACGCTTTCTCCTGGGCCATTATCGAAAGACTAACCGTTAATATTAATGCTACCGCCAATAAGAATAGTACTGGCTTATTCGGTCTTAACTGCATTAAAAGCCGCCTCCTCAGTCTGATTCCTTACCCGGAGTAGCAATTGGTAAAAAGAAAAAACCCCGGGAGCACGAAAGTTTGTTCTCGGGGGGAACCAGAGATTATTTAAGTTAATATACTCCCAGCAGTTATTATAACATCCAAAACAGGTAAACTCTTTATATATATGGATAAGATTGTAGGCTTGCTTTTATCCATATGGATAAAAGGCGCTCTCACGCTCCCCTTTAAGCATCTGCCAAATCATTAAACCTAATAATAGGGTCAATCGGTGTTCAAACCGATTTAAGTTTAGGACGGGAAGCTCTTCTACTCTTTTCAAGCGATACCGTAAGGTATGCCGGTGAATATACAAAGCCTCTGCAGTTTCTCGCAAATTTCCCTCATGCCGAAAATAGACCTGTAGAGTTTTTAATAAGTCATTTTTGTACGTTCGATCATACTCAGCTAGTTTGGCAATACTCTCCCGGTAAAAGGAGACTAGCTCTCGCTTATCTTCAACCGCATAAAGTAGTCGGTATAATCCAAGATCTCCAAAGTACTGAATTAGGGCAGGTTTACTGCCAAAGAGCTCATGCCCAGCTGCACTAGCCAACTTCGCTTCCCGATAACTTTTGGGTACTTCGTGAATCGGATAAGGCCGCCCAATGCCAATAGCTTCGATCCCTTGATCTGGAAACTGCTCTTGAAAGCGTCTTTTTAACTGTGTTGTGGCAGTGCGCAATTCAATCGCCGGATCTTTATCTCCGGTACTAATAACAATAGTTATCCTCTGCCGCCAAAATCCAACCGGTACAAGCCAAGCTGCTAAACTACTCCTATTGATAACCTCTATGCTCTGGGCAATTACTCGATAGAGTTCTGAGCCTGGCTGTGGCCACTCCTTGCCCATACGGAAAACTACTGCCGAAAAGGTACCCCCTGATGGTAACCCTAGGCGATCCGCAATCAACTCCAATCCACTTCGACCCAGAATCTCTCCAGTCAGAACATCCTGAAAAAACGCCATACTTCGGTGCGTAACTACTGATTCGGGCCGGAGACGTCTGCGCCACCCTTCAATCTTTGCTTCGGCTTGTACTAATTTGCCAACTTCTTCAGTAACGGCTATATACGATTTATCCGGTGGGGCTACGATAATCGGTATTCCCCATTCATCTGCCAATTCACGCCAATAATCAGGAATCCTGCTGAATCCAGAACCTAAAAAAATAACCACTGCGGCTACCTTTGCTAAAGCCAGTCCCTGAATATAATCCATCCGTTCCCGCTTGGTTTTTAGCGAAACACCGGTGGTCAGAACTAATTCATTACCAGACAACAACTGACCTGAATCCGGCGCTTCGCAAAGATGGACCCACCGGATAGGGTTACTTAATCCCTTGGCCCCAGCAACTACAGAAGCCCCAGAAAAAGCGGTAGATTCTAAAACTTGTGTAACAGTAAGCGGCACCAAACCACCTCATTTCCCTGGCGCCAACAATCAGCCGTCTCTAAAAAGAAAACCCTCGGTAGCAGCCGAGGGCAATAAGATACTCTTCTTTATTAACGCTTAGAGAACTGAGGAGCTTTCCGGGCTTTTTTCAGTCCATACTTATGACGCTCTTTTTCCCGGGGATCCCGTGATAACATACCGGCTTTCTTTAATACCGGACGTAACTCAGGATCTACAGTTTGAAGCGCTCTGGAAATGCCTAGCCGAATAGCACCAGCTTGACCAGAGAGACCTCCGCCGTAGACATTAACTAAAACATCATACTGCGATGCTGTTCCGCTCTTCTCTAGAGGCTCTTTTATCAGGGTTTCTAATACAGGACGGCTGAAATATTCCCCTAGCTCTCTGCCGTTAACAATAATCTTGCCCCCGCCCTGAACCAACCGCACCCGAGCAACGGATGTTTTACGTCGGCCAGTGGCCATTGCAATGTGACCTGCCACCTTACCAATCGCCTCCTCCCATATCAAATACAGTATAATAAAAAGCAAGTTACTTCAAATCTTCGAGCTCTAGTACTTCCGGTTTCTGAGCTGCATGCGGATGGTTCGGCCCAGGGTAAACCTGTAGCTTGGCTATCATCTGCCGGCCCAATCGGTTGTGAGGCATCATTCCCCATACTGTGCGGCGAATCGTTTTCTCCGGATTCTCGGCTAAAAGTTCACCGTATGGTTTCGCTTTTAACCCCCCTGGATACTGGCTGTGAGTATAAACCATCTTATCAGTGGCTTTCTTACCCGTCAGTACTACCTTCTCGGCATTAACGATAATAACATGATCCCCAGTATCCACATGCGGCGTAAAAATTGGCTTGTGCTTGCCACGGAGGATAGAAGCGACCCGAGCCGCCAACCGACCTAAAGTTTTCCCTTCAGCATCGATGACGTACCACTTCCGCTGGACTTCACTGGGTTTTGCCATATATGTCGTCTTCACGTTACCTATTTCCCTCCTTTAAAACCACTAGGTGATATTTTAATATATTGATGGTTATAGTGTCAAGCTGTGCTAGTACCAGACCTGCTGCAACCATAACCCTTGCGCCGGTGCTAACTGCCCTGCCCTGCGCCGGTCCCGGGCCGCCATTATTTCTGCTAAATCCGTTGGTTTTAATTTTCCACAGCCGATACGCTGCAAAACCCCAACAATATTACGGACCATATTATAGAGGAATCCGTCGGCGGTAATCTCGTAAGCGATGAGCCCTGTTAGCCCTGGCACCAGAGAATCTCCGCTTAAGGTGGAAATTAACCTAGATTCTGTAACTTTGCGCACCGATGTTTGGGCGCTGCTACCTGCGGTCTGGAACGATTTAAAATCGTGTTTCCCTACCAAAACGGTTGCTGCCTCCTGCATAGCCTGCAGATTTAGAGGTCTACCAACCCACCAAGTATAGCGTAACGCTACCGGGTTCGGTTCCTTGCTAATCGAAAACAAATACCGGTAGGTCTTAGCGACAGCACTAAAGCGGGCGTGAAAATCAGGTGGGACTTCCTCAGCCGCAATAACCCTAATATCTATGGGCAAGCGAGTGTTGAGAGCCCTAGGCCAATTTTCCACCGGAATAGTTGAATTGGTCATAAACGAAACAACTTGCCCAGCTGCGTGTACCCCAGCATCAGTTCGTCCTGACCCAACAATCCGAACCACTTCTCCGGTTAAATCGCTAATTCCGGTTTCCAAAGTCCCCTGAATAGTTGGCAACTCTCCAGGTTGAACTTGGAAACCCCAAAAAGCGGTGCCATCATAAGCAACTGTTAATTTCAAGTTACGCATCATTTTAAAAAACCACAGCTATTACAATCACTCCAGCAGTTAGTAACAGTATAGCCAAATAATCAGCCCTAGTCATCTGGAGCGTATGTAATTTAGTCCGTCCTTCTCCCCCACGGTAACAACGAGCTTCCATTGCAATTGCTAATTCATCAGCCCGCCGAAAGGCGCTAACAAATAGAGGAACCAACAGCGGCACTAGGTTTTTTGCTCTTTGTGATAGTTTACCAGATTCAAAATCAGCGCCTCTAGCCTTTTGAGCTTTCATAATTTTCTCGGTTTCTTCAAACAAAGTTGGAATAAACCGAAGAGCTATTGTCATCATCATCGCCAGCTCATGAGCCGGTAACCCAACCCTTTTAAAAGGGTTCAGCAAATCCTCTAAACCATCGGTTAACCGAATAGGCGACGTAGTTAGAGTCAACAGCGAAGTCGCTAGGACTAAGAGACCAAGCCGGAGGGTCATTAGGACACCTTTATTAAAACCTTCATAAGTCACTACTAGGGGGCCGAGCCGGGCTATTTCTCTACCCTCAGTCATGAACAGATGAAGCAACAGAGTTATGAGTAGAATCAGTCGTAATGGGCGTAAACCTTTAAGAACAAAACCCAAAGGTAGCCGAGCCGCAGCAATTATACCCAGAATACCTAATCCAATCAATAAGTATCCCTGAAAGCCTTCGACCAAGAATAAAACCACAATCAGCAAAACCGAGCTGATAATCTTGGTTCGGGGATCTAAATTATGAATTGGCGATTCCGTTGGCACATATTGACCCAGAGTAATTCCGTCAAGCATTCTTATGCCACCTCTGAATAATCTGGTCTGCTGCTTCTTGGGTGGTCAGAACTCGAGTATCTACAGCAATCCCTTGATTAACCAAGCCTTTCATAACTCGAATAATCTGAGGTACACCTAAGCCCAGAGCCGTTAACTCCGCATCACGCTGAAATAGCTCCCGGGGTGGCCCCTGAAGGGCAATAGCGCCATCATGAAAAACAACCACCAAATCAGCTAGGCGAGCCACCTCTTCCATACTGTGAGATACTAGGAGAACAGTCATCCCTGTCTCTGAGTGAAGCCGGGCTATTTGCTCCAAGATTTCGTCCCGGGTCTTTGGATCCAACCCAGCGGTAGGTTCGTCTAAAATCATTATACTAGGCTCCATAGCCAAAACCCCGGCAATAGCCACTCGCCGCAGTTGCCCACCGCTAAGTTCTAGCGGCGACCGTTCCCGAAAAGCGTCATAATCTAACTGAACTAATCCCATAGCTCGACGGACTTTTTCCACTAATAATTCTCCAGAATACCCTTGATTCTTGGGCCCAAAAGCAATGTCAGCAAAAACAGTTTCTTCAAAAACTTGATGCTCAGGGTACTGGAAAACTAAACCGACTTTTTGCCGTAACCCTTTAAGGTTGGTACCTTTAAGGCCAATATCTTGTCCATCTATCCAAATACGTCCGGGTCCAGTAGGTATTAAGCCGTTTAAATGTTGAATAAAGGTAGATTTTCCCGATCCGGTCTGGCCGATAATAGCTACAAATTGTCCTGGCAACACTTCCATTTCTACATTACGTAGAGCTGGACTAGCTAGTGGAGTATTGGCTTGATAGGTATAGGAAAGGTTCCTAACCACTATTGCTTTCTCGACATTCATATTTCCTACCCCGCTAACTTATCTACCAAAATAGAAACCAGTTCCTCCTCACAAAGCAACTCTGGAGAAACCGGCAGCCCAGCTTTGTTTAACAAAAACGCCAGTTCAGTAACTTGAGGCACATCTAAATGTAGTTCTTTTAACTCTTCAACCCTGCTAAATACCTGCCGGGGGGAACCCTCGATAGCTATTCTACCTTCTTGCATAACCAAAACCCGATCAGCCTGGGCTGCTTCGTTCATAAAATGGGTAATCCAAACAACAGTCATGGACTCCTCAGCGTTTAACCTCTGCACCGTACGCAAAACCTCTTGCCGCCCTTTTGGATCTAACATCGCGGTAGGTTCATCTAGAACAATGCATTTAGGTCGCATCGCTAAAACACCGGCGATTGCGACCCGCTGTTTTTGCCCACCGGAAAGGTTATGAGGCGGTCTGGTTGCAAACTCAGACATTTCTACTACAGCTAAGGCCTCATCTACCCGTTTTCGAATTTCAGCAGATGGAACACCCAGATTTTCTGGACCAAAGGCAACATCCTCTTCCACAGTGGTCGCTACCAATTGATTATCAGGGTTTTGAAAAACCATTCCCACCCGCTGCCGTACTTCCCACAGATTTTCGGGAACGGAGGTGTCCAGGCCATCTACGAAAACCACACCGGTACTCGGTAATAAGAGTGCATTCAGATGTTTGGCTAAAGTAGACTTGCCTGAACCATTATGCCCGACAATGGCTACAAATTCTCCGGCCCCAACCTCCAGGCTAACCTTGCGTAAAGCCTCGACCTCTTCGCCAGTTCGCGTTAGATAGCTGTGGGTAAGATCGCGAACTTCAAGTAACCGTGACATACCTAGACCAACTCGATAATAGCAATATCCGCAGCGTCTCCCCGACGTGTAGCGGTCTTAATGATTCGAGTATATCCGCCCTGTCGCTGGGCATACCGGGGCGCCAATGAGTCGAACAACTTCTGTACCGCCTCGGCATCATCAAGAAAAGCTGCCACCTGGCGACGGGACTTTAAATCACCGTCTTTGGCTAAAGCAATCATTTTATCAATGTAAGGACGTAGAGCCTTGGCTTTCTCTTCAGTGGTTTGAATCCGCTCATGCTTAATTAATGCTGTGGTCAAACTCCGGAAAAGAGCCTTGCGGTGTTCAGTCCGCCGCCCAAGCTTCTTTTTGCTCATCTTATCCTACCCTCCATCCCCTTGCAAAACTTCGACTTTACTCTTCAGATTCCCGAAGGCTGAGACCTAATTCGGCCAATTTCCCTTTGACCTCGGCCAATGATTTCCGGCC